>DATEQV010000214.1:0-2120 GCA_035272265.1 Acidisphaera sp. | reverse complement strand
TGCCCGAGGCCAGTTCCAGCGTGTTGGCAGCGCTCGCGCTGGCGGTGACCACGCCGGCGAAGGCCGCGCCGGGATCGAGCACCAGCCGGTTGCTGCCGGTGCCGCCCAACGACACCGCCGTGCCGCCGCCCCCGCTGATCGTCCCGGCATCGGTGAGTGTGCCACCGGCGGACAGGTACACGCCGAGACCGCTGAGAGGCTGAAAATGTATTGGCTTTCGAGAAGGGTAATGCAATCCGGGCGCCGGCGGGACGGACGCAGGGTTCGGCTCGAAGGTATGGGAATGCTGAGTGGCTCACGTGATTGGGCGGCAAGTCCGTATCGTCAGCAACGATAGAGAGCGGGGACCGGCAGATCTACAACCCCAGGACGTACCCGAGCGATTGGATCAAGCCGCGCCGAGACTGTGCCGATTCCGGCAACGGCGCTGACGCGCCTGGCGGCGGCCGATCATGCCACCGTCAGGCGCCAGCTGCACACCATGTTGTGGGTCAGACCATGCCAAAGGGCGACGTTCCTGACCTTGTCGATACCACGCACGACAAACTGCCGCATCCCGCGATTACGCGCCTGGGCATTGGAACATTCCGCGGTTGCCGCGCGCTCTTTGTAAATCTCTTTGGCCTGCTCGGTGCCCATGCGCTCGCGCCAGTCTGCAATCGCAGGTGCATCGGCCTGCTGCGGCGCGTGCGGATCGCGTGTTTTGTCGCGTGGCGTCGGCACCGGCACGTAGGCCGTCACGCCGGCTTCTGCCAACGCCTTGATATCGTCCAGCTTGGCATACCCGCCATCAGCCAGGTGCTCGCCCGGCCGCCGGCCGTAGTGTTCGCCGAGCGCCTCGCTCATTGGCGCCATCTTGCCCATGTCGGAGCCGCTGTTGTCGACTGCCACGCCAGCAATGGCGCCGCTGGTTGTGTCGGAGGCGAATTGCACGTTGTAGGCTGGCCGGAAGCCGCCATCGGCCATCTTCATCACCCGCGCCTCGGCATCGGTGGTCGAGGCCCGCGGCTCCTTCTCCGCCTCCTTCTCCGGCTTTGGCGGTTCCGGCTTTGCCGCGTCCGGCTGGGCGACCGGGGATTTCCTGGCTTCCCGCTCGGCACGGTGACGCGCCCGATCCTGCTGCTGTGCCCGCAAGGTTTCGGTGACCGCCAGCGCCTGCTTGACACGCCGCGCACGGTCATCCGCCGCCCGCTGGCGCGCCGCCGCCTGTCGCCGGCTAGCCGCGCCCGGGTCCTGCGCGAGTTCGGCGCGCAACCGGCGCACCCGCTCTTCCGCCTCCTGCTGGCAGGCCTCCAGCGTGCTGTGCCGGCGAAACGACGCCGCTCCGGCTGCCGCCCGCACCCGCACGCCATCCTGCGCCACACGATCCAACTTTGCCGCGCCGATCTTCAGCAACGCGGTGAAGCTATCGGCCAGCAATTGGTCCAGCGCTGCGCCATGCGCCACTCGGAAGTCCGCCAGCGTCTTGGCGTTCATGCCGACGCCACCGCACAGCCACTGGAAGGCGATATGCTCCTCGCACAGCCGCGCCACTTCGCGGGCGCTGCCGATCCCTTGCACGGTTGCATACAGCCACAGCGCCAGCAGGATGCGCGGGTCTGCCGGCGGATGCCCGGGCCGGCCCTCCACCGCCTTGATCGTGCCGTACAACGCTGCCAGGTCCAGCCCTTCGACGAAGCTCCAGACCAGACGCACCCGATGCTCCTGCGCCACCAGGGAGTCGAGGTTCACGGCGCGAAGTGCAACCTGCCGCCGATTCGCCGTGCGAAGCCGCGGAAGCCCAACGCTCGCCCGCTGCGGAGCCGACTGGATCGGCAGTCCTTCGATCAGCGCCGCATCATGTTCCTGCGCCATTCCGACAACACCATGAGGATGCCCATGGCGATTCTAACCAACCCGATTCCCGCTGACTCGCGAAATCCGCCGAGTCAACGAAACATTTTCAGGCTCTGAGTGGCGGTGTAGGTCAGCTTCTCGTTCTGCGGATCGGTGAAGGTGTTTGCCGGCAGCACGAGGCTGACGATCTGGCCCTGCGTCCAGGTCTGGTTGGCGGTCTGGTCGGTGACCGTCGGCGCGGCGGCCGGGACGGTGACGCCGAACGTCTCGCTTACCGACAAGTT
>DATEQV010000213.1:0-6053 GCA_035272265.1 Acidisphaera sp. | reverse complement strand
TCCGGGTGAGGGTGTAGCGCCGTTCCAGCGCCTCGGCGGCCGGCAGGCTGCGGATCACCTCGGCCTGGCTCGCCATCACCGCGTCCGACGCGGTGTCGACGCGCAGGATGCTCTGCAGCTCGCGCGGGGCGTAGTCGGCGGGCTCGTAGATCAGCGTGCCCGTGGCGGTGTAGCGCGGCGGCAGGCGGGAGACGGCCACGCCGGCCAGGATCGGGGCGGCGAGGATACTGACCGCCAGCGCGACCCGGTGCCGGTTGAGGGCGGCCAGCACGCTGACCGCCTGCGTGCCCGCATCGGCCGGCGGCAGAGGCGGGTAGACCCGCGTCCGCCGCTCTTGGATCGGGACCTGCCCAGGGCGATCCAGCACCTCGCACCCCTCCCGCACGCTGCGAGATTTCAACCTTTCGTTAATACCGAAACGGGTGCGGCGTCAACCAATGGTTGTATTACGTGCGGTGGCGTTGCGCGTGGCGTGCAGGCATTCTGAAAGCCCCATCGAATCGGACGCTGCGGATGCGCCGGCGAACCCTGATGTTCGGGCTGACCGCGTTGGCGCTCGCCGGGTGCGGCGGCGAGGGCTCGGACCTGCCGCCGCTGCCCTCGCCCGACATCGCCGCATATCGGCTCGGGCCGGGCGACAAGGTGCGGATCATCACGTTCGGCGAGGAGCAGCTGACCGGCGAGTTCCGGGTCAATGACAGCGGCATGATCGCGCTGCCGCTGGTGGGCGGGGTGAAGGCGGCCGGGCTGACGTCGTCGGAGCTGGAGGCGGCGGTCGGCGACGCGCTGGTCAAGGCCGGCCTGCTGCGCAAGCCGAGTGTCACGGTCGAGATCATCGAGTACCGCCACATCTACGTGTTGGGCGAGGTCAACAAGCCCGGCGAATACGCCTATCACCCCGGTATGACGGTACTCAGCGCCGTGGCCGTGGCGGCTTCACCTATCGCGCGATCACCGGCTACGCGGGGATCGTACGCACGACCGGCGGCCAGGCGACCGAGGGGAAGGCGATGCGGGACAGCTTCGTCCAGCCGGGCGACGTCATCACCGTCTATGAGCGCCGGTTCTGACGGCGTCCGGGCGGGCGGCGCCAGCATGACCGACGCGACGCGCCGAAGGCTCGGCGTGATGGCCGCCGGGTTCGCGACCTTCCTGAACATGTACGCGATCCAGGCGGTACTCCCGCTGATCGCGCAGACCTTCGGCGTGTCCGCGCAGGCGACCACCTGGGCGATCACGGCGACGCTGCTGGCGGTGGCGGGGGTGGCGCCGTTCGCGGGCTCGGTGTCCGACATGCTGGGGCGCAAGCGGCTGATCGTGGGCGCCGCCGGCGGCCTCGTCGTGCCATCGGTGCTCGTCGCCCTCGCGCCGACGCTGGGCTGGCTGGTCGCGTGGCGGTTCGTGCAGGGCCTGACCCTGCCGTTCATCTTCACCGTCACGATCGCCTACATCGGCGACGAGACGGAGGGCGCGGACACGATCCGGCTTGCCGGCACCTATTCGGTGGGCACGATCATCGGCGGCTTCGCCGGGCGCATGTTCGCGGGTGCCGCGGCCGAGCAGGCGGGCTGGCGCTTCGGGTTCCTGGTGCTTGCGGCGCTGACGGCGGCGTCGGCCGGGCTGGTCGCGGTCCTGCTGCCGAGGGAGCGGCGGTTCCGCCCGGTGCGCGGCCTGGCGGACACGCTGCGCGGCTTGGCCGACCATCTGACGAACGCGCGTCTGCTGGCGACCTGTCTGGTCGGCTTCGGCGTGCTGTTCACGTTCGTCAACGCCTTCACCTATGCGAACTTCCTGCTCGCCGCGCCGCCGTATGGGCTCGGGCCGGCTGCGTTGGGTTCCGTGTTCGTCGTCTATCTGGTCGGGCTGGTGACGACGCCCGCCGCGATGCGCGGCGCCGCACGGTTCGGGCGTCGCCCGATCCTGGCGGTTTCGGTCGCGGTCGCGGTGACGGGGCTGCTTGTCACGCTCCTGCACTCGTTGGCGGCGATCGTCGCCGGGCTGATGCTGATGGCCGCTGGCGGCTTCATCGAGCAGGCGCTGGCGACCGGCTTCACCGGCGTTGCGGTCAGCCGGGCCCGGTCCGCTGCGGTCGGGCTATACGTGACCTGCTACTACATCGGCGGCAGCGTGGGCGGCATCGCCCCGGCCGGGCTATGGCACCGGTTCGGCTGGCCCGGCTGCGTGTCGCTGGGCGTGGCCGTTCAACTGGTCGTGCTGGCCGTGGCGTGGCCGGCATGGCGGGAGCGGCGACTGTAAGCTTGTCGTCCCGGCCTGCCGCCGCCACCTTTCCCTGTATCCCACCCCGCCGGCACAAGGCAGACACGCATGAACGCACCTTTCGACGCGACCAGCCTCGCGCTGAGCAAGTTCGCCATCGGGCAGCCCGTCTCGCGCAAGGAGGACCCGGTGCTGCTGCGCGGGCAGGGCCGCTATACGGCGGACATCGACCTGCCGGAACAGGCCTGGGCTGTCATGGTCCGCAGCCGGATCGCGCATGGCGCCTTGCGTGGGATCGATACCGAGGCTGCGCGGGCCATGCCCGGCGTGCTGGCGGTGCTGACGGCGGCGGACCTGCAGGCGGCGGGGATCGGCAGCCTGCCGTCGGGCCTGCCGTGGAAGAGCCGCGACGGCTCCGACATGCACCGTCCGCCGCAGTTCCCGCTGGCGACCGACCGGGTGCGCTTCGTCGGCGAGCCGGTCGCGGCGGTGATCGCCGCGACGCTGCAGCAGGCGAAAGACGCGGCCGAGGCGGTGGTGCCCGACATCGAGGCCATGCCCGCCGCGACGACGGTCGACGCGGCGGTCGCCGAGGGCGCGCCGCTGGTGCACGACACTGTGCCCGGCAACGTCGCGGTGGATTTCCATTACGGCGACACGGCGAAGGTCGATGCCGCCTTCGCCCGCGCCGCGCACGTCGTGCGGCTGTCGATCCGCAACAACCGCGTGGTGGTCTGCGCGATGGAGCCGCGCGCCGCGGTCGGCGCATGGGAGGACGGGCGCTACGTGCTGCGCGTCGGCTGCCAGGGCGTCTTCGGGCTGCGCGACAACGTGCGTGCCGTGCTCGGCGTGGAGCGCAAGGATCTGCGCATCCTCACCGGCAATGTCGGCGGCAGCTTCGGCATGAAGGCCGGCGCCTATCCCGAGTATTTCCCGCTGCTGCTCGGCGCACGCCAGCTCGGCCGGCCGGTGAAGTGGGTCGACGAGCGGACGGAGAGCTTCCTGTCCGACGGCGCCGGCCGCGACCACCAGATGGACGCGTCGCTGGCGCTGGATGCGGACGGCAAGTTCCTCGCCGTGCGGCTGCAGGGCTACGGCAATCTCGGCGCCTACCACGCCAATTTCGGCGTGCTGCCGGCCACCGTGAATGCGGTGAAGAACGTCGTCAGCGTTTATGCGACCGAGGCGATCGAGGTCGCGACCAAGCTGGTGTTCACCAACACGACGCCAGTGGGTCCGTATCGCGGCGCGGGGCGGCCCGAGGGCAACTACTACATGGAGCGCCTGATCGACACGGCCGCACGGCAGATCGGCATCGACCGCGTCAAGCTGCGCCGCCGCAACCACATCAAGGCGTTCCCGTACGCCGCGCCGTCGGACATGAGCTACGATAGCGGCGATTTTCCCGGCGTTCTCGATCAGGCGCTGGCGGAGGCCGACTGGGACGGGTTCGAGTCCAGGCGCGCCGAGAGTGCTGCGCGGGGCAAGCTGCGCGGGCGCGGCATCGGCCAGTATCTGGAGGTCACCGCGCCGCCGGCCAACGAGATGGGCGGCATCCGCTTCGAGGCGGACGGCGGCGTGACGATCATCACCGGCACGCTGGATTACGGCCAGGGCCACGCCTCGCCGTTCGCGCAGGTGCTGACGACGAAGCTGGGCGTGCCGTTCGACCGCATCCGCCTGCTACAAGGCGACAGCGACGAGCTGATTGCGGGCGGCGGCACCGGCGGGTCGAAGTCGATCATGGCGAGTGGTGCGGCGATCATCGAGGCGTCGGAGATCGTCATCGAAAAGGGCCGCGCGATCGCAGCACATCTGCTGGAAGCGGCCGAGGCGGACATCGAGTTCGAAGCGGGCATCTTCCGCATCGCCGGCACCGACCGCGCGATCGGCGTGATGGAGCTGGCCGAGCGCCTGCGCGCGGGTGTCACGCTGCCGGAGGGTGTTGCGGATACGCTGGACGTCGCGCATGTCCACAAGGGCGCGCCGTCGGCATTCCCGAACGGCTGCCACATCGCCGAGGTCGAGGTCGATCCCGAGACGGGCGTGGCCGAGGTCGTGCGCTACACGATGGTCAACGATTTCGGAACGGTGGTGAACCCGTTGCTGGTCGCGGGCCAGGCGCATGGCGGTGTCGTGCAGGGCATCGGCCAGGCGCTGTTCGAGCAGACGCATTTCGATGACGAGGGGCAGGTGCTCGCCGGCTCGTTCATGGACTACGCGCTGCCGCGCGCGGGCGATGCGCCGTCGTTCGCGGTCGGCTCGCACCCGGTGCCGGCGACGACGAACCTGCTCGGCGCCAAGGGGTGCGGCGAGGCGGGCTGCGCGGGCTCGCTGCCGTCGGTGATGAACGCGCTGGTCGATGCGCTGGCCGAGCGGGGGATCACGCATATCGACATGCCCGCGACCCCGCAGCGTGTTTGGGCGGCGCTGCGGCAGGCTGGCGGGGCGCCCTGAGCTAACGGGCGCCTGCCGCGCGATCGTCACCCCGGTTACACCGACCGTACCGGAGCGGTCACCAAAGGTTTGTCTGGTGCGGGCGTCGTTCGCTTGCGCTCATCGTCGTCCGCAAGCGCCCGCTTCAGTATCTCGTTGATCTGCGACTGCCACCCCGGACCGGCCTTGCGAAGCTTCGCGAGGACGGCGCGGTCGATCCGGACGCTGATCTGTTCTTTCGCATTCTCGGATCGTGGCCGGCCACGACCACGGCGGACGAATGTGTTGCCGTCGAAGACCTCGGCCTCGTCGAGCATCTCCTTGGTGATCAGCGGGGCGCCATCAGGGTCGGTCCAGGCCGCTGGCCCAGTTTGCTTCTTCTTCTGCATGTGCATGCCTCATCGAAATACTGCGCCGCGTCCCGCCGCGCGGTGTCCAGACGATCACGGCACATCGGCCATCAAGCCGTCCCATCGTGATGTAGCGATCCTCGCCATAATCCCTGCGCAGATCCTGGATGGTGCTCGTTCATCCCGCGAACACCTTTCCGGCATCGCCGAAATCCAGCCCGCGGCTGCGTAGGGTCTGGTCGCGCTTCGCCGGGTCGAAGCTGATGTCCACTGAATTAACGTATCACGATAAAGCCCATTATCAAGTTCGGCCGCGCGACGACCGCAACTGCAGGCCGAGGGTCATAGAACGGACGCATGCCGCAGCGCAGCATAGGCCGTATTATGGTGGCGTCGTGAGTTCTGTCGCCACAAGCTGAGAAGGTCTGCCAGATGTCAAAAACGCTGCCCATCGACCCGCTGCCCAAGGTCTGGGACCCCGATACACGCGTCGGCGACATGCTGACCGGACTGCGGGGGCTGGTCGTCGGCATCGCCAACCAGGACAGCATCGCGTTTGGCTGTGCCGCGAAGCTGCGCGCGTTCGGCGCCGAGCTGGCGGTGACCTACCTGAACGAGAAAGCGGAGCCGTACGTCCGGCCGCTCGCCGAGCAGATCGACGCCTCGCTGGTGATGCCGCTGGACGTGCAGATTCCGGGGCAGCTGGAGGCGGTGTTCGAGCGGATCGGCGCGGAGTGGGGGCAGCTCGATTTCGTCATCCACTCGATCGCGTTGTGTGTCCAGAGAAGGCTGGCGTGTTCAGCAGGAGTCAGTCCTGCCGGGGTAGAAGTCAGAGCCCCGTAGTTTGGATAGCGGAGGAGAGGGAAACCGAACCTTCGAAGCCTATCGACAAGGCCTCCCCAGGGGAGCTTACGAGTCACCGGGCCGTAACAAGAGTGAACGCATTGTGGCCTCGAAAGTGTGTATCCCCGAGGGCCGAGCCTCCAACGCAGTGGCGAAGGCAGAATGGCCAGCCGAACACTGACCGATACGGCTGGTCACCTCGGCGGG
>DATEQV010000212.1:0-11163 GCA_035272265.1 Acidisphaera sp. | reverse complement strand
CGTGGTTTGTGCTTAACTCCGACAGGCTGCTAGGCGGTCCTGCGCGGCCTAGCTGAGGAACTGCAGCACGAAACCCCGAGGTCTCAGGACATCAGCGGGAGACATACGATGACCGACGCGAACCCGGCCGATCTGATCGAGAAGGCAACCGACTGGTGGTCCACCGCGATCATCGACATGAAGCCGGGCATCATCCGCTTCCGCGGATATCCGATCGAGCAGCTCATCGGAAACATCAGCTTCCCACAGATGATCTGGCTCATGCTGCGCGGTGAGCTGCCATCCGCCGAGCAGGGCGCGCTGCTCGAAGCAGCCTTGGTCGCCGCCGTCGACCACGGCCCGCAGGCGCCGTCCATCGCCATCGGCCGCATAGCCGTCACCTGCGGCCTGCCGCTGAACGGCGCGATGGCCTCCGCCATCAACGTGCTGGACGACGTGCACGGCGGCGCCGGCGAGCAATGCATGGAGCTGTATGACGACATCGACCGCCGCATCCGCGAAGGCGCGGAACTCGCCGCGGCAGTCAGCGAGGGCGTCGATTGCTTCACCGTAGCGCACGGCAAGATCATCCCCGGCTTCGGCCATCGCTTCCATCCCATCGACCCCCGCGCACCGCGTCTGCTCGGCCTCGTCGATGCCGCGCGTGCCAAGGGCACGGTTTCCGGCCGCTGCGCCGATATCGGCCGCGGCGTCGAGGTGGAGATGGAGCGCCGCAAGGGCCGCCGCATTCCGATGAACATCGACGGCGCGACGGCCGTCATCTACGCCGAGCTCGGTTTCTCGCCGCCGCTCGGCCGCGGTCTGTTCATCCTCTCGCGTTCGGTCGGCATCCTCGCGCACGCCTGGGAGCAGACGCAGCAGGGCGGCCGCATCAAGGGCCCGATGCCGCCGAGCATCCCGTATCGCTACACCGGCCAGCCCGAACGCCCGTACGCGCCGTGACCGGCCCCAACTACCTCGCGGTGCGGCAGGATTGGCTCGACCGGCTGGTCGAGCCCGCATCGGAACCCGACCTGCCGATCTTCGAAGCGCATCACCACCTCTGGGACCGGCCCGGCTGGCGCTATCTGTTCGACGAGCTGCTCGCCGACATCAGCACCTCCGGCCACCGCATCGTCGCCACCGCCTTCATGCAATGCCAGGCGATGTACCGCGCCGACGGCCCGCCCGCGCTGCGCCCCGTCGGCGAAACCGAGTTCGCCAACGGCATCGCCGCAATGGCCGCGAGCGGACGCTACGGCGAGACCCGCGTCTGCGCCGCCATCATCGGCCACGCCGACCTGCGGCTCGGCGCTGGGGTCAAGGACGTCCTGTACGCCCACCTCAAGGCCGGCGGCGGACGCTTCCGCGGCGTCCGCCACATCACGACCTGGGACGCCGACAGCAGCCTGACGAACCCGCTCAGCGCCGGCCCGGCACGCATGCTGGCCGACTCCCGTTTCCGCGAAGGCTTCGCCTGCCTCGCCCCGCTCGGCCTGCTGTTCGAGGCCTGGCTGTTCCATCCGCAACTTCCGGAGCTGGCCGATCTTTCGCACGCCTTCCCGCAAACCACGATCGTGCTCAACCACTGCGGCGGCATCCTCGGCATCGGCCCCTACGCGGGCCGCCGGGCGGACATCCTCGCCGAGTGGTCGCGCGACATCCGCGCGCTCGCCCGGCATGACAACGTGAACGTCAAGATCGGCGGCCTGGGCATGCGGATCAACGGCTTCGGTTTCGAACGCGGCGACGACCCGCCCAGCTCCGAGCACCTCGCCGCGGCCTGGCGCCCCTACGTCGAGACCTGCATCGAAGCCTTCGGTCCGGACCGTTGCCTGTTCGAAAGGAACTTCCCGGTCGACAAGGGCTCGTACAGCTACGGCGCCTGCTGGAACGCGTTCAAGCGGCTGACCCGGGCGGCGAGCCCGTCGGACCGCAACGCCCTGTTTCGCGGCACTGCCGAGCGCCTCTACGGGGTCGACAGCTTCACGCACGCGTCGGATCGCATCAGGACAACGCACTAACCGGACGCATTCGATGAATGCGAGGAGGAAACGACATGACTGATATGCCCCTCTACGCCGACGCTCCGCTCGAAGTCGCGGCAGCGCCGCCGGCCGTGACGGCCGGAACCATCAACGCGCGGCTCGACCGGCTGCCCGCCACGCGTCACATCTGGATCATGGTCGTGCTGCTGTCGCTCGGCGGCTGGTTCGAGTTCTACGACCTGTTCTTCACCGCCTATGTCGGCCCGGGACTGGTGAAAAGCGGCATCCTCGCGCAGACGACCGGCTCATTCTTCGGCTTCTCCGGCCTGGGCGCCTTCATCGCCGCGACCTTCGCCGGGCTTTTCATCGGCACCTTGGCGTTCGGCTCCCTTGCCGACAGGTTCGGCCGCCGGCGCATCTTCACGCTGTCGCTGCTCTGGTACTCGGCCGCCACCATCGTCGTGGCAACCCAGACGACCGCCACCGGACTCAATCTTTGGCGGCTGATCAGCGGCGTCGGCATCGGCGTGCAGCTCGTGACCATCGACTCCTTCCTGGCCGAGCTGGTGCCCGCGCACATCCGCGGACGCGCCTTCGCCTTCAACCAGCTCGTGTCGTACAGCGTCGTCCCCGTCGTGGCGCTGCTGTCCTGGCTCCTCGTGCCCACAACGCCGTTCGGCTACGACGGCTGGCGGTTCGTGGTCCTGATCGGCGCGGCGGGGGCGGTCGCCGTGTGGTTCATCCGCATCGCGGTGCCCGAGAGCCCGCGCTGGCTCGGGCAGCAAGGCCGGCTCGAAGAGGCTGACCGCATCACGTCGCGGATCGAGGCGCAGGTCGCCGCCGACCTCGGCGCGCCGCTGCCGCCGCCGCGTCCGGCCGTCGAGCCGGTCCCCGCGCCGCGGCCGCGTTTTGCCGACATCTGGACGCCGGAATATCGCGGCCGGACCATCATGATGATGGTGTTCAACTTCTTCCAGACGATCGGCTACTACGGTTTCGCGAGCTGGGTGCCGACATTGCTCGTCGCCCGCGGCATCACCGTCACGCACAGCCTGCTCTATTCGTTCATCATCGCCATCGCCAATCCGATCGGACCGCTGCTGGCGGTGCCGATCGCCGACAAGATCGAGCGCAAATGGGTGATCGTGTTCGGCGCGACGGGGATCGCGGCCTTCGGCCTGGCCTTCTCGCAGGTCGACGGCATGGTTCCGCTGATCTGCTGCGGCGTGGGGATCACGCTGTGCAGCAACATCATGTCGTTCGGCTTCCATGCTTATCAGCCGGAGCTGTTCCCCACCCGGGTGCGGGCGATGGCCGTCGGCTTCGTCTATTCGATGAGCCGGCTGGGGGCGATGTTCTCAGGCTTCCTGATCGCCTTCGCTCTGCGTGAGTTCGGCACCACGGGGGTGTTCACTCTGATCGTGGGCTGCATGGCGATGGTGGTGCTCTCGATCGGCGGCTTCGGCCCGCGGACGAGGGGGATGCAGCTCGAAGCGATCACGCATTGAGTGTCCCTCATATTCCGCCGGCAGCGGCCTTCTTTCCCCCCGGATTTCGTTGCCGCTTCGGAACGGGTGAGGCGCGGAAGCCTTGGACCAGGAACGCGATCAGATGATCCGCCATCGTGCCGGTCGCTGCTGGCGGCGTTGCCGCGGAGAGCGGCGAACCGGGCGTTGCGGACGGGACGGCGAGGGCAACCATCAAGCTGCCGCCCATCCAGTAGTATCGCCAGACCACTTCATGAGGCGCCAGATGCGGCAGCACGCGTAGCAAGGCAGCGACGAACTCTTCGCGGACCTGGGCGTAATAGCGGGCCAGCTTCTCGTTGACTTCGGGCATCGCAAGAACCCTGCCCAACGAGTACTGCACCACGATCGCGCGGGCGCTCGCGCTTGCAGCGTCGGTCAGGCGCAAGGCCGGCAGGACGTAGGCCGCGACGATGTCCTCCAGCGGGGGCGCGCCGTTCGCGCGGGCCACGCAGTCCGCCAGCCGCGTCAGCCGCTCCTCGTTCAGCGGGATGATGCGGCGCAGGAACATCTCCTCGAACAGGTTCTCCTTGGAGCCGAAGTAGTAATTGACCGCCGCAACGTTCACCTGCGCGGCGGCGGCGATCGAGCGCAAGGTCACCGCCGCGGGCCCCTCGCGCGCGAACAAATCCTCGGCGGTATCAAGAATCCGTGAGCGCGCCCGTTCGCCGGGCGCGCCGGACACCGCGAGCTTTTTCGGCCTGGCGATCTGATTCATGCTTGGGTCCTTGCAGATGGATGCAGGCATCCATTCGACCCTTGCTAGCACGGGCTGGCGAGGATATCAATGGTTCGATTGATTTAAACGAGTGATTGACTTTTCCCGTGGGTCGCGTCAATAACGGCGCCACAAGGCCGGCCGGCGCGCTCCCGTGCGCCGAGCAGGCCAAGGGGAGGAGACCGCCGTGTCGCAATCGGCAGAACGACCGCAGAGCATCGCCGACCTGCCTGCGCAGCGGCCCGGCGATCCGCTGACGGACGCACAGGCGCGCGGCCGGTTCTTCAACACGGGAAACGCCTTCAACGTGGCGCTGCCGCCGGTGCCGGACCACCTGTTCACGGCCGAGCCGGCGGCAGCACTCGATCCCGAGGCGCCGACCGGCCTGTTCGCCTGCGACCTGTCGCAGGAACTGGCCTGTCCGTTCCCCGCGACGACGCCGCTGGTTCTGGCCCGCTACGCGCGCATTCGCACCGGCGAGACGCTGACGACCGAATTCGCCGCCAGCGGCATCATCTGCTACGTCATCCAAGGCAGCGGGACGACCGCGACCGGCAGCGAGCGGATCGCCTGGAACGCCGGCGATCTGTTCATCCTGCCCGGCGGCCCCGCCTACACCCACACCGCCGACGACGACGCGGTGCTGTGGATCGTGACCAACGAGCCGCTGCTCGCCTTCGAGCGGCTGCGCCCGCCGGCCGACGGCGATGCGCCGACCGAGATGGTGCATTTCACCGCCGACGAGATCGACCGCCAGATCGCCTTCATCTACGACATCGGCCGCAGCGAGGAGATCGCCGGCTCGGCGCTGATGTTCTCGTCGGCGGAACAGGAAGCCAGCCGCAACATCATGCCCACGCTGACGGTGGCGATGAACTCGCTGCCGGGCGGCAAGTCGCAGCGGCCGCACATCCACAACTCGGTCGCGGTCAGCCTGATCATCAAGGGCTCGCGCTGCTACTCGGTGATGAACGGCCGCCGCAAGGACTGGTCGCAGTGGGCGACCAGCATCACGCCGCCGACCGCCGTGCACTCGCACCACAACGGCGGCAACGAGCAGGCCATGTTCCTGATCGTGCAGGACGGCGGCATCTACTACCACACGCGCGCGATGGGCTTCGAGTTCGCCGAACATCCCGAGTGAGCCGTCAACAGGCCACTCGCCAAGTCAAATCAAACAAGGGGAACGCCATGTCTGCCAGTGCCCAAATCAAGACCTCTCGCCTGACCGTCCGCAAGCTGCATCCGGCGCTCGGCGCCGAGGTGCGCGGCGTGGACATGCGCCAGCCGCTCGACGCGGACACGTTCCGCGAGCTGCACGACATCTGGATGGAGCATATCGTCCTGGTGTTCCCGGAGCAGCACATCACGGACGCCGAGCATGTCGCCTTCACACGCGGCTTCGGCGAGCCGGAGATCTTCCACCAGAAGATCATCCGCTCGGAGCGCGTGAAGGAGATCTTCCGCGTCTCCAACGTCGACGAGGACGGCAACCTGATGCCGCCGGACCATCCGGTCGCGCAGCAGGTGGCGCTGGCGCAGTCATGGCACACCGACAGCAGCTACCGCGCGATCCCCTGCGCGGGTGCGCTGCTGCACGGCGTCGAGACGAGCCGCACCGGCGGCGAGACCCAGTTCACCAACATGTATCTGGTCTATGACGCGCTGCCGGAGGCGCTGAAGCGCCAGATCGAGGGGCGCAAGGCGCAGCACAACTTCGCCTTCCTGCACACGCAGGCGAACCTCAAGCCGCTGACCGAGGAAGAGAAGGCGGCGATGCCCGCGATCTGGCAGCCGATGGTGCGCAAGCATCCGGTGACCGGGCGCAAGTCGCTGTATATCAGCCCGCTCTACAACGACGAGGTGGAGGGCATGAGCACCGACGAGGGACGGCGGCTGATCGCGGAGCTGACGCGGATCGCGGAGGAGCCGCGCTTCGTCTACACCCACCGCTGGGAGCCGGACGACGTCCTGATGTGGGACAACCGCTGCACCATGCACCAGGTGACGCCGTTCGATCCGCGCGAGCGCCGCGTGATGCATCGGACGACCATCGTGGGAACCGAGCCGGTCATCCCCGCCTGACCTCGGGAGCGACGACGATGCATGCCGATCCGCGACCGGTCTTCCGGCCGCCCAGTCCGAATCCGGCCTGGCTGGCGCAGTATCGCGAGGACGCGCTCGATCCGGCGCTGCCCATCGTCGATCCGCACCACCATCTGTGGGAGCGCGACGGCGAGCAGTACTATCTCGACGCGCTGCTCGCCGACCTCGAGACCGGCCACAACGTCGTCGCCACCGTGTTCGTGCAGTGCATGTGGGCGTATCGCACCAGCGGTCCGGAGGCACTGCGTCCGGTCGGCGAGACGGAGTTCGTCGCCGGCATCGCGGACGAGGCGGAGCGCCGCCGCACGCGGACGCGGGTGTGCGCAGGCATCGTCGGGCATGCCGACCTGTGCCTGGGCGGCGGCGTCGAGGAGGTGCTGGCCGCGCATGTCGCGGCGGCGGGCGGCCGGTTCCGCGGCATTCGCCATCTGACCGCCCGCAGCGAGGACTTCATCGCCAGCATCGCCGTGACGCCGCCGGCCAGGCTGATGGCCGAGCCGGCGTTCCGCGACGGCTTCGCGCGGCTCGGGAGTTTCGGCCTCAGCTTCGATGCCTGGCTGTACCACACGCAGATCGCCGAGCTGACCGACCTTGCGCGCGCCTATCCGGACACGCCCATCGTGCTCGATCACGTCGGCGGCCCGATGGGCATCGGGCCTTACGAGGGCAGGCGCGACGCCGTGTTCGCCGACTGGCGGCGCGACATGAAGCGGCTCGCGACGTGCCCGAACGTGACCGTGAAGCTCGGCGGGCTGGCGATGCTGGTGGCGGGCTTCGGCTTCCACCAGCGCCCGGTGCCGCCGTCGTCGCAGGAACTCGCCGCCGCATGGCGGCCGTACATGGACGCGTGCATCGAGGACTTCGGCGCGTCGCGGTGCATGTTCGAAAGCAACTTCCCGGTCGACAAGGCCATGTGCAGCTACGCCGTGCTGTGGAACGCGTTCAAGCGCATCGCCGCCGGCGCGTCGCCGGCCGAGAAGGCGCTGCTGTTCCATGACGTGGCCGCGAGGGTCTACCGCCTGTGACGCGGGACGCCGTCCCGCACTGACGCGAACGAACACAGGCGACGGGGAGAACCCGCTCGCCGGAACGGATGGGAGAGAGATGAGCAGGATCACGCGACGCGCCCTGATCGGCGCGCTGGCTGCGGCGCCGCTGGCGAAGCCGGCGATCATTCGTGCGCAGACCAACTCGACGCCGATCAAGATCGGCCTGTTGAGCGATGTCGGCGGCCCGTACAAGGAAGTCGGCGGCCCCGGCAGCAAGCTCGCCGCGGAAATGGCGGTGCAGGATTTCGGCGGCCTGCTGCTCGACCGCGCGGTCGAGGTCATCCAGGGCGACGACCAGAACAAGCCGGACATCGCCGGCACGCTGGCGCGCCAGTGGATCGACGACCAGGGGGTCACCGTGCTCGCCGACGGCGCGTCGTCCTCGGCCGGGCTGGCGATCCAGCAGATCGCGCTGGAGAAGAAGCGCATCTACCTGATGAGCACGCCGACCTCGACGGCGCTGATCGGCAAGCAATGCTCGCCGTACGGCTTCCAGTTCGTCTGCGACACCTACGCGCTGGCCAAGGCGGTCGGCGGCGCGCTGTCCAAGGCCGGCGGCGACACGTGGTTCTTCATCACCGCCGACTACGAGTTCGGCTCCTCGCTGCAGAAGAACACGGAGCAATTCATCAAGGAGGCGGGGGGCAAGGTGCTCGGCGGCGTCAAGGCACCGCTCGGCACCGCCGACTTCTCCAGCTATCTGCTGCAAGCCCAGGCCTCGGGCGCCAAGGTCATCGGCCTGGCGAACGCGGGCACCGACCTGCAGAACTGCATCAAGCAAGCGGCCGAGTTCGGCATCGTCAAGGGCGGCCAGCGTCTCGCCACCCTGCTGATGATGGTGCCCGACGTGGTGTCGCTGGGGCAGGACGTCTGTCACGGCCTGGTGCTGACAAACTCGTTCTACTGGGATCAGTCGCCGCAGACGCGCGAATGGACCACGCGCTACGTGGCGAAGATGGGCAAGCCGCCGACCGAGTACAACGCCGGCGCGTATGCCGCGGTGCTGCACTGGCTGAAGGCGGCCAAGGCCGCCGGCACGCTGGACGCCGACGCGACGGCCGCCAAGATGCGCGCGATGCCGCTGGACGACTTCTACAACAGCAACGTCCGCATCATGGCGAACGGGTGCGTGCCGCACACGATGTATCTGTGGGAGGTCAAGCCGGCGTCGGAGGCGACGCATCGCTGGGATCTGTACAAGCAGATCGGCACGATGCCGACGCCCGAGGCTTATCCGCCGGTGGGTCTGTTCGGCTGCCAGCTCAGTCCGGCGTAGCAGGGGCGACGACGATGAGGGCGCCATTCAGCCGGACGCTGGCCGACCTGTTGTTCGAACAGGCGGAGCGTCATCCCGATGCGCCGGCCGTGATCGGGGGCGATCGCGCACTCTCGTACGCCGAGCTTGCGCAGCGCGCAGGTCGGGTCGCCGCGGGCCTGCGCGCGCGGGGCGTGCGGCGCGGCGACCGCGTCGGCCTGCTGGTCAACAACCGGCCCGAATGGCTGGAGGTGTTCTTCGGCACGACGATGTTGGGCGCCGTCGTGGTCGCGTTCAGCACGTGGTCGAAGCGCGACGAACTCGGCTGGCTGCTTGCGGACTCGGAGGTCGAGCTGCTGCTCGCGCTCGACCGTTTCGGCGAACAGCACTTTGCCGCCGACCTGCACGCGCTGATCCCCGAGACGAATTCCGGCGCATCCTGGCAGTCCGCGTCGTATCCGCGTCTGCGCGAGGTCGTGCTGCTGGGCGGCGCGGACCCGGCCTTCACGTCCTATGCCGACCTGGCCGTGGCCCCGATCGGCCCGCTGCCGCCCGGCGAAGGGCCGAGTGCGGCGGACGACGCGGTGATGATCTACACCTCGGGCTCGAGCAGCCGGCCGAAGTCGGTGCCGCTGACGCACTACGGCATCATCGAGAACGGCTTCAACATCGGCGAGCGCCAAGGCTACGGGCGGGACGACCGCGTGCTGCTGGCGCCGCCGCTGTTCTGGTCCTTCGGCTGCGCCAATGCGATGTCGGCGACGCTGACCCATGGGGCGGCACTGGTGCTGCCGCCGAAGTTCGACGCGGGCGAGGCGATCGCGCTGATCGAGCGCCACGGCTGCACCGCGCTCTACACGCTGCCGTCGATCACCGCCGCGATCGTCTCGCACCCGGAGTTCCGGCCGGAGCGTGTGCGCACGCTGCGCACCGGGCTGACCATCGGCACGCCGCAGGACCTGATGATGGCGGCGACCACGCTCGGCGCGCACGAGATCTGCAACGTCTATGGGCAGACCGAGAGCTACGGGAATTGCTGCGTCACGCCGCATGACTGGAAGCTGGAGAAGCGCGCGCACTGCCAGGGCCCGCCGCTGCCGGGCGTGCAGCTGCGCATCGTGCATCCGGAGACGGGCGCGGTGCTGCCGCCCGGCGAGGTCGGGCTGATCGAGGTGCGCGGCTACGTCATGCGCGGCTATCTCGGCAGCAGCGCCAGCCAGAACGCGGACGCGCTGACGAGCGACGGATTCTTCCGCACCGGCGACAGCGGCGAGCTGACGGAGAAAGGCGAGCTGGTGTTCGCCGGTCGCGTGTCGGAGATGATCAAGAAGGGCGGCATCAACATATCCCCGGCGGAGGTCGAGGACGTGCTGCTGCGCCATCCCGCCGTCGCGCAGGTCGGCGTCTGCGGCGTTCCCGACGCGCAGCAGGGCGAGCTGCTCGCCGCCTTCGTCGTGCCGAGGCCCGGCTACAAGCCGACGCCGGAAGAACTTGTGGCGCACTGCCGCATGGCGGCCTCGCGCTACAAGGTGCCTGACTTCATCGAGATCCGTGCCACGCTGCCGGTGACCGCGACCGGCAAGCTGATGCGGCGCGACCTCAAGCAGATCGCCGCCGGCCTGCGTCGCGACGCCGGTGCGCGCGCATGAGCAAGGACGCATGGGGTCGCTGGGGTGCGGAGGACGAACGCGGCGCGCCCAACCTGATCGGCCGCGACGAGGTGCGCCGCGCGGCGGGCCTGGTGCGCACCGGCGAACTCGTCGAACTCGCCCAGCCGCTCTCGCCGCGCACGCCGGTGCCGAAGCACCGCGCCGGGGTGCAGCACTTCATGGGGCGCGACGGCGGCGACTACGCGGCCGGCGCGAAGCGTCCCGGCGGGTTCCAGTTCGCCGAGGACACCGTGGTGATGCCGCTGCACATCGGCACGCATATCGACGCGCTGTGCCACGCCTGGTGTGACGACTGCCTGTATAACGGCTTCCCCGGGAAGAGCACCCGGAGCACCACCGGCGCGTTGCGCTGCGGCGCCGAGAAGATCGGGCCGATCGTGACGCGCGGCGTGCTGCTCGACATCGTGCGGCTGCGCGGCGCCCCGCTTGGCGCCAGCGAGTCGATCGGCCGGTCGGATCTGGTGAACGCCGCCGAGGCGGCGTCGGTGGCGATCGAGCCTGGCGACGCCGTGCTGATCCGCACCGGCTGGCTCGAGAGCCAGCCTGCATCCGACGTGTCGTTCGACGAGGAGCCCGGCATCGACGTCGACGCGGCGCTGTGGCTCGCCGAGCGCGGTGTCGCGATGGTGGGCGCGGACAATTTCGCCATCGAGGCGATTCCGTTTCCCGACGGCACCGTGTTTCCCGTGCATCAGCGATTGATCCGGGATTACGGCATCCCCTTGATGGAAGCTAGGGTATGCTCACATCTCGTGTCGCGTACGGATTGGTATCAGAAAACGTTTGCGAGCATACGACGCGGTACGATTCGGTTCTCTTCGGCAACCGGAGGACACCAACCGCAATGGACTGGTCGCTTGGATCATTCGGGG
>DATEQV010000211.1:0-5061 GCA_035272265.1 Acidisphaera sp. | reverse complement strand
CCTGTCGGAGTTAGCAGTTTTGCGGATGAATATGTCGCCAACGGCCACCGGCGGATTCTCTTGTTGTGCAGAACCGCGAAGTATCGAAAGAAATCTCCGATTTGTTCGTGGTTTGTGCTTAACTCCGACAGGCTGCTAGAGCATTTTCAGGGCGGCTGGAATCGTGCGTTTTGGGGTTACGGCGCGGGCGCGTGATGTGATTCATCGGTCTCCGGTATGGACCGGAGGGGACGATGGCTTGGCGGCGCGGGCAGACCTATTCGCAGGATCTGCGGGACCGGGTTTTGGCGGCCGACGACGAGAGCGCGCGTGAGGTTGCCGAGCGCCTCGGGGTGAGCGTGTCGTATGTGATCAAGGCGCGCCAGCGTCGCGACCGCGAGGGGCGGCTGACCGCGGGGCCGCGACGCTCCGGGTCGCGCCCTGTGTTGGCCGATCATCACGCGGCGATCGATGCGCATGTCCGCGAGCACCCCGACGCGACGCTGGAAGAGAGGCGCGCCTGGCTGCTGCACATGTTCGGCGTGTCGGTCAGTATCGGGACGATGTGGAACACGCTGCGGCGGCTCAAGATGACGCTCAAAAAAAGACCTTCGAGGCGAACGAGCGGGCGCGTCAGGACGTCACCCGAGCTCGCTGCCTGTGGGACTGGTTGCGCCCAACACTCGACGTTGGCAGGCTGATCTTTCTCGACGAGACTTGGCTGAAGACCAATATGGCTCGGCTCTATGTGTGGGCGCCGAGAGGCCTGCGCGCGGTCTTCAATGTGCCGCACGGGCATTGGCGCACGACGACCTTCCTCGCCGGCCTGCGGCACGACCGGATCGTGGCACCTATGCCGCTCGACGGTGCGATCGACGGCGCGGCGTTTTGCGCCTGGGTCGAGCAGGCGCTGGCACCGACGCTGGAGCCCGGCGACATCGTCGTGGCCGACAATCTCAGCAGCCACAAGATGGCCCGCGTTCGCGCGGCGCTCGAGGCACGCGGGGCGATCATCCTTTTCCTGCCCGCCTACTCGCCCGACCACAACCCGATCGAACAACTCTTCGCCAAGCCCAAATCCGTCGTCCGGCGCCTTGCTCCGCGATCACGCGACGCATTGTCGGACGCCGTCAGGCACGCCCTGCAGCTGGTGACAGCAAACGAGTGCGCAAATTATCTCGCCAACAAAGGCTACGGACAGTTAGCTTGAAACCGCGCTAGCCCCCCGTACGCGTCATGCCGGGCGGCGGGCCCGGCATCCACACCTTTTGGTTGCTGCCTTGGGGAACGGTGTGAATCCCGGCCCTCCGCCCGGGATGACGAGCCCTGCGACCCTGACCTAACGCGCGGCCATCGGCGCTGCGTCGGCGCGCTTCGCGAAGACTCTCGCTTCGTAGAAGGCCTTGATGTCGTCGATCGTGACGTAACCCTTGTGATCCCTGTCGATCGCATCGAGCAGGCCCACGAAACGCGGCACGCCCGATCGCGGCGGATAGACCCTGACC
This sequence comes from Acidisphaera sp., assembly GCA_035272265.1. GTDB lineage: Bacteria > Pseudomonadota > Alphaproteobacteria > Acetobacterales > Acetobacteraceae > Acidisphaera. The sequence goes on along the minus strand of DATEQV010000211.1, from coordinate 3,577 downwards.
GCGACCTCGCCCGCAGCGCGGTCGTTCGCGGCGGTCTGCGTGCGGGCCGGCGAGCGATCCGCGCTCCGGGCCGGCGACGAGGGAAACAGCACCTCCTGCGCCACACCGATGCCGGCGCCGACGAAGATGCCGAGCAGACAGGCCAAGACTGCGAGCCGGAGGGTCATGGCACCTCCTAGTGCGGCGTCTCGGTCGTCGGCTGTGCCGCGGCCTGACGCGCGCGCTTGGCGTCGTAGTACGCCTTGATGTCGTCCATCGTGATGTAGCCGTGGCGGTCGCGGTCGATGACGTCGAACAGCCGCGCCATCGCCGGGAAGCCGGCCTTGGCCTGATCCAGCGTCAGCTTTCCGTCGTGCGTCGTGTTCGCCAGCGCAAAGCGCTCGCGCACCGTCATGTGCCGCGCCGGGCCATCGGTCGTGCTCGCCGGCGTCGGCGGAACCAAGGGCGGCGCCGCGGCCTGCTGCGCAAGCGCCGTCTGGGCAGCCGCAAGCCCGATCACCGAGGCCAGGGTCAGGATCCGCATGGTCACCCCCTTTTGAGGCGACCGGGACTGTAACCTATGGTTGTGTGACCTTGCAAGACAATTCGCGCGACAGGCGAATTCTCCGGCCGCGCGGGCTCAGCGCTTCGCGACGACCTCGCGCAGGATCGACAGCGCCGTGTCGATGCCGGCCGCGTCCACATCCAGATGCGTGCACGCCCGCCCGCGATACGGACCCATCGACGAGATCATCAGCCCGTGCCGGCGCGCCGCCGCCTCGATTTGCGCGGCGGTGCGGCCGGTACCGCTGGTGTCGAAGAACACCAGGTTCGTCTGCACGTCCTCGACGGTGAAACCCTCGATCTGCGCCAGCCCCCGCGCAAACCGTGCGGCATTCAGGTGATCGTCGGCCAGCCGCTCGATGTTGTGGTCGAGCGCATGCAGGCAGGCGGCCGCGCAGATGCCGCCCTGGCGCATCGAGCCGCCGAGCCGCTGCTTCCACCGCCACGCCGCGCCGATGAACGCGCGCGACCCCGCCAGCACCGCGCCGAGCGGCGCGCCGAGCCCCTTGGTGAAATCGAGCCACACGCTGTCGCAGTTTGCCGCGTGGTCGGCGGCCGGACGCCCCGAGGCCACCACCGCGTTCATCAGCCGCGCACCGTCCATGTGCGTCGCCAGCCCCGCCTCGTGCGCGACCTTCGCCACCGCATCGAGCCGCTCGACCGGCCACACCGCGCCGCCGCCGAGGTTCGACGTCTGCTCCACCGCCAGCAGCGCCTGCGACGGCGCGTAGCGGGTGCGCGGGCGCAGCGCCGCACGCACGTCGTCGGGCGTGAACATGCCGCAAGCGCCGCTCAGTCCGGTGATGAACGCGCCGGCGAGTGCTGCGGCCGCACCGCCTTCGCTGGTGACGATATGCGCGCGCTGATGCGCGAGGATCTCGTCGCCCGGGCGGCAGTGCGTGAGGATCGCGACCTGGTTGCACATCGTGCCGCTGGGCAGGAACACCGCCGCCTCCTTGCCGAGCAGCGCCGCCATGCGGTCGCACAGAAGCCACACGGTCGGATCGTCGCCGTGCTGCTCGTCGCCGACCTCGGCGCGCATCATCGCTTCTTTCATCGCCGGCGACGGGCGAGTCTGCGTGTCGGAGTAGAGATTGACGCGGACAGGGGGCAAAGACGGATCGGGACGGGCGGGCGTGAACATCATCGGGCTGCCTCGTGCGGTGGACTTCTGGACCGGATGTTTATGTCACTTCCTTGGGCGACCCGGTATCATGGCTGCCATGAGTCCCGCACCGCAGACGCACGACGATATTGCCGCGCTCTACCGCCGCGCCTTCGCCGAGTTCGGGGCGAGCGCGCTGTGGAGCAGCCGCCCGGTCCCCGATCCGACGCCACAGGACGCGCTGGCGATCACCAACAGCTTGCGGGTCGAAGGCGATCTGCGCGCGCGGCGTCTGGCCGAGCAGATCGAGCAAGCCTGCGATGCCGCTCGCTAGAATTCAGTCGGACATCCTGCGCCTGCTCGCCGCGCACCGGGACCCGGAGAGTTATGTCGCGGGCAGCACGCCGTTGAATGTGAACGCGCCTCGCTACTCCGACGACATCGACGTTTTCCATGACCGCGAGGAACGAGTGGCGCGCGCGGCGCAGGAAGATGCTGCGGTATTGCAGTCCGAAGGATACGACCTGCAATGGCTGCGCCGCGAGCCGGCCATCTATACCGCCGTTGCCCGCAAGGGCGATGCGGCGACGCGACTCGAGTGGGTCGTCGACTCCGACTACCGGTTTTTTCCGACGCAGCGGGACGAAACCTTCGGCTACGTGCTGCATCCGGTCGACCTCGCCACGAACAAGATCATGGCTGCCGCCGGATTGACCGGAACCCATTCACTCGTCATCGCGAGCGAAGCGTGGCGATCCAGGGCCGCGTGAGAAACGCCTGCCGCGCGGCCCTGGATCGCCACGCCGCCAAGCGGCGGCTCGCGATGACGAGGTGAGCCGTACTCTCTCAGACTCGGTATAAGTCATCGTTCATGACCGCCGAGCAAGTCATCGTCGTCGCCGCCGGCGCACTGGCCGGCGGCTTCGTCTCCGGGCTGATGGGCTTCGGCACCGCCATCACCTCGATCGGGCCGTGGCTGTACGTGCTGCCGCCCACGGTGACGTCGTCGCTCGTCGTGGTGTGCTCGGTGGTCGCACAGCTGCAGACCCTGCCGCGCATCTGGCGCTTCATCGAAGCGCGCCGCGTGATGCCGTTCATCCTGGCCGGCATCGCCGGCGTGCCGTGCGGCACCGTCCTGCTGGCGCATCTCGATCCGCGCGTGCTGAAGATCGCGATCGGCGCGCTGCTGCTGGCCTTTTCGGCCTACATGTTGCTGCCGAAACCGCACGCCAGGGTCGCGTGGGGCGGGCGCGCCGCCGATGCCGCGGTGGGCTTCGGCGGCGGCGTGCTCGGCGCCGTCGCAGGCCTCTCCGGACCGCTGCCGACGGTCTGGGTCACCCTGCGCGGCTGGAGCAAGACGGAAAGCCGGGGCGTGTTCCAGGCCTACAACCTGACGATCCTGTCGGTGGCCCTGGTGACGCACGCGCTCTCCGGCCTGCTGACCTGGCAGGTCGGCATCGCGGTCGCCATCGCGCTGCCGGGCACGATCGGCGGCGCGTGGCTCGGCGCACGCGCCTACGGACGGCTCGACGACCGGCGCTTCCGCAATCTCGTGCTGGTGCTGCTGTGCGCGTCGGGATTGTCGCTGATCTGGACCAACCGCTGACCTGTGGCGGTGCAGCCGCGCCGGCGATCCGGCCCGCGCCTGGTCGATGCGACACCGCACCGGAATAAATGCCTTGACCGCCGTCCTGCGGCGTGCGATCCCTTGGCCGATCCCGGAGACGGTCCGGGGAACCGCGAGCCCCAGGGAGGGCCGGATGTTCGACTTCCTGCCGCCCTTCCTCAGGCGGCTCTACCAAAGCTTCCGGGTCCCCTACGCCCGCCGCACCCGCGTGCGCGAAACACCCGAGCCCGAGCCCGAGATCGCCGTGTCCACGCGCGAGCGCATGGTCAGGGTCGAGATCATCCAGGACGCGTTCTGCGAAC
>DATEQV010000210.1:0-4050 GCA_035272265.1 Acidisphaera sp. | reverse complement strand
CTGCTCGACGCGGCGCGTGCTGTCCTGGATCAGCGACTTGATCTCCTTGGCGGCTTCCGCGCTGCGTGAGGCGAGGTTACGCACCTCGCTCGCGACCACCGCGAAGCCGCGGCCCTGCTCGCCGGCACGCGCGGCCTCGACCGCGGCGTTCAGCGCCAGGATGTTCGTCTGGAACGCGATCTCGTCGATCACGCCGATGATCTGGCCGATCTGCTTGGACGACTCCGCGATCTTGCCCATCGCGTCGACGGCGTGGCCGACCACCTCGCCGGACTGCTCCGCCTCGGCCTTGGTCGCGTCAATCGCCTGCCGCGCACGCTCCGCGCCGTCGGCGTTGTTGCGCACCGTCGTCGTCAGCTGCTCGAGCGCCGACGCCGTTTCCTGCAGGCTGGCGGCCTGTTCCTCGGTCCGGTGCGCCAGATTGTCGGCCGCCGAGCGGATCTCCTGCATGCCGCTGTCCATCGCGCGCCCGGAACTCACGACCTGGCGCATCGCCGACTGCAGCGCGTCGAGCGCACCGTTGAAATCGCTGCGCAGCTTGTCGAGCGCGGGCGTGAAGCTTTGCGTGATCCGCTGCTCCAGGTCGCCTTCCGCCAGCTGCGTCAGCCCGCCGCCGACCGCGGCGACGGCCGCGACCCGATCGGTCACGTCGGTGGCGAACTTGACCACCTTTACCACCCTGCCGTCCGCATCCAGGATCGGGCTGTACGACGCCTGCAGCCAGACCTCGCGACCGCCCTTGGCGATGCGGCGGAATTCCGCCGCCACGAACTCGCCCTTCTTCAGCCGGTCCCAGAAGTCGCGGTACTCCGCCGACGCGGCGTAGGCCGGATCGACGAACATGCTGTGCCGCCGCCCGACGACCTCCCCGCGTCCATAGCCGACGGCGGCGAGGAAGTTGTCGTTGGCGTCGACGATCTCGCCGTCGGTGGTGAACTCGATCATCGCCTGCACGCGCGAGATCGCCTGCAGCTTGCCCGCGGCCTCGACCGCTTTCAGCTTCTCCGCGGTGATGTCGTAGGCGACCTTGACGACGCCGGTGACGCGGCCGCCGAAGCCGCGGATCGGATTGTACGCCGCGCGGATCCACACCTCGCGCCCGTCCTTGCGGAGCCGCTTGAACTCGGCGGAGTTCGGCTCGCCGCGGGCCAGCGACGGCCAGAACCCGGCATACGCGGCGCTTGCCGCCTCGCGCGGGTCGACGAAGATGCGGTGGTGCTTGCCGCGGATCTCGTCGCGCTCGTAGCCGAGCAGGTCGGCGAAGATCCGGTTGGCGCTCCGGATGGTGCCGTCCGGCGTGAACTCGATCACGCCGGCGGACGCGGCGATGGCGTCCAGCACGGCAGGCGCGTGCGTCACCCTCAGGAGCTTGAACAAGCGGTGATCCTCATGCTGGCGGAACGGCCCGAAGTCGCACTGGATGGCTGGACAAAACAGTGTCAACGACGTTTGTCACAGGGGTCTTAAGCCGAGGTTACCCTCCACGGCCGTGCTGGCCGCGGCGCCGATCCGCCCCGACGCGAACCCGGCGATCTATGAGTTCCCGCGAGCCGAGGGCTACACATAGCCTCGCAGGCTGCCGGCACGCGCGGCCGGGGGGCAGCGTCCTGCGAGCAAGGGGATCGAGCCGTGAGTTGCTTCTGCCTCGCCAATCTCGACCTGCTCCCGAGCCTGAACGCCAACGCGCAGCTCAACCTGTCGGCGAGTGCCGCGGCGGCGCTCGAGCTCGCGGCAAGGATCGGCCTCGGCCTGCCGAACCTCCCGCCGCCGTCGATCGCGCTGCCCCGGCTCGACCTGTCGCTCAGCGCCCTCGCGTCGCTGACCGCCATGGCCCAGCTCCAGGCGCAGGCGCAGGCCAGCCTGGGGATCGACCTCTCGACGCAGTTCGGCGTCACCGCGCTGGCCCGCCTCGCCGCGACCTTGGCCGCGCGGATGTCGGCGATCGCGGCGCTCAATCTCGACCTGAGCGCCTGGCTTCAGCTGGCGCGCGTCAACGCGGTGGCGCTCGATCTCTCGGCCATCTTCAACGCGTGCCTGAACGCCTCGGCCTCGGCGACCGCGGCGCTCAGCCTCGCGCTGCCGCCGCCGTCCTGGGGCGGCCTGACCCTGCCGACGCTGTCGGCGCTGGCCTCGCTGTCCGCCCAGCTCAACGCCAGCCTGGACGCGGCTTTCGTCGCATCGCTGCAAGCGTCAGCCAGCGCCGTCGCCAGCGCGATGGCGAACATCTCGCTCGACGCCTCCGCCGCCGCCGCGCTGACCGCCGGCTTCTCCGCGGTGGCGCAGCTCTCGGCGAGCCTGGGCGTCAATCCGTTGCAGGTCGGCCTGCCGGCCGTGCGGGCGATGGTGGCGGCCAACTTCTCCGCGATGCTCTCGCTGGCCGCGAAGCTCGGCATCGATCTCTCGCTCGGCATCCCCGGCCTGCCGTCGCTGCCGTCGATCCCCGGGCTGACCGCCGCCCTGACCGCGAGCCTCACCGCGCAGCTGCAGGCGGCACTCACCGCCTCGGCCTCGCTCAGCGCCTCGCTCAGCGCGTCGGCGTCGGCCGACCTGAGCCTGTCGTTGTCGGCGATGCTGGCCGCGTCGCTGTGCGTCAGCCTGTCGGCCGCGCTGGGCATCAGCGTCGCCCTTCCCGCGCCGTGCGGACGGTGCGACCTGCGCTCGATCATGGCGGCGCTCAGCGCCTTGCCGTCGCCGGGCAGTCCGGCGCCATCCAGCCACGGGCACCGCCGTTCGTCCTCCGCTCCGGCCACCCCGTCGAAGCCGGGCCAGAAGCCGGCTGCAGGCAGCAGTGCCGGCGCCGGTTCCGGCGCCGCCGGAGGCGGTGCAGCCGCGGGCGGCGGAGGCGGCGGAGGCGGCGGAGGCGGAGGCGGAGGCGGAGGCGGAGGCGTTCCGGCGACCGTGATGACCGCGCAACTGATGTGCACGATGGGGATGGCGCCCTCGGCCTTGGTGGTCCTGCCGGTCAACAGGACCACGGCCGGCGGTCAGTTCGCCGCCAACATCATGGATTACATCCCGATGACGAACATCATGCCGTTCGGCATGTGCATCTCACCGGCGAACCCGACCGTCGCCTCGGCCACCGCCGCCGCGCTGGGCGTGCTGACGCCGATGCCGTGCATTCCCGCCACCAGCGCGCCCTGGGTGCCGGGCGCGCCGACGGTCCTGCTCGGCGAGCAGCCGATGCTGGATGCCACCTCGCAGTGCATGTGCATGTGGGCCGGCATGATCGCCATTGTGTCGCCGGGGCAGGTGCAGACGACCATTCCGTAACGGTCCAGTGTCTTATCCCGGAAGTTCGCTCGCGAACTTCCGGGATAAGCAGGCCACTGAGACTTTGATTTGCTAGTGTCCCGATTCCGAAGTTCAACGAACTTCGGAATCGGGACACTAGGACGGGCTTAACCGAACGGACCGACCCGCATGTACGAAGACGCCGCCATCCTCGCCGCCGTGGTGCTGCTTTACAGCGCCGCCGCCGGGCGGGTCGGACGCTCCTGGCTCAGCGGGCCCATCCTGTTCACCGCCGCCGGACTGATCCTCGGCCCCGCCGGTCTCGACGCGCTGCGTCTGCCGATCACCGCCACCGACCTGCGCACGCTGGCGGAGCTCGCCCTCGCGATGGTGCTGTTCAGCGACGCCGCGCACGCCGACCTTACCGTGGTCCGGCGCACCGTCGCCTTGCCCGAACGGCTGCTGCTGATCGGCCTGCCGGTCACCATCGTGCTCGGCTTCCTCATCGGGCTGCTCGTCTTCCCGCAGCTCGACCTGCTCGGGGTCGCGTTGCTCGCCACGCTCCTCGCGCCGACCGACGCCGCGCTCGGCGCGCCCGTCGTCACCAACCCCGCCGTCCCCGAAGCCACGCGCGAGGCGCTCAACCTCGAGTCCGGCCTGAACGACGGCATCTGCGTGCCGCTCGTCGTCATCCTGCTCGACCTCGCCGTCGGCACCGAGGTCCATGCGACCACCGCCCCGCACATCGCCATGGTCGTCGTCGAGGAACTCGGCATCGGCCTGCTCACCGGCGTCGTCATCACGTGGGCCGCCGTC
>DATEQV010000209.1:0-4824 GCA_035272265.1 Acidisphaera sp. | reverse complement strand
CGCCACGGCGCCACCTGTCCGTTCGCCGCCGGCGTGAACCCAATTTGCGCAACGCCCATCGCCATCGACAGAAGGGCAAAGCGTCCGAGGTTCTGAGGCGCTGCCGCTACGGACGCGAGGACCGTCGCATTCGTCGTGCTCAACAACCGCAATTTCCGGTCCGACCACGCGCGGAAGATTGGGGGCAAAGACCGGCGTGTCACCGCAATCCCTCCAGGTCCTCGTATGAAGCGGCTCGGAACTGCGGCTCGGGGCGCTTAGGCAGAGCCTCCTGCTCGAGTGGCGCGATGCCGACGCCGCCAAGCTCCTGCGCCGTGGCTGGAGCGCTCGTCCCGGCGAGCGCGGCCGCGATGCCCATGAGACACATCCCGACCCTGGCGGCGGATGCGGACGTAATCATAGCCCCCCAGTTTCAGGCACCAAGAGAAAATCTCAGTTGCTGTTTGCGACCTAATGCCGCACTTTTCCGATTTCCGCTCCCTGCAATGCCGCCGCGTAGGCGGGGGCGGTCGGCCCCAGGAAGAGGTGCAGCCGGTCGGCGGCGATCGGCACGACCCCGCGCACGCCGAGCGCCTTCAGCGCCTCCACCTGCATCTGGCCAGGGCGAGACAAGTTCACCGCCAGGCGTGTGCCTGCCGCGAGCTTCGCCGAAAGGATGTTGCCGCTGCCGCCGAGCGCGCGGCACAGCGCCTCCGCCTGCGCGGGAGCGATCGCCGCGATCGGCGCGGCCGGAGACGCGGCTTGCGGCGCCTTGAGTGGCTGCGCCGCGACAGGTGGCTGCGCCGCGACGCCGCCGCCTCCGCCGCGCATGAACTCCTCCATGTCCGTTTTGAGGTTTTCCGAAATCGGGCCGAAGACCACCTGCAGGTCGTTGCCGACGACCATGGTCCCGGCCGCGCCCAGCGCCTTGAAGCGGGCCTGGTCCACGTTGGCAATGTCAGCAACCTGGACACGCAGGCGGGTGATGCATGCATCCAGCGAGATGATGTTGTCACGCCCGCCGAAGGCCGCCACGAGCTCGCGCGCCATCGCAAGCCGGTCTCCGCCTACCGCGACGCCGGGGACCGGCGCCTCGGCCTCGTCGTCCTCGCGGCCCGGCGTCTTCGCGTTGAACCAGATGATGTAAGCGCGGAACACCATGTAGTAGAGCGCCGCCCAAAGTGGTCCGAGCAGCAGTATCACCCACCAGTTGTGCGCGTTCTTGCCGAGCACGTTGAACAGCAGAAAGTCGATGCCGCCCTGGGAGAAGGTGAACCCCATGCGGACGTCGAATATGCGCGCCACGAACTGTGAAACACCGGCCAGCAGGGCGTGGATGAAATAGAGCGGCGGCGCCACGAACAGAAAGGAGAACTCGAGCGGCTCGGTAATGCCGGTCAGGAATGATGTCAGCGCCGCCGAGAGCATCAGGCCGCCGACCGCCTTGCGGTGCTCCGGCTTGGCGCAACGCCACATCGCGATGGCCGCTGCTGGCAGGCCAAACATCTTGAAGAGGAACGCCCCAGCGAGGATACCGGCTGTGGGGTCTCCGGCGAAGAAGCGGTTGATATCGCCGTGGATGTGCTTGCCGGTGGTCGGATCGACGTAATCGCCGATAGTGAAGAAGAATGGCACATTCCAGATGTGGTGCAGGCCGAACGGGACCAGTAGTCTTTCCACGACGCCGTAGATCGCCACCGCCGCCAGCGGGTCCCTCTCCACGGCCCAGTGCGAGAACGTGTTGATGCCCACTTGCACGGGAGGCCAGACCAGCGACAGCACGCCTCCTACGAAAATCGCGGCGATGCCGGTGACGATCGGCACGAAGCGTTTGCCGGCGAAGAACGCCAGGTAAGCAGGAAGCTGGATGCGGTAGTAGCGATTGAACAGCCCGGCCGCGACCATGCCAATGATGATGCCGCCGAACACGCCGGTGTCGATCGTGGGCCCGCCCGGCTCGATCGGCTGCAGGCCGAAAGCGTTGCCCATGACGCCCAGCGTCGCTACCATGATGTAATAGCCCACCACAGCGGCGATCGCCGAGACGCCGTCGTTGTTGGCCAACCCCAGCGCAACGCCCACTGCGAAGATCAGCGGAAGGTTGCCGAACACCGCCTGACCGCTGCCGGCCATCACGTGGCTGACAATGGGCGGCAGCCACGAGAGGTTCGAGGCGCCGATCCCAAGCAGCAGCCCCGCCACCGGGAGCACCGCCACCGGCAGCATCAGTGACTTGCCGATTTTCTGCAGGATGTCGAACGAAGCGTTGCCCGCGGCTCTTAAGCCCGTCACGCGCTTTTTTGCCTCTGCCATTATCGCCGCTCCTGTTCTTATTCGCTCGGCCAGGTGCGCGTCAGCATCGCCCGCACCGCCTCTGCCGAGGTCTGCGCAAGCGCCGCCTGCGCGGCCTTTGCGCAGGCCGCCATGTCCAGCCGTCGCACGAAGGCCTTGATCCGCGGGATGGCGGCCGCCGTCGCCGACAATTCGGTCACGCCCAACCCGATCAACACCGGCGCCGCCAGCGCCACCGAGGCGAGGCCGCCGCACACGCCCACCCAGCGCCCGTGCGCGCGCGCCCCTTCCACCGTGCGTGCGATCAGGCGCAGCACGGCCGGATGCAAGGCGTCCATGTGTCGCGCGAGCGCCGGGTTCAGCCGGTCCATCGCCAGCACGTACTGCGTCAGGTCATTGGTGCCGACCGAGAAGAAATCCGCCTCCGCCGCCATGACCTCAGCCATCATCGCGGCCGACGGCACCTCCACCATGATGCCGAGCTGCACCGCATCGGCGCGGCCGAGCTTGGCCTTCTCCTCCTCCAGAATCGCGCGGGCTGCGCGCAATTCCGCCAGATCGGCGACCATTGGCAGCATGATCCGGCACTGGCCCGCGGGCTGCACCTTCAGGATCGCGCGCAACTGCGCCCGCAGCAATTCGGGCCGAGCCAGGCACAGCCGAATGCCGCGCACGCCAAGCTCGGGGTTGGCCTCCGCCGGCATGTTCAGGTAGGGCAGCGCCTTGTCCGCCCCGGCGTCGAGGGTGCGCACGATCAGCGGCCGACCGCCGAGCGCGGTGGCGATCGCCTGGTATTCAGCCGCCTGTTCGTCCTCGGTCGGCGCCGCGGCGCGGTCCAGGAACAGGAACTCGCTACGCAGCAGGCCGCTTCCCTCGGCGCCGTGCGCCAGCGCCCCGGCCACATCGGCGACGCCGCCGAGGTTTGCGACCACCTCGATGCGCACGCCGTCCGCGGTGCGGCAATCCTCGTGCGCCGCCGCAAGATCCGCCTCAGCCCGGGCGCGCGCGGTCGCGATAGCGGACCGTCGCGCCTCGGCTGTCTCCTTGGGCGGAAAGACCCGCAGCACCCCGGCATCGGCATCGAGGATGACCGGCGCGCCGTCCGGCACCCGCAGCACATCAGGGCCGACCGCCATCAGGGCGGGGATGCCCATCGACGCAGCCAGGATCGCGACGTGCGAGGTCGGCCCGCCGCCGGCGGTGCAGATGCCCGCGATGCGTCCCGCCGCCAGCCCGGCAACTTGCGAGGGCAGCAAATCCTCCGCGACCAGCACCGCGCCCTCCGGCAGCGTGCGCGCGGCCTCACTCCGCCCGGCCAGCGCCGCCAGCACCCGCTCCTCTACATCGCGCAGATCGTCGGCGCGCTCGGCCATGCGGGCGTCGCCCAGGCCGCGCAGCACGACTACTTGCTCCTCGATCGCGTCGTGCCACGCCCTAGCCGCCGTCTTGCCGGCGCCGACCAGCGCCTGCGCGCGGTCGCGCAACTCCGGGTCCTGCAGGAAGGCCAGGTGCGCTGAAAGGATGGCGTGCGCCGGGCCGGGCTTGCCCGCCGCCCCGTCCAGGGCCGCGCGCAACCCCGACTCGGCTTTGGATAACGCCTGGGTCAGCCGTTCGCCTTCTGCCGCCGAGCCGGCGCCCGTCTCCGACAGGTCGAACGCCGCCTGCTGCATGCGGGCCGCCGTACCCACCGCCGCACCGGGCGCGGCGGCGACGCCGCGCAGCACAACCTCCGCGCCGGGCCTGAAGTCGGCCAGCGCCTCCTTCGGCGCGGCAGCCTGGGCTTGCGCCGCCGGCGCTTCGGCTTGCGACACCGGCCGCCCTTCGGCGTCCGACGTCGACGGCGTTTCGCCCTGCAGCAGCGCGGCGACCGCTTCCACGGCCGCCTCAGCGTCCTCGCCGGCGCCGAGGATCGTCACCGTGTCGCCGCCGCGCACCCCGAGCCCCATCACGCCGACGGCGCCCCGGGCGCTGACCGTCCGGCCGCGTGCCTGCAGGCGCACCTCGGCCCGATAATTTCGCAGGGTCTCAGCGATCAGCCCCGCCGGCCGGGCGTGGATTCCGTCCGGCGCGCGCTCCACAACGTCCCGTCGCGCCTGACGCCCATCGGCTGCCGCCGGCGTCTTGGCAGGCTTCGGTTGCGCAGGCCGCAGCGCCAGCACCGTATCGCCGCTGCGAACCTCTTGTCCCACGGTTCGGCTGACGATTACGAAGGCATCGGGATTGGCGACGATCACCGGCGCCAGCAGGCTCCGCACATGCTCGGCCAGGAACCCCATGTCGAAAGTGATCAGGGGATCGCCCACGTGCACTGCTTGGCCTTCGGCGACGTGCGGTTGGAAACCCTCGCCCTTTAGGGTGACCGTATCCAGGCCGATATGCACGAGGATTTCGGCGCCTTCGCTGGTTCGCAGTGTGAGCGCATGATGGGCGCTGTGCAGGGTCGTGACGACGCCGTCGCACGGCGCCCGCAAGACCGGCTCGAAAGGATCGATGGCGATGCCGTCGCCGAGTATCCGGCCGGAGAAGACCGGGTCGGGAACCTCGTCGAGCGCT
>DATEQV010000208.1:0-9503 GCA_035272265.1 Acidisphaera sp. | reverse complement strand
GTGTTCATGACCAACCCCTCCCCGCGCCATCGTCGGGGAGAGCCTCCGGCAATTCAAATCCGCCCCAGCAACGAAGTGCTGAAAACCCCGGTGCGTCAAGGGCTCACCGGGAAACTCGGTTCAACGAACCGGACACTAGTGGACGAGTTCATAAAGGCGCACTGGCCATCCGGCCTGACCGCAGATGGCCAGAAGAAGATCAAAAGGTACGACAGGATATATGCTAAATGGAAGGAGACCCAAGGCGACGATCCTGATTCCTCGGAGGACGAAGCGGGGACACAATTCGCCCTCGAAGAACACTTACGCGACTACCTCGCCGACAATCTCGGCGATGTCGAACCGGGTCTCACACCTTGGCTGCCAGACGGGGACGCTGTGGAATTCAAAGTTGATGAGCAAGCAGCCGGCCGACGGGTTGACATCCTTGCGAAGGACAGTGAGGGCGTTCCTGTCGTCATGGAGCTAAAGGTCAGCAAAGGACACGAGCGGGCGATAGGTCAGGCGCTTTATTACCGGGCTAGGCTAAAGAAGCTTCTCAAGGTAGATCGCGTGAGGATTTTCATCGTGGCCGCAGAGGTCAGCCCCGAGCTTCGCGCGGCCGCATCCGAAGTCCCGGATGTGTCACTGTTCGAGTATAAGCTTGCGATGACGGTGAAAGCGATTACGCCTTGGGCCGCGTGATTGCCGCGCGCGTACGGGCCACCGCTACGTGACAAGCGCCTGCCGCGCGGCCCTGGATTGCCACGTCGCTTCGCTCCTCGCAATGACGGGGAAAGGTCGTGCCGTTCGAAACTTATGACGAACGCCTACTTCTCCGCCATCACGATGTAGGCGCCGCTGGCGCCGGCGGCGAGGCGGGCGAGGTGGAAGCGGATGCAACCATCGTCCGGCTGCTCGGCCTGCAGGTCGGCGAAGAGTTTCTCCGCGTCGGGCAGCTTTTCGGCCATGTGGTTGAACGCCTCGACATAGCGGCGGACCCGCGGCATCTGCGCCGCGTCGCGCGGCAGCAGCTCGTAGACCCGCAATTCCTCGTGCCGGCCCTTGAGCACGATGTCGCCGATCGGGCGCACGTCCTGCTCGCCGGCGGATGCGCGCGTGGCCTCGCTGATGCAGATGCGGGTGCCGAAATACTTGTTCAGCCCTTCCAGCCTCGCCGCGGTGTTCACGGCATCGCCCAGCGCCGAGTATTTCAGCCGCTTGCTCGAGCCCAGGTTGCCCACCAGCGCAGGCCCGGTGTTCACGCCGACGCGGGTGTGGCCGAAGCTGACGCCCTTGGTCGCCTCGGACGTGCGGAAGGTCTCGATGAAGGCCTGCACCTCGCGCGCCGCCGCGATGCCGCGCGCCGCATGGTCGGGCTGGTCGGCGGGCGCGCCGAACAGCGCGTGCACACCGTCGCCGGCGAAGTCCACCACCAGGCCGCCATAGCGGAAGATGATTTCGCACACGCCGTCGAGATAGGCGTTCAGCAGCGGCGCCAGCTTGGTGGGGTCTGCGCCTTCGCTCATCGTGGTGAAGCCGGCGATGTCGCTGAAGAAGAACGTCATCTCGCGCCGCTCGCCGCCGAGCACCGGCATCTGCCCGGTCTCGACCAGCCGCTCGATGACGCTCGGCGACAGATACATCGAGAACATGTTGCGAATACGACGCTTGTCGCGGTCGGTGAACGTATAGCGGAACGCCACCATCAGGCCGAACGACAGCAGCAGCGCAGCCAGGCTTTCGATCAGCGGCGGGGGAACCGTCAGCTTGAACAGAGCGGTGGCGAACAGGACGTCGAGCACGATCAGCGCGGCCAGCCCTGCCGCGCCCCACAGCAGCGGCACGCCGATGGCGAGCACGGCGGCAATGGCGCAGAACATGGCGATCCAGGCGAGCTTGGCCCAGACCGGCAGCGGCCGGAGCGCTTCGTCATGGATCAGGTTGTCGAGCGCTTCCGCATAGACGTAGGTCCCCGGCAGCGACGCGCGCGCGATCACCCGCGGCGGCGGGACATCGGCCGGGCGAGGCGTGCAGCGCGGTCCGTTCAGGTTTTCCGGCGGGTTGATGAAGCGGCGCGAGGTGATCAGCCGGTCCTCGACGTCCAGGCCCGTCGCGACCAGCACGACCTTGGCGGCGAAGGCGCTGCGGAAAAAATCGACATTGCCCTCCTTCGCGCAGGCGTAGATGTCGGCGAAGGAGTAGGCGAGGAACGGATAGCCGCCGTCCCAGTTCAGCAGCAGCTCGTCGCCTTGCGGCGCCTTGTCGATCCGCCGCGCCAGCTCGGCGGTGAAGCTCGGCTCCGTCCGCCCGTTCGAGAGCCGGAAGACGAGCGGCGCGCGGCGAACGACGCCGTCCGCGTCCTCGTCCATGTTGGCTGACCGGACGTTGCCGCGACCGCCGAGCATCATGATCTGCTGAACCGGCGGCTCGATCGGCGGGCCTTGTCCCTGGAATTTCGTCATGACCAGCCTGCCGGCCGGTCCGAGCGTGTGCAGCGCGGTCAGGAAGCTCCCGTCGTAGCTCGGCAGCGCCTCGACGTCCGTCCCGGGCAGGTGAGACTTCAGGTAGTCCGTCAGATAGTTGCGCAGGATATCGTCGATGGACGTGGAAAGGGCGATGTCGAAGCCGATGACGTCAGGCTTGGCGTTGCCGATCGCCTGCAACACGTCGGCGTAGAACGGCGTCCAGACGTTCTTCGGCTTACCCTTGAACGGCCTGACGGCGTAGGTGTCCTCGTCGATCAGCACCAGCGCGACGCGCGCCTCGGCAGGACCCCGCCGCGGGCCATAGGCTTCGTCGCGCAGCCAGAACAGCGTGTCGATCGACAGGCCGGCGATGCCGCTGCGCGGGCCGGGCAGCAGCACGAGCGGCGAGACGATGGCGACGACGAGCAATCCCGCCAGAAGCTTCTGGACGCGATCGCCGATACGCATCCGCGCGCGCGGCCGCGGTCAGAGCGGGAGCAGGCGCTGCACCAGGGGCAGGCTTCCGCCTTGCGCCTGCGGATCGACCTTGAAGACCAGGACGCGGTTGCCCTGCGTCAGGCGATAGACGCCGCCGGGCGCCAGGGAGCGGCCGACCCGGGCGAAATCGATCGTCCAGCGCGTGCCGGACGGAGACGGCGGGCCGAGATCGACCGACGGCTCGTTGGCATCGACCCGCTGCAGCGTCACGGACGCCATGCCGGGGGTCACGACCACGGGCATCGTCGCGCTCACCGTCAGCGTCGGCGCGGTGGGAGGCGCCAGCGTGCGATAGACCGCCACCCCGCCGGCATCGGACTGGGCCGCCGACAGTTGCAGGTCCGAGCCGTCGCAATCGACCTGGCTGCGGACGACCTTGCCGTGCTCGACCTGGCTCTGGTCGGTGCCGACATGCACCGTGCCGCCGGTGATGGTTTCATGGATGCAGGAGCCGAGATAGTCGAGCACCAGCGTCGCACCGTCGGGCAGCGTGATCGTCCGGCCGGGTTGCAGGTAGTCCATGGTGTTCAGGCCCGGCGCGGCCGGGGTGACGCTCTCGATCATCGCCGCGGGCTTGTCGGCGGCGAGTGCCGCCGACAGCGACATCGGCGCCGCGAGCAAGACGAGAGCCACTGACATGCGGTTCATACGCGATCCCCTGTTGCCGGCCCCCGCGCAGGTGCCGCCGCGGTATCGGCCCCGAAGCGGCCGCCGGCTATGAAGTATCTCACCTCCGGGTATGCGGCGAAATGGCGGCAACGTTACGAGGTGTTGCGCCGTGAGGGCGCATGGGTCAGGCGTCGGCCTTCAGTACCTCGCCGGCGAGATACAGGCTGCCGCAGATCAGGGCGCGTCCCGGACCCGGAGACGCCGCAACGCGGGCGAGCGCGTCGGCGACGGTGCCGACGGGAACAGCGATGCCGCAAGACGCCTCGGCGATGTCTTCCGGCGCCATGCCTTGGTGCTGGCCGGGCTCGCGCACGGCCCAGACCGCGTCGGCGTGGGGCAGCAACGGGCGGAGGAAGCCGGCGCTGTCCTTGGACTGCTTCATGCCGACGAGGAGGTGCAGCGTGCGGTCCTTCCAGCCGGCGAGATGCGCGGCGAGCGCCGCGGACGCGCCGGGGTTGTGGCCGCCGTCGAGCCAGAGTTCCCAGTCCAGGGGGAGCGACGCGGCGAGGCGGCCGTGCAGACGCTGCAGCCGTCCGGGCCACTCGGCGGTGGCCAGCCCGCGGGCGAAGGCGGCCGGCGGGATGCCGAGGCGGGCGGCGCGCAAGGCGGCGACGGCGATGCCGGCGTTGTCGAACTGATGCGCCCCGGGCAGTGATGGGCGCGGCAGATCGAGGGTGCCGGCGGCGTCTTCGAAGCTCACGCCGTCGGTGCGTTGGATCAGGCGCCAGTCGCGGTCGCGGGCGGCCAACATCGCGCGGTGCGCGGCGGTCTGCGCGTCGAGCATGGCCAGCACCGAAGGCGGTTGCGCGCCGGTGACGCACGGGACGCCCGGCTTGATGATGCCGGCCTTCTCGCCGGCGATGACCTCGACCGTCTCGCCGAGCATCTCGCGGTGATCGAGCGAGATCGAGGTGATCGCGCAGGCGGCGGGACGGTCGATCACGTTGGTCGCGTCGCCGCGGCCGCCGAGGCCGACCTCCAGCACGCACAATTCCGCCGGCACCTGCGCGAACAAATGGAGGGCGACCGCGGTGATGACCTCGAAGACGGTGATCGGCGCGCCGGCGTTGATCCGTTCGACCTCCTCCAGCGCGACTTCCAGCGCCTCGTCGGGGACCAGCGCGCCGGCGAGGCGGATGCGTTCGTTGAAGCGCACGAGATGCGGCGACGTGTAGACGTGCACGCGCATCCCGGCCTGTTCGCCGATCGCGCGCACGAACGCGCAGGTGCTGCCCTTGCCGTTGGTGCCGGCGACGTGGATCACCGGCGGCAGGCGTTCGTGCGGGCTGCCGAGCTTGTCGAGCAGCACGCGCAGCCGGTCGAGCGTCAGGTCGATCAGCCGCGGATGCAGGCTCTGCAGCCGCGCGACGATGCCGTCGATGCGTCCGCTCAAGCCGCGTCCTGCTGTAGGGCGGCGTCCTGCGGCGGCGGCGGCGCCGGCTGGCGGATCAGGCCGATCAGCCGGGCGAGGGTGGGCTTCAGGTCGGTGCGCGGCACGACCATGTCGACGATGCCGTGCGCGTGCAGGTACTCGGCGCGCTGGAAGCCGTCGGGCAGTTTCTCGCGCACCGTCTGCTCGATGACGCGCGCGCCGGCGAAGCCGATGAGCGCGCCCGGCTCGGCGATCTGGATGTCGCCGAGCATCGCGAAGCTCGCGGTGACGCCGCCGGTCGTGGGGTCGGTCAGCACGACGATGTACGGCAGGCCGGCTTCCTTCACGAGCCGTGTGGCGATCGTGGTGCGCACCATCTGCATCAGGCTGATCGCGCCCTCCTGCATGCGCGCGCCGCCCGACGCGGTGACGACGATCAGCGGCGCCTCCTGCAGCACGGCGAGGCGGGCGGCGGCGATCAGGCCCTCGCCCACCGAGGCGCCCATCGAGCCGGCCATGAACTCGAATTCCATCGCGGCGACGACCGCGCGATGGCCGTCGATCGTGCCGTGCGCGACCACCAGCGCGTCATCGAGATGCGTGGTGTCGCGCGCTTCCTTCAGCCGGTCGGTGTAGCGCTTCTGGTCGCGGAACCGCAGCGGATCGATGGGCGCCTTGGGGAGTTCGATGCGGGTGTAGCCCTCGTCGAGGGTCCAGGCGAGCCGCTCCTCGGCGCTCACACGCATGTGGTGGCCGCAATGCGGGCACACCTTCTGGTGCTTGGCCAGGTCGGTGTGGAAGATCATCTGCTGGCAGGCCGGGCACTGGTGCCAGAGGTTGTCCGGCACCTCCCGCCGCACGAACAGCGAGCGGACCTTCGGGCGGACGTATTCGGTGAGCCAGCTCATGTCCGAACCAGGTTCAGCATGTCGTCCACATGCCGCTCGATTGCAGTCATTCGTCGCTTGATCTCCGCGAGGTCCTCGATCACCCGATCGAGCTCTGCGTCCAAGCGGCGCAAATACGAAAGTGCGATTTCTTCGATCTGAGGACTCATGCCGGCACTCGGGCTGTGCGCACGCCTTCTGCCAACTGACGTACCTCGGCGAGTACGGTGGGAACGGTCGATTCGGTCGCGTGGCCGTTCGCGTCGAGCGTGGCGACCATGGTGTCGATCAGCTTCGACGCCACCACCGCGCCGTCCGCCGCGCGCACGGCCGCCGCCGCCTGCGCGGGCGAACGCACGCCGAAGCCGACGGCGATCGGCAGGTCGGTGAAGCGGCGGATGCGCGGGATGGCGTTCGCCAGCTCGTCGACGCTCGCGGTACGCGTGCCGGTGATGCCGGTGATCGAGACGTAATAGACGAAGCCGGAGCTGCCGCGCAGCACCACAGGCAGCCGCGCGTCGTCCGTCGTGGGCGCTACGAGGCGGATGAAATCGAGCCCGTTGGCGTTGGCGAACGGCAGCATCAGGTCCGATTCCTCGGTGGGCAGGTCGACGACGATCAGCCCATCCACGCCGGCCGCCGCGGCATCGTCGCAGAAACGCTTCGGACCGTAGCTTAGGATCGGGTTCAGGTAGCCCATCAGCACGATGGGCGTCGCATCGTCCTCGCGCCGGAAGTCGCGCACCATCGCGAGCGTCAGCGCCATCTTCGCGCCAGCGCGGAGCGCGCGCTGGCCGGCGGCCTGGATCGTCGGCCCGTCCGCCATCGGATCGGTGAACGGCATGCCGATCTCGATCAGGTCCGCCCCCGCCGCAGGCAGTCCGCGCAGCAGCGCAGCACTGGTGGCCGGATCGGGATCGTACGCCTCCACGAACGGGATCAGGGCGCCCCTGCCCTCGCGGCGCAGGCTGGCGAAGCGCGTGGCGATGCGGCTCACAGCTGCATGCCCAGGTGCTTGGCGACGGTGCCCATGTCCTTGTCGCCGCGCCCGCACATGTTCATCAGGATGATGGAGTCGCGGCTCAGCGTCGGCGCGAGCTTGATGACGTGCGCGAGCGCGTGCGCCGGCTCGAGTGCCGGGATGATCCCTTCGGTGCGCGTGCAAAGCTGGAAGGCCGCCACCGCCTCGTCGTCGGTTGCCGCGACGTATTCCACGCGGCCGATCTCGTGCAGCCAGGAGTGCTCCGGCCCGACGCCCGGATAGTCGAGGCCGGCGCTGATCGAGTGCGCTTCCTGGATCTGCCCGTCGTCGTCCTGCAGCAGGTAGGTGCGGTTGCCGTGCAGCACGCCGGGACGCCCGCCCGACAGCGCGGCGGCGTGCGCGTCGGTGTCCAGGCCGTGACCGGCCGCCTCGACGCCGATCAGCCGCACCGTGCTGTCGTCGAGAAACGGATGGAACAGGCCCATCGCGTTCGAACCGCCGCCGACGCAGGCGACGCACGCGTCGGGCAGGCGGCCCTCGGCTTCCTGCATCTGCGCGCGCGCTTCCTCGCCGATCACCTTCTGCAGGTCGCGCACCATCGCGGGATACGGATGCGGGCCGGCGACGGTGCCGATCAGGTAGTAGGTGTCACGCACGTTCGCGACCCAGTCGCGCAGCGCGTCGTTCATCGCGTCCTTCAGCGTGCCGGCGCCCGACGTCACCGGCACCACCTCGGCGCCGAGCAGCTTCATGCGAAAGACGTTCGGCTGCTGCCGCTCGATGTCGGTCGAGCCCATGTAGATCACGCAGGGCAGGCCCATCAGCGCGCACATCGTCGCGGTCGCGACACCGTGCGAGCCGGCGCCGGTCTCGGCGATGATGCGCGTCTTGCCCATCCGCTTGGCCAGCAGGATCTGGCCCATGCAGTTGTTGGCCTTGTGGCTGCCGGTGTGGTTCAGCTCGTCGCGCTTGAAGTAGACCTTCGCGCCGCCGAGGTGCTCGGTCAGGCGGCGGGCGAACCACAGCGGGCTTGGCCGGCCGATATAGGTCTTCAGGTAGTGTGACAGCTCGGCCTTGTAGTTCGGGTCGTCCTTCGCTTCATCCCAGGCGCGCTCGAGTTCCAGGATGCACGGCATCAGCGTTTCGGCGACGAAGCGGCCGCCGAAGTCGCCGAACCGGCCGCGTTTGTCGGGACCGGACCGCAAGGTGTTCAGCAGGGGCTTGTTCACGTCGTTCGTGCTCCTCCGCCGCTCCTTAGCGCGTCCGGATCGGAGGGTCACGCCGCGGCACGCCGCGCACGAAAAAGGGCGCCGTGTCGCCACGGCGCCCCGATCGTTCCCGGCAGCCCGCGGGGGCCGCCGATGGTCGCAGGATTAGCTCTTGTCGAGCATCTCGCGGGCCTTGTCCTTGGCGCCGCCAACGGCGCTCTGGACCTTGCCTTCGGCCTTGTCGGCCTTGCCCTCGGCCTGGGTCTTGGTGTCGCCGGTCACCTTGCCGACGCCTTCCTTCACGGCACCCTTGGCCCGCTTCAGCCCGCCTTCGACGCGATCGTGGACCATCTCGGTCCTCCTGAATATCGCTAGCCGGAGGAGTCAACGGAGGCGCCTGCCCAAGGTTGCCGCGCTCCACGGACGATCACGGCGCGGGTCACGGACCCGCGCCACGGGGGGGTCACGCATGCGCGACGGCGCCGTCGCGGTCGGGGCTGAACTCCACGCTCAAGGTCGTGCCTTTGCCGCTTTCGACCGTCAGGCTGCCGCCGAGCTGGCGGGCAAACGCCTCCATGATGCCCATCCCCATGCCCCTCGCCTTCGGCATGTCCGGCGCCTTCGGTGCGATGCCCGGGCCGTCGTCGTGGATGCGCAGGCGCAGCCGGCCGTTCGCCCCGTCGACCAGGGACACCTCGAACAACGTGCCGTACTCCGGGCGGAAGACGTGCTTGGCCGCGTTGGTCGCCGCCTCGCTCACCAGCAGGCTGATCGCCGTCATCTGGCTGAGCGACGGAGCCTCCTGGCGGATGTCGAGCCTGACCGTGACCGGCAGGCCCTGGAACTGGTCCGCGAGCAACTCCTGCAGCAGCGGCGCCAGCCCCTTCGTGTAGGCGTCGGGCTCATAGAGGCGGCGGTGCAGCTGCGCCATCGCGATGATGCGGGCCTCCGCGTCATCGAGCATGTCCACCGCCACCGGATCGTCCAGGCCGCGGCCCGCGTGGTGCAGGATCGACGCCACCACCTGCATGTTGTTGGCGACCCGGTGCTGCAGCTCGCGGAACAGAGTCTGTTGCATCCGCGAGGCCGAGCGCAGGCGGCTCGCGGCACTGACCAATGCGTTGATCAGCGCGATCTCGACGAGGTTGACGATGATGATGACAAATATGATGACGAACGTGTCGGGTGTCTTGAAATTGAAGGACCAATAGGGCGGCAGGAAAAAGAACCAGCTGCTCAGGACCGAGAGGCCGAGCACGACCAGCGCCGGCCCCCAGCCACCCAGAATCGCCGCCCCGGCGACGGCGAGGAAGAACGTGATGAACGGGATCGCCGAGATCCACGGCTCCAGCGCGAACCGCGCCGCAAGACACAACGCGAACAGCGCGAGCGAGAGCGCCCATGCCAGCGGCCTGCGAAGTTGCGCCGCCCGTTCGACAA
>DATEQV010000207.1:0-4088 GCA_035272265.1 Acidisphaera sp. | reverse complement strand
CCGCTGGTCAGTGAACCGTTTCACTCGGGCTCACGGACACCCGCTTCAGATGGTGCCTCTACGTCGCCCGAGGACAGCCGGATGCGCAGGGCAGGTCACAAGATCGCGCAACCTCGGCAGGCGCGTCTTGTGCGCCCCTGCCGAAAACACTCCGCAAATGCCACCCTCTTGCGCTGGAGCCGGTTGACGTATACGTAAGGCACCGTCCGCAAGAGGCAGCCGAGCAGGGTGAACGCAGAACGCTTCTACACGGTGACCGAGCTGGCGCATGACCTCGGGGTCAGCGCGCGCACGCTGCGCTTCTACGAGGACAAGGGCTTGGTGGCGCCGCAGCGCGCCGGCAGCACCCGCGTCTACACGCACCGCGACCGCGCGCGGATGATCATCATCCTGCGCGGCAAGCGGCTCGGGTTCAGCCTGCGCGAGATCAAGAACTACCTCGACCTCTACGACGTGGACGTGACGAAGACGACACAGCTTCGCGTGCTGCTCGACGGCGTGGAGGCGCGCATCGCCGGCCTCGCCGAGCAGCGCACGGCGCTCGACCAGACTCTCGCCGAGTTGAACGACATCAAGGCCCAGGCCGAGGCCGCGCTGGCCGCATCGCAGCCCCGCCGCAGGGCAGTCTGACCGCATCGACGTTGTTTCAAGCAGGAGCGACTCCATGATCCCCACCGTCATCGCCGGCTATGCACGATCCCCGTTCACGCTCGCCAACAAGGGCGCGCTGACCCGCGTTCGCCCTGACGACCTGCTGGCGCAGGTGGTGCGCGGGCTGATCGAGAAGACCGGCGTGAAGCCGGAGGATATCGAGGACCTGATCACCGGCTGCGCCTTCCCCGAGGGCGAGCAGGGCCTGAACGTCGCGCGGCTTGTAGCCTTGCTGGCTGACCTGCCGCTGACGGTGGCGGGTGCGACCGTCAACCGCTTCTGCGGCTCGTCGATGACCAGCGTGCACATCGCGGCCGGCCAGATCGCGCTGGGCGCGGGCGAGGTGTTCGTGTGCGCCGGCGTGGAAAGCATGACCCGGGTGACGATGGGCGGCTTCAACCCGATGCCGAACCCGGCGCTGGCCGCCAGGAGCGCAGCCTACATGAGCATGGGCGAGACGGCGGAGAACGTCGCGCGCAAGTGGCAGATCCCCCGCGCCGAGCAGGAAGCCTTCGCGGTCGCCAGCCAGCGCAAGGCGGCGGCGGCGCAGCAGGCCGGCCGCTTCGCCGACGAGATCGTCGCCATCCGCACCAACGGCCACGCGGTCGACGCCGACGGCTGCCTGCGGCCCGACACCACAGCCGAAGGGCTGGCCGGGCTGAAGCCCGCGTTTGACCAGGACGGCACGGTGACCGCCGGCACGTCTTCGCCGCTGACCGACGGCGCGTCGGCGGTGCTGGTGACGACCGAGGACTACGCGGCCAAGCACGGCCTGCCGGTGCTGGCGCGCGTCCGCGCGGTCGCGGTCGCCGGTTGCGCGCCGGAGATCATGGGCATCGGCCCGGTCGCCGCGACGCGCAAGGCGCTGGCGCGGGCGAAGCTGGAGGCCAAGGACATCGACGTCGTCGAGATCAACGAGGCGTTTGCCAGCCAGTCGATCGCGTGCCTGCGCGAACTCGGCATCCCGCAGGAGAAGGTGAACCTGGACGGCGGCGCGATCGCGCTAGGTCATCCGCTGGGCGCCACGGGTGCGCGCATCACCGGCAAGGCGGCGGCCGTGCTGAAGCGCGAGGGCGCGCGCTATGCGCTCGCGACCCAGTGCATCGGCGGCGGTCAGGGCATCGCGACCGTGCTGGAGCGCGTCTGACCATGGCCGCGATCAGGAAAGTCGCCGTCATCGGCGCCGGCGTCATGGGCGCCGGCATCGCGGCACAGATCGCCAACGCCGGCGTGAAGGTGCTGCTGCTCGACATCGTCCCCCAAGGGGCCAAGGAGAGTGCGGCCAACCGGAACGCGCTGGCCGCGGGTGCGGTCGAGAAGATGCTGAAGACCGAGCCCGCGCCGTTCATGTCGAAGCGTGCGGCAAAGCTGGTCGAGACCGGCAACATCGAGGACGACCTGAGCAAGGTCGCCGAGTGCGACTGGATCATCGAGGCGATCATCGAGCGCCTCGACCTCAAGCAGGCGCTGTATCGCAAGCTGGACGCGGTCCGCCGTCCGGGTACTGCGGTCAGCAGCAACACCTCGACGATCCCGCTCGCCAAGTTGACCGACGGGATGCCGGAGAGCTTCCGCCGCGACTTCCTGATCACCCACTTCTTCAACCCGCCACGCTACATGCGGCTGCTGGAGGTCGTCGCCGGCCCCGACAGCGATCCGGCGACGGTCGATGCGGTGGCACAGTTCGCCGACGTCGCGCTCGGCAAGAGCATCGTGCGCTGCAACGACAGCCCGGGCTTCATCGCCAACCGCCTCGGCATGATCTGGATGCAGACGGCGGTCATGGAGACCTTCGCCGCCGGCCTCACCGTCGAGGAAGCCGACACCATCATCGGCAAGCCGATGGGCATCCCGAAGACGGGCGTGTTCGGCCTGCTCGATCTGGTCGGACTGGACCTGGGTCCGCACATCAACGCCTCGATGGCGAGCCTGCTGCCGCCGTCCGACGCGTTCCACGCCGTCAACCGCGACGTCCCGCTGGTGCGCAAGATGATCGCGGAGGGCTACACCGGCCGCAAAGGCAAGGGCGGCTTCTACCGCCTGCGCCGCGACGGTGGTGCGCGGATCAAGGAAGCGATCGACCTTGCGACGGGCGAATATCGGCCCGAGCAGAAGGCCGACATCCCGGAAGCCAAGGACCTCGCCACGCTGCTGGCCGCCGACACGAAATACGGCCGCTTCGCCGCCCGCGTCCTGGGTGCGACGATCAGCTATGCGGCGACCCTGGTGCCGTCGGTCGCCGACGACGTCGCCTCGATCGATGAGGCGATGCGGCTGGGCTTCAACTTCCGCTGGGGCCCGTTCGAGCTGGCCGACATGATCGGCGTCGAGAAGCTGATCGCGCTGCTCGATCGCGAGCACCTGCCCGTCCCCGCGCTGCTGCGCGACGCGGGGGGCCGCAGCTTCTACCGCGTCGAGGGCGGACGCCGTCAGTTCCTCGGCATCGACGGCGCTTACCACGACCTCACCCGCCCGCCCGGCGTGATCATGCTGGAGGACATCAAGCGCGTCGCGAGGCCGGTGCTGAAGAACGGCTCGGCGTCGGTGTGGGACATCGGCGACGGCGTGCTGTGCTTCGAGTTCACGTCGAAGTCCAACGCGCTTGACGAGCTAATCATGGAACTGCTCGGCAAGACGATCGAGCTGGTCAAGCAGAAGCACCGCGCGCTGGTGATCTACAACGAGGGGCAGAACTTCTCGCTCGGCGCCAATCTCGGCATCGCGCTGTTCAAGGCCAACATCGCCGCGTGGAGCGAGATCGACAAGGCGATCGCCGGCGGGCAGCAGGCGCTGAAGACGCTGAAATACGCGCCGTTCCCGGTCGTCGCGGCGCCGTCCGGCATGGCGCTCGGCGGCGGCTGCGAGATCATCCTGCACAGCGACGCCGTGCAGGCGCATGCCGAAAGCTATATCGGCCTGGTCGAGACGGGCGTGGGCCTGGTGCCCGGCTGGGGCGGCAGCGGCGAGCTGCTGCTGCGGCTGCGCGCCGACAAGAGGATGCCGCGCGGGCCGATGCCCGCCGTGGCGAAAGTGTTCGAGACGGTCAGCACCGCGACGGTGTCGAAGTCGGCGGCGGAGGCGAAGGAGATCGGCTTCCTGCGCGAGAGCGACGGCATCACGATGAACCGCTACCGCCTGCTGGCCGACGCCAAGGCGCGCGCGCTGGCGATGGCGGCCGACTACACGCCGCCCGCCCCACCCGAGTTCCGCTGGATGCCCGGGCGCTCCGGACAGGCGGCGATGCACGGGGCGGTCGAGGGCTTCCGCAAGCGCGGCATCGCCACGGCGCACGACGCGGTGGTCGGTGCGACGCTGGCGGAGGTGGTGTGCGGCGGCAACGCCGACCTGACCGACACGCTGACCGAGCAGCAGTTGCTGGACATCGAACGCGCCGCGTTCCTGCGGCTGGCCAAGACGCCGGCCACGCTCGCGCGGAT
>DATEQV010000206.1:0-9498 GCA_035272265.1 Acidisphaera sp. | reverse complement strand
GCGATGCCGACGCGGCGACGTCCGGCGCCATCGGCCGCGCACTGAGCGAGGCCCGGTTCACCGGGGAGCGCGGCAAAACCTGCACGATCCTCTCGCCTGGCGCCGGACTGGCGCGCGTCGTCGCTGTGGGGCTCGGCAAGGACGAGCCGACGGCGTGCGCGATCGAGAACGCGGGCGGAACGCTTGCGAGCGCGCTGACGCAGGACGAGGCGGCGGCCATCGCCGCCGACCAGCTGACGCCCGAACTCGCCGCGCACGCGGCGTTCGGCGCAGTGCTGCGCGCCTACCGCTTCGACCGCTACCGCACCAAGCAGAAGCCGGACGAGCAGCCCAGGCTCGCCAAGCTGGTGATCCTGACCACCGACCCGTCGGCGGCGCGCGCGGCATGGGAGACGCTGAGGCCAGTCGCCGAGGCGGTTCATTTCACCCGCGACCTGGTGAGCGAGCCGGCCAACGTGCTCACGCCCGCCGAGTTCGCGCGCCGGTGCGAGGCGCTGACGCCGCTCGGCGTGAAGGTGACGACGCTGGGCCCGAAGGAGCTGGAGAAGGCTGGGTTCGGCGCGCTGCTCGCGGTGGCGCAGGGCAGCGCCAACGAGCCGCGCGTGGTGGTGATGCAGTACAGCGGCACCGCGCCGCGCGGCCCCAAGGAGGGTGCCGAGAAGGAGAAGCCGGCGCGGCGGGCGCGGCGGGTGAAGCCGCTGGCGTTCATCGGCAAGGGCGTCACGTTCGACACCGGCGGCATCAGCATCAAGCCCGCCGGCGGCATGGAAGACATGAAGTGGGACATGGCGGGCGCGGGCGCCGTCGTGGGGCTGATGATGGCGCTCGCCGGACGGCGCGCGAAGGCGGAGGTGGTGGGGCTGATCGGGCTGGTGGAGAACATGCCCTCCGGCACCGCGCAGCGCCCGGGCGACGTGGTGAAAAGCCTGTCCGGCCAGACGATCGAGGTGATCAACACCGACGCCGAGGGCAGGCTCGTGCTGGCCGACGTGATCGCCTACTGCCAGCAGAAGTTCGACCCGGCATTCATGGTGGATCTGGCGACGCTGACCGGCGCGATCATCATCGGGCTGGGCCACGAACACGCGGGACTGTTCGCCAACGACGACACGCTGGCGGAGCGGCTGTTCGCGGCCGGCAAGGAGACCGGCGAGAAGGTCTGGCGCATGCCGCTGGACGAGGCATACGACAAGCAGCTGCGCTCCGACATCGCCGACATGAAAAATGTCGGCGGGCGTCCGGCGGGATCGTGCACCGCGGCGCAGTTCATCCAGCGCTTCGTCGACGGCACGCCGTGGGCGCACCTGGATGTCGCCGGCATGGTGTGGTCGAGCAAGGACGCGCCGGCGACGCCGAAGGGGGCGACGGGTTTCGGCGTCCGGCTGCTCAATCGGTTCGTGGCAGAGAACTACGAGTCGTAGGCCCGCGTGACGGACTGATGACCGACCCATGACCGAGTGGGGCTTCTACCACTGCACGCGGACCAAGCCGCAGGCGGCCTTGCCGCGCCTGCTCGGGCGGACGTTGCAGGCGGGCGAGCGCGCGGTCGTGCTGTGCGGGGACGCGCACTCTGTTGCGGCCATCGACGCGGCGCTGTGGCAGTGCAAGGACCCCGACTGGCTGCCGCATGGCACCGAGGCGGACGGCGACGCCGACCTGCAGCCGATCTGGGTCACCGCCAGGCCCGAGGCGCCGAACGGGGCGCGCTTCCTGTTCCTGCTCGACAACGCCGCCGCGAGCGACGCCGGCGCGTGGTCGCGCATTTTCGACCTGTTCGACGGCAACGACGAGGCGGCGGTCGCGGCGGCGCGGACGCGCTGGACCGCCGCCAAGGCCGCCGGCCACGCGCTGACCTACTGGCAGCAGGGTGCCAACGGCTGGCAGAAGAAGGCCGACTGAAGGAGGACGCGACCATGTCGCTTGATGGCGCCGCCTGCATCGCGGGCGTGTGGGAGCACCCGACGCGCAAGGCGACCGACCTATCGGTGGCCCAGCTGCACGCGGAATGCGCCGCCGGCGCACTGGCCGACGCGGGCCTGACGCGCGCCGACGTCGACGGGTATTTCTGCGCCGGCGACGCGCCGGGCATGGGTCCGCTGTCGATGGTGGACTACCTGAACCTGCGCGTGCGGCACGTCGACGCAACGGATATCGGCGGCACCTCCTACATCGCGCATGTCGCGCACGCGGCGGAGGCGATCGCGGCGGGGCGCTGCAATGTCGCACTGATCACGCTGGGCGGCCGCACGCGCAGCGAAGGCGTGTCGGGCAAGGTGCCGCGCCCAGGCAACCCGACGCAGCCCGACCTGCAGTTCGAGTTCCCGTACGCGCCGACGACGGTGAACATGTATGCGATGTGCGCCGCACGTCACATGCACGAGTTCGGCACCACGAGCGAGCAGCTCGCCTGGATCAAGGTCGCCGCCTCGCACCATGCGCAGCACAATCCGCGCGCCATGCTGCGCGATGTCGTGACCGTGCAGGACGTGCTCGCCTCGCCGATCGTCGCGACACCGCTGCACCGGCTGGACTGCTGCGTCATCAGCGACGGCGGCGGCGCGCTGGTGGTGGTGCGACCGGAGATCGCCACGTCGCTGAGCCGGCCTCGCGTCGTGCTGCGCGGCGCGGGCGAGGCGGTGAAGGGGCAGATGGGCGGCGACGTCGATCTGACCTACAGCGCCGGGCGCTGGTCGGGTGCCGCGGCGTTCGAGATGGCGGGCGTGACGCCGGCGGACATACGCTATGCCTCGATCTACGACAGCTTCACGATCACCGTGCTGATGCAGATCGAGGACCTGGGCTTCTGCGAGAAGGGCCAGGGCGGGCGGTTCGTCTCCGACGGCGCGCTGATCGCGCCGCACGGGCGGCTGCCGTGGAACACCGACGGCGGCGGGCTGTGCAACAACCATCCCGGCAACCGCGGCGGCATCACCAAGGTGATCGAGGCGGTGCGCCAGCTGCGCGGCGAGGCGCATCCGGCGGTGCAGGTTCAGGACTGCCATCTGGCTTTGGTGCATGGCACGGGCGGCCAGCTCGCCAGCCGGCACGGCGCGGCCACCCTGATCCTGGAGCGCGTGTGATGTCGAAGCGCAGACTCGTGTTTCCCGGATCGACCGGCAGCAATCCGGGGCTGTCGACGTTCTGGGCGGCGTGCGAGGAACGCCGGTTGCTGGTGCCGCATTGCCGCGCCTGCGGCCGGGCGCACTGGTATCCGCGCGCGGTGTGTCCGCACTGCGCCTCGCACGAACTCGACTGGCGCGAGGCGAAGGGCGAGGGCGTGATCTACTCGTTCAGCGCCGTACCGCGCGGCGAGCCGCCGTACGTGATCGCATATGTGACGCTGGCCGAGGGCCCGACGATGCTGACCAACATCGTCGGCGACGCCGCCACGCTGCGCATCGGGCAGACGGTGAGGCTGCGGTTCGTCGACAGCGACGGCGGCCCGCCGTTGCCAGTGTTCGCACCCAGGTAGGTTCCACATGTCGCAAAAACAATCGGACACCTCGGACGAACTCGCGCTGGCGAGCGTCCCGGCGTTCTGGCCGATGGCGATCGCCGCGGCACTCGCCGAAGAGGGCACCGAACTCCTCGCCAAGAACGTCAAGTTTGTCGAGGAGGAGATCAAGATCAACTCGGAGCTGCGGCCGGCGCTGGCGACGGCGAACCAGGTGCGGCTCGATCTGCGCAGCATGGCGCTGCGCGACTACGGCACGCCGGGGCGGGGGATCCCCACGCTGGTCGAGGCGCCGTACGCCGGCCATACCGCGATGATCGCCGACTTCGCCACGGGGCAGAGCCTGATCGAAACGCTGCTCGGCAACGGCATCGCGCATATCGCGCTGACCGACTGGAAGTCGGCGACCGAGGACATGAAGGACCTCGAGATCGACAACTACCTCGCCGACATCGTGGTCGCGATCGACGACCTCGGCGGGCGCGTCAATTTGGTCGGGCTGTGCCAGGGCGGCTGGATGTCGGCGATGGTGGCGGCGCGGTTTCCGGACAAGGTGAACTCGCTGGTGCTCGCCGGCGCGCCGATCGACACCGACGCGGGCGACGGGCCGATCAAGCGCATGGCGCACGAGTCGCCGGTGTCGTTCTACGAGGAACTGGTGACGCTCGGCGGCGGGCTGATGCGCGGGAAGTTCATGCTGCAGGGGTGGAAGAACATGCACCCCGAAGAGCACTACATCCGCCAGCACATCGACTTGTACGAGCACATCGGCGATCCGGCCTACCTGTCGAAAGAGGAGACGTTCGAGAGCTGGTACGAAAACCCGCTCGACCTGCCGGGGCGCTGGTACCTGCAGGCGATCACCCAGCTGTTCAAGGAGAACCGGCTGGCGAAGGGCGACTTCGTTGGGCTCGGGCGCAGGCTCGACCTGCGGCGGATCACCTGCCCCGCCTACCTCCTGGCGGGTGCCGCCGATGACATCACGACGCCGGAACAGGTGCTGGATGCGGCAAAGTATCTCGGCACGCCGACAGAGCGGATCGTGCAGAAGACGGTACCGGGCGGCCATATCGGGCTGTTCATGGGCGCGCACACGCTGAAGGAGCACTGGCCGGAGATTGCGCGCTGGATCGCGGCGGCAGGGCGGTAGCGGGACGCGGCGGTCAAAGAGCGCTCGGCCTCGCAGGCCGTTTTAGGACTGTATGCCTGACGCCGCAGCGATGAGGCAAGCGCTCCTTTGCAGCGCTCGTCGCGCGATGCGCGGCGGCGGCGCTACGGCAGCAGCACCGTGCTGCCGGTCGTCTTGCGGCTCTCCAGCGCGATGTGCGCCTGGGCGGCGTCCTTCAGCGCATAGGTCTGGTTGACCTCGATCTTCACCGCACCCGACTTCACCACGTCGAACAACTCCTCCGCGGCGTGCTCCAGATCGGCACGCTTGGCGGTGTAGGTCGCGAGCGTCGGACGCGTGATGAACAGGCTGCCTTTCGCCGCCAGAACGCCGAGGTCGAACGCGCCCACCGGACCGGACGCGTTGCCGTAGCTCACCATCAGCCCCAGCGGCGAGAGGCAGTCGAGGCTCGCGGTGAACGTGTCCTTGCCGATGCTGTCGTACACGACCGGGACCATCGCGCCGCCGGTGATCTGCTTCACCTCGGCGGCAAGATTGCCGTAGCCGACGATGGCGCGCGCGGCGCCATGCGCCTGCGCCAGCTTCGCCTTCTCCTCGGTCGAGACCACGCCGATCACCGTCGCGCCGAGATGCTTCGCCCACTGGCACAGGATCAGCCCGACACCGCCCGCCGCCGCGTGCACCAGGATCGTCTCGCCGGGCACCACCTTGTGGGTCCGCCGTATCAGATACTGGGCGGTCAGGCCCTGCAGCATCATCGTCGCCGCGGTGGTGTCGTCGATGCCGTCGGGGATTTTCACCAGACGGTCGGCGGCGATCACGCGCTGGGTCGCGTAGGCGCCGATCGGCGCGGTCGCATACGCCACGCGGTCGCCCGGCTCGACCACCGTCACGCCCGGGCCGACCGACACCACGTTGCCGGCGCCCTCCATGCCGATCGTCGCCGGCAGCGCGGTCTTGTACAGGCCGGTGCGGAAATAGACGTCGATGTAGTTCAGGCCGACCGCCGTATGGCGCACCAGCGCCTCGCCGGGGCCGGGCTCGGGGGTCGGCACATCCTCCCAGTGCATCACCTCCGGCCCGCCATGGGCGTGGATGCGGATCGCCTTCGTCATGCTCGGTCTCCTCGTGTGCCCGGCTCTCGGGTCCGGCGTCAGGTGTGTCCGTTCGCCTCGATCGCCAGCAGCAGGCGCTTGGTCGCCAGCCCGTCGCCGCCGGAATAGCCGCCGATGCCGCCCGTGGCGACCACGCGGTGGCAGGGGATCAGGATCGGGATCGGATTGGCCGCGTTCGCGCCGCCGACCGCGCGCGCCGAGCCGCCGGCCTCGCGGGCGATCTGCGCGTAGGTGCGCACCGCGCCGTACGGGATGGCGCACAGCGCCTGCCACACGCGCTGGCGATAGGGCGAACCGGCGGGGCGCAGCGGTAGGTCGAAGCGGTAGCGCTCGCCGTCGAAATAGGCGTGCAGCTCATCGCGCGCGCGGCGCAGCAGCGGCGTTTCGGTCTGGTCGCGCCCCCAGCCCCAGTCGAGCGACACGATCGCGCCGTCCTCCTCGGACACCGTGATCGACCCCGCGGGTGTGTGAAGCGAGAGTTGCGCCACGCTCATCTGCGCGGGATGCCAACGCCGCCGGGCCGGCGAGTCAAGGGCAGCCCCCGGGGCAGCGCCAAAACGCCGGGGACCATCACCCGGTCCCCGGCGTCATCTGGTGTCGCGGAACCGCCGCGCTTAGGCGGCGGTCTCGATCGCGGGACGCGGCATCATCGGCGCGTCGTTGCGCGACGAAGCCTCGTTCAGCATCTCCATCCGGCCGGTGATCTGGCCGCCGTCCTCCACCTGCAGGCGGCGGCAGCGCGCCGTGCCGAGCACGCGGCCGGAGGAGCGGACGACCAGCGCGCCGCGCGCGGTCAGCGTGCCGTCGATGGTGCCGGCGATCTCGGCGTCCTCGACCTCGACCTCGCCCTTGAAGACGCCGCCGTGGCTGATCGAGAGTTCGGTCGCGTGGATCATGCTGGCTTCGACCGTGCCTTCGACGACCAGGCGCTCGGCGTCCTGCACGGTGCCCTGCACGCTGATGCCGCGGCCCACCACCAGCGTGCGGCGCTCGCCGCCGTCGCGCGGCGCGCGCGCGGGGGACGGCGTGCCGCCGGGAATCGGCGGACGCGGCACGGCGGGAATGGCGGTCGAGGCGCTGGGCGCCGTCGAGTTGCCGGGAAGCGGGGTCTGGCCGAACGGGGGACGCGCCATGGGGGAAACCTCTCTGGATGCGGGGCGGAAGGGCGGGACACCGGCGGTGCCGGGCGGTGCGGCTGTCGGCACAGCACTGCCTGCGGCTTGCGACGGGACCGCGGAGACGACAGTCGACGGCTCTGGCGAGGCGGAGGGACTCTCCGGCTCGTCCGGCTTGCGGCGCTTGAACACAGGAACCCCCCTGATCCGACATGTCCGGCCCCGAATCGGGCCGCTAGATACCCCTCCGCCATACACGCGGGATGGCCGGCGAACAACAGGGGGATGACGCCGCGCACAGCCATTCCACATCTGGAACATCACCGCGGCCTCAGGCGGGCGGCGGTACTGTTTCGTACGATTCGACTCGGTCATCGCGGCGGCAAAGCGAGCGCGCCGGAGCCGGCCGGCAGGCGGTCGAGCAGGTGCACCATGGTTGCGGCGGAAACCACAGGCAGCAGCAGGTTGCACGCGGGCACGTAGCTCGCCAGCGCCAGCGCGGCACCTTGCAGCAGCACGGCACCCCGGTTGCGCTGGTAGAGAAGCTCGGCGGCCGGGCGGGGCATCCGCCGCATCGCCACCGCGACGAACATGCCGCGCCCGATCGCATACGCGCCGATCGCCCAGCCGAGCGCCAGCCCGAGGCCCGGCACCAGCAGGGCCGCCAGCAGGGCGAGCACGTTGAGCAGCAGGATGCGCAGGCCGAGGGCCACACCGTCCCAGACCTGCGAGACCGCCGGCGCGCCCGAGGGCGGCGGCAGCGCGGGGTAGTGGCGGCGCTCGACGGCGGCGGCGATGCGCTCGATGAAGATCGCCCCGATCGCGGCGGCGACCGGCAGGAACAGCCAGAACGCCAGCAGCGCGGTGCCCACGCCCGATGCGAGGTCGGCCGCCCACGCCATCCAGCCATGCAGGGCGAGGTGCACGAGGCGAATCGCGGCGAACAGCAGCGCCGCGAAAGCCGCCGCGGCGAGCAGCACGCTGCGCAGGATCACGCCGAGGAGGGCGGGGTCGCCGAGCTGGCCGAGGGCGAGGAGGAGCGGTTCCATGCGGCCACTGACTATGCCGGGGCGCGCACCGATGCTACCGCAGCCGCCCAAACGCAGGAGTGCCACGTGAGCGGAGCGCAGTTCGACATCGCCGGCATCGGCAACGCCATCGTCGACGTGGTCGCGCGGACCGACGACCACTTCCTCACGCGCCGCGACATGCGCAAGGGTGGCATGGCGCTGATCGACGCGATCGAGGCGATCGAGCTGTATTCCGCCATGCCGCCCGGGCAGGAGAGCAGCGGCGGCTCGGTGGCCAATACCTGCGCGGTCGCGGCGATGCTGGGCGCCCGCGTGGCCTATCTGGGCAAGGTGGCGGCCGACCAGCTCGGCGGCGTGTTCGGCCACGACATCACCGCGGCCGGCGTGCATTTCCCGACCGAGCCGCTGGCCGAGGGCGCGCCCACCGCGCGCTGCCTGATCCTGGTCACGCCGGACGGGCAGCGGACGATGAACACGTTCCTCGGCGCCGCCGTCGCGTTCGGCGAGGACGACGTGGACACCGACCTGATCGCGGCCTCCGCGGTGACCTACCTGGAGGGCTACCTGTTCGATCCGCCGGCGGCGCAGGCGGCGTTCCGCCTCGCGGCACGCGCGGCGCACGCGGCGGGACGGCAGGTGGCGCTGTCGCTGTCGGACCCGTTCTGCGTCGATCGCCACCGCCACGCCTTCCGCGCGCTGGTGCGCGAGGAGGTCGACATCCTGTTCGCCAACGAGGCCGAGGTGACCAGCCTGTACGAGGTCAACAGCTTCGACGAGGCGATCGCCGCCGCGCGGCACGACGTGAAGCTCGCGGCACTGACCCGCAGCGAGGCCGGCAGCGTGATCGTGGCCGGCAACGAGATGGTGCAGGCGAAGGCGGCGCCCGCGCATGTGGTCGACACCACGGGCGCCGGCGACGCCTATGCGGCCGGGTTCCTGGTGGCGCACACGCGGGGGCTCGATCTGGCGGAGTGCGGCCGGATCGCCAGCGCGGCGGCGGCCGACGTGGTGGGCCAGCTCGGTGCCCGGCCCGCTCCGGGGCTGGCCGCGCGGATCGGCCTGTCCGGCCAGGCCCCCCGCTAGGGCCCCCGCTGGGCCGCCCGCCAGGCCCCTGGGCCCGGCTTCGCCCGCCTCGGTCCCGAGCAGACCCGCCCCGCGCGCCGCGAGGCGGGTTTTTTCTCGCCTGTGCAGCGCCGCCACCCTATGTGTGCGCCGCATCATCCGAACAAGCCCATGAACATCCGCAACATCGCGATCATCGCGCATGTCGACCACGGCAAGACCACGCTGGTCGACCAGCTGCTGCGCCAGTCGGGCGCCTTCCGGGACCATCAGGTGGTCGCGGAACGCGCATTAGACCGTAACGACCTGGAGCGCGAGCGCGGGATCACCATCCTCGCCAAGTGCACCAGCGTGCTGTGGCGCGACACCCGCATCAACATCGTCGACACGCCCGGCCACGCCGATTTCGGCGGCGAGGTCGAGCGCATCCTGAACATGGTCGACGGCGCCATCGTGCTGGTGGACGCCGCCGAAGGCGTGCTGCCGCAAACCAAGTTCGTGGTCGGCAAGGCGCTCGCCCGCGGCCTGAAACCCATCGTGGTGGTCAACAAGATCGACCGCCAGGACGCCCGCCCCCACGAAGTCCACGAGG
>DATEQV010000205.1:0-7536 GCA_035272265.1 Acidisphaera sp. | reverse complement strand
ATCGTCGAAGACGATGCCATGGTCGCCATGGTGCTCGCGGATATGCTCGTCGACCAGCAGCACGAGATTTGCGGCATTGCAACGACCGAAAGCGACGCCGTAAATGCCGCGGCGCGTTGCAAGCCCGACATGATGATCGTCGACGTCAGGTTAAGGGCGGGAAGCGGCGTGGCTGCCCTCGAGGCGATCCGCCGGTCCGGACCCATGCCGCACATCATCATGAGCGGAGCGGGGCTGCAGTCGGACGCCGTGATTCTTCGGAAGCCCTTTCGTGAAGCTGACCTCGTGCGGGCACTGGAGTGCGCCCTTATGGCCGCCGGGCAGCCCTTGGCCACATGCGACGAACACGCTGGCCGTCCGGCATCTGCGCACCGTCGCACGTAGACCGCTCACCGTCGCCTCGGAAACTACTCATCAAGCGCCGGGTGTACGATGCTTGGCTCTGTCCGCACTCGCTGAGTAGTTTCCGAGCCTACTCCTGGCTGTCTCCATTGGGTAAGTTCGTGACTAGCGGGTTCCTGATCGGATCGCTGTCCCTCGCTCTATCGAAGCGAAAGCTGTTATGCGGGCGGCCTCCCTTCATTTCCGTGTCCCATACAGAGACGCAGCACCGGTGACGCGGACGGATGCGTATCTCGAAATTTTCCCGTCACGGGAGGAAAGCGTGACCGTCTTCAAACGACTGCATCTCAGAGGCGTACTACTGGCCGCAACCGTTCTGGCGAGCCCGCTGATCACTGCGGTGCCGACGCGGGCGGCCGGGCACATCGCGATCGGACTCTCGGCGGCGCCGACCCGGGCGGCGGGGCACATCGCGATCGGACTTTCGGTCCGAACGGCACCGCCGATGCTGCCGATCTACGCGCAGCCGCCGATCCCCGCACCCGGGTATATCTGGACCCCAGGCTATTGGCATTGGCGGCAGGCGGTAAACTACTACTGGGTGCCCGGCACCTGGGTCCAGCCGCCGACCGTCGGTGTGCTCTGGACTCCCCCCTGGTGGGGCTGGAGTGACGACGGCTATGTCTTCCATGACGGCTATTGGGGGCCGCATGTCGGCTACTATGGCGGGGTCAATTACGGCTTCGGCTACGGCGGCGTCGGCTACGAAGGCGGCCATTGGGAAGGCCAGACCTTCGCCTACAACCGGAGCGTCAACAATTTCGGGTCCGTGCGCGTTGCCAATGTCTATGAAAAACCGGCGACCGTCCTCAACACCTCACACGTCAGCTATGTCGGCGGCGACGGCGGCCTCAGGACCGAACCGACCGCCGAGGAACGCCTGGCCGAACACGATCAGCACGTCGCGGTGACCGCGGTGCAAGCCAGGCACATCAGCGTCGCCTCCAGGGTTCCGGCTCTGGCGGCGAGCCGCAACAATGGAGTGCCGGCGATCGCCGCCACGTCGCATCCCGCCCAGTTCAGGGGACCGGGCGTCGTTCATCTGCGGCCGACTCCCGCCGTCGCACATGGGCCGATGAACCGTGATGTTGCGCATCCGGCACCACATCCGGCTGCCGCCGGGCCAGCTCACCCGCCCGGCGCGGCCGAGGGCCATGCGGCAAAGGCGGAACGGGCGGAGCGTTGATACGGCGCGGTCCGCCGGCGCGACCCGCATCGGGTCGCGCCCGCGGCCCGCGATCATGCTGGCGGCTCCATGCCGCTGAAATGCGAGGAAGGGTGTCATGTCGGCTGAAAGTCTGCTCATTATCCTGCTGGTCGGCCTCGTTGCTGGCTGGTTGGCCGGCGTCATCGTGCAAGGCACCGGGCTCGGGATCATCGGCGACCTCGTCGTCGGAATCGTCGGCGCCTTCATCGGTGGGTGGCTGCTGCCGCGAGTCGGCATCCACCTGGGCGTGGGCATCGTCGCGGCGATCGTCAATGCCACGATCGGTGCCGTGGTGCTCCTGCTGGCTATCAGGCTTGTTCGCAGCGTTGGCGGACCAGGGCGCGTTTGGCGCTGAGGCTGGTGGCTGTCGTTAGTTACGAACGACAGCGGCTGGGTGAGATGGCGCCGCGTACGGTCGTCCACCCGGAGCAGCCTTGCACCGTCGATGCGGCAAGGGGCAGCCGCGTGACGCGGCGCCCCCGCTGGTGCGAGCGTTTCACAGGACGTGGCTGACCCATTCGGCGCCGATGATCGTCTGCCAGATCGCCCCTGCCTCGAGCGCGAGGACGACGCATCCCGCCAGCAGGGCGATCGAGAGCAGCAAACCGTCCGCCTCGAGATGGGCGAGCGCGATCAGTGCGATCACCAGGGCCGGGACGACGTTGCTCAGCGGGATCGGCACGAGGATCAGTGTCGCGCTCAGCATCATCACCACGAATCCGACGACGCGCTTGGTCACGTCGCGCGGGGTGTGCCAGCGCGGATGGATCAGCTTCTCGAGATATCGCAGCACCGGCACGGCGCGTTGCACGAGGGCTGCGAGGTGGCGCGTGGGCAACGGACGGGCGGCGATACGACGGGGAAACGCGGGTGCGCGCCGGCCGGCGATCATCTGGCACGCGGGAATCATCAGCAGCAGGCCGGCGACGAACGAAATCCCCGGCGCGGCGGCGACGATGCCGAGCAAAAGCATGATGAGATCGAACGAGCGCTCGTGCAGACTGCCCATCAGCCAACCCAAGGTGAAGTGGCCGACCGGCGCTTGGTCGTGAACTTCCTGCAAGACGACGGAGGCGGGGATGAGGGCTCGCGTGTCGGCATGTGTCCGTGTCAGCTCCGGCCTCCTGATTTCATGCGCGAGCAGCGTGACGGAAACTCCGGCATCCGCGTCAGTGCGGCGGCAACGACCGCTGCACGTTATCGGGTACTAAGTATTTTCCGAGGTTGGCGCTACCACGCCGATCGCGGTAACACATTCCTCACGCACCACTGCGGCGGATCCCGTAAACGGATATCTCAGTCGCTGCATTTGGCGGACGTCGTCCTGACCCATCTCACGCGTATCATCTGTTGCTCGGGCAAAAGGAGGTCCGAAAACAATGCGTAATATTCTGCTATCCGTTACGGTGGCCGCCGGGATCGCCGGCGCGTTCGCCGCCTCCCTGCCGCAGCCAGCCCAGGCCGCCAGCCTGTTGCCGGCGATCGCCGGCCCCGGCGACACGGCGAATGTCCAGAGGGTCGCCTGGGTCTGGGTCGGCTCACAGCGGGTCTGGCGGGCCGATCCGGTTGTCGTCGTGCATCCCGTCGCTCCGGTCGTGGTCGTGCGCCCTATCGCTCCGGTCGTGGTCGTGCACCCCGCCGCCGTCGGCGTCTGGTCGTGGCACGGGCGTAATTGGTCCCACCGCGACTGGCGCGACGGAGGCTGGCACTACTACTGATCCGCGACCATCATGACGCCGCGAGTCCCGGCGCACGCCCCGGGCTCGCGGCGTGCGCTCGCTGGCTCGCCAAGTGCTGCAAGCCGAACAATTCTCGTCGCGCCTCGTCGTGGTATCGGTTCCACAGCGGATGGCGCAGACGCCCGAGCTGATAAAACTTGGCGAGGCCGTGGCGGCGTTCGTGAGCTGGCATGGAGGGCCAATCAGCCATCGAAGGCTCCCGTCGGGGAGATACCTCCGGCCGGCCCGCCGCCTGTTCAGCGCAACCGGCGAATCGGCGCGCCGCGAAGCCATGCCTCGATGTCTTCCACGGCCTCGGTGAAATACCCTCGGTAGTTGTCCTCCGAGACGTAGCCGAGGTGCGGGGTCGCCAGCACGTTCGGCAAGCGCCGCAATGGATGATCCGGCGGAAGCGGTTCGATGTCGAACACGTCCAGGCCGGCGCCGGCGATCCATGTCTCTTCCGGCGCGCGAACCAGCGCTGCCTGATCCACAATCGGCGCCCGCGACGTGTTGATGAGGAGCGCGCCCGCGCGCATGCGGCGCAGGTCGCCCTCGCCGATCAGGCCGCGCGTCGAGGGCGCGAGCACGAGGTGGATGCTGACGAAGTCGCTGGTCTCCAGCAGCGCGTCCTTCGTCACCATCCGCACGCCGGCAGAAGCCGCGCGCTCCGGTGTCAGGTTCGGGCTCCAGGCCACGGCGCGCATCCCGAACGCGTCCGCGATACGCGCCATCATGGTGCCGATCTTGCCGAGCCCGATGAGGCCGAGCTGGCGACCGTGCAGGTCGATGCCGATCGTGCTCTGCCACGGGCCGTTCTCGCGCAACGCGGTGTTCTCCGGGCACGAGATGCCGCGCGAGGCCCAGGATCAGCGCCCAGGTCAGCTCCATCGGCGGCACCGAGGAGCCGGCGGTTCCGCACACGACGACATCTTCGGCGGCCGCGAGGTCGATCGAGAGGTTGCGCATGCCGGTCGTGACCAGCAGCTGCAGCCTCGGCAGGCGCGCGAACAGTCGCGCGGGGAACGGCGTCCGCTCGCGCATGATGACGACGATATCGGCGTGACCGAGGCGCCGGAACGCCCGTCGCATTGTGGCGGCCTCGATCGGATCGGCCGTGCGTTCGTTTCCTCGGCGACGGTCTCTTGCGGCCGCCTTCAAGGCAGTGAGTCGTGCGTTGGTCGTTTCGCTGCGTCAAGGCACGAAGGTGCGACGGGTTATTGGTCACATTGGCCGCGCGCCCGCCGCCGGCGGCGGGGCGGGGCCCGGCCAGCCTGCGGCCGCGGGCCGGCCTGCGGTGTCAGGCGGCGGCCTGCTCCAAGATCGGCCGCGCGTGCTGCACCGTCACGCGCCGCATGTCACGGGGGTGCTCGCGGTCCTCGACGGGCCGGGCGCGGTGCATGGTGCAGCGGGTTGTCCCACATGACGAGGTCGTGCTTGCGTCATGTGCGGCGATAGACGAGCTCGCGCTGCGTCGCGTGTTCCGGGGGGCGTGGATCAGGGCCAAAGCCTCCGACGCCGGCCAGCCCCGGATGCGGCCGATATGCGACGAGAGAGGTCTCGAAGCAGGCTCAGGCGCCGCAGCGCACAATAGTTAATTCCGTCGGTGCCCACTTTCGTCGCCCGAGGCAAGCCATTTCCGAACAAAATTGGGGACCAATGCGGTCGGGGCTCTGGGCGGGCTGCGTCCGCATGGTGGGCGACGCGCGCTTCGGTTGCGGCATCGGCGATCGGCCGCAACCTCGGCGCGTCGACATTCGGGCCAGCGAAGCAAGGGCTGCCGTCTCGGAATATTTCGGCTAGTCTCGCACACCTCGGCCACGAAATATCTGGCGAGGGCCTATGACGACTTACAGTTGGGTTCCCACCGGCGGCACCGGCGCGTGGAACGACGCCCAGGACTGGAACCCCAACACGGCCTATCCGGGCGCCGGGGACACGGCGCAGGTGCTTCTCGGCTTCAGCCCGATCACGATCACGATCACGATCACGATCACGATCACGGGCACCGGGACGGCGGCCGAGTTCGACACCAGCAACCAGTCCGGAGACGTCAACCTCGCGGGCGCCTTCAACATCGGCACAGTCTACAACGGCGCCACGCTGACGCTGACGGGCAATCTGACGGCGTCGTTCATCGAGACGTTCATCAGCCTCGACATCAGCGGCTACGTTAACGCCGTCGGCGACCTCAGCAATCCATACAACGGCATCATCCAGTACACCGGCGAGATGCCGGGCAGCACCGCGACGATCGAAGCCGGCGGCTCGGTCGACGCGAGCCAGTACATCCTGGCGAACATCACGCTCGTGTCCAACGGCACGACGCAGATCGGCGATGTCGGCGGCACGCTCGACGTCGAGGGCACACTCGATATCGAGCCGCTGGCCACCGTCAACGCGAGCGACCAGATCGTCGGCGGGCTGAACATCGACAACGGCAGCACCGTCGTGGTCGAGGACGGCGGCACGCTGGTCAGCTCGTACATGCAGTTGCAGGACCCGGACGCGCTGCTGCTCGTCGACAATGCGGTTGCGCAGGCGTTCGAGACCTCCACCGACCCGAACGGTGTCGCCGGTCTGAACAATCTCGCGGGGACCGTGCAGGTCCAGAACGGCGCGGCGCTCGACACCACATATTACTACCAGAGCGGCGATCCGAACAGCGCGCTCGTCGTCGACAACGCCGTCCTCGCGGTCGATGCGCCGTCCGACGCGATCAACGGCATCGACGTGCTCGACGGGAGCGTCGCGTTCCAGAACAGCGCCGACGTGTCCGCGACGCAGGTCTATCTCGGGGCGCCGGTGGATCCGAGCGACACGTCCTATCCCGACCTGCTCATCAGCAACAGCACGCTGACGATTACCGGCACGGCGACGGTTCCCGGCTTGTCGTTCTCCGGCATCTGGATCGCGGATGGCTCGGCAACGATCGATTCGTCGTCCGAGGTCACCACGCCCGCACTGGAGGTCGACAGTCCGCCGCCGACGGCGGAGACCGTGCAGGTCGGCGACTATCAGACCCAACTCGCCATCGACAGCGGCAGCAGCGTCGCGTCTTCTTCACCAACGGCACCAGCCAGACCAGCGGCACGGGGGGGGACCGGGGGCACCGGGGGCGCTGGTGGCACCGGGGGTACTGGGGGTGCCAGTGCCACGTCGCTCACGTTCGGCGGCAACCTGTTCGTCGCGGACGACCCCACCGCGATGATTGCCGGCGCCACCGTCGAACTGCACATTGAAGACGGCGCTACGGTCAGCGCGACCGATAGCTCCGACACGGCGGGCGGCGTCTTCATCGCCGTCGGGTCCGCTGATGTCGGCGAGGTCGAAGTCGGTGGTGACGGCGCACTGTTGCAGGCGGCGAGCATCGCTGTCGGTTACGGCGGTCACGGCACGCTGTTTCTGACCGCGGACGGCTCGGTCGACGTTGGCGGTGTCCTCGATGTCGGCGTGCTGAACACAGGCTTGGGCCAACTGCTGCTTGCGGGCCAGGACGGACCGGGCACGCTATCGGCGGATACGCTGATCGTCGGCGATGCCGGCCAAGGCACCCTCCACCTGTCGAGCCTGAACCAGATGAACGCCGGCGACCTGACCGTCACCGGCAGTGTGGTCGCCGGCAATCAACTCGGCGCCTACGGCAGCATCTCCGGCACCGGCGGCAGCGTCGATATCGGCGGCGATCTCGTGGTCGGAAACGCCGGTTCTGCCATCATGTCGCTCGGCACCACCGACCTGAACGTCGGCGGCGACCTGATCATCGGCGGACAGAGCAGCGGCATCGGCCTGCTGAGCCTCCTTGATGTGTCGCCCACGATCGAAGGCGACGTCGTCGTCGGGGAAGCGGGCAACGGCGAGCTCAATTGGTTCAGCACGACCAATCAGTTCACCCAGCTCAACACCGTCGCGATCGGCGACTCCGCCGGCTCGGTCGGATTGTTCAGCCTAGGCGCTCCGACAACGACGTTGACGATCGGGGACCTGTTCGTCGGCAATGCCGGCTCAGGGCGGTTCATCATCGGGGATGGCGCCTCGCTGTCGGTCACCGGCAACGCGGTTCTCGGTGCCCTGGGCGGCAGCAGCGGCGGCAGCGGCGGCTTCGGCGGCATCACGGTCGAGGCTTTCACGACCAGCGGCAGCGGCGGCAGCGGAGGAACCGGCGGCACCGGTGGGAGCGGCGGGCCCATCGTGGGCGACGTCACGTTC
>DATEQV010000204.1:0-9693 GCA_035272265.1 Acidisphaera sp. | reverse complement strand
TGATGGAGGAGCGCAAGCTGCCGATGCTCGGCGACGTGCGCGACGAAAGCGCCGATACCGTCCGCCTCGTGCTGGAGCCGAAGGCGCGCACGGTCGAGCCGGCGTTGCTGATGGAGAGCCTGTTCCGCGCCTCGCAGCTGGAAATCCGTTTCGGCCTGAACATGAACGTGCTGGACGCGAACCGCACGCCGCGCGTCATGCCGTTGCGCGACGTGGTGCGCGCCTGGCTCGATCACCGGCACGAGGTGCTGGAACGCCGCTCGCGCCACCGGCTCGCGGCGATCGAGCGGCGGCTCGAGGTGCTGGACGGCTATCTGGCCGTCTATCTGAACCTCGACGAGGTGATCCGCATCATCCGCGAGGAGGACGAGCCGAAGCCGGCGCTGATGAAGCGCTTCGCGCTGACCGATGTGCAGGCCGAGGCGATCCTGAACATGCGCCTGCGCAGCCTCCGCCGCCTCGAGGAGATCGAGATCCGGCGCGAGCACAAGGCGCTGAGCAAGGAACGCAAGGACATCACGGCGCTGCTGAAGGACGACGGCCTGCGCTGGAAGCGCATCGCCGAGGAGGTGGGCGAGATCCGCAAGAAGTTCGGCGACGGTCCGCTCGGTACGCGCCGCACCCTGCTGGCCGGCGCGCCGGCCGGGGCGGACATCAAGCCCGAGGCGCTGATCGAGCGCGAGCCGATCACCGTGGTGCTGTCGGAGAAGGGCTGGCTGCGCGCGCTGAAGGGGCATGTCGCGCCCGACGCCGAGGTGAAGTTCAAGGAGGGCGACCGGCTGAAGTTCCTGGTGCCCTGCCAGACCACCGACAAACTGTGCCTGTTCGGAACGAACGGCCGCGCCTACACGATCCGCGCCGACGACCTGCCGCGCGGACGCGGCGACGGCCAGCCGATCCGCACGACCGTCGAGCTGACCAACGAGGACGACGCGGCCGCACTGTTCGTCGCGACCGAGACCGGGCGGTTCCTGGTCGCGTCCAGCACCGGCCGCGGGTTCCTGGTGCCGGCCGCCGAACTGTCGGCGGAGAAGCGCACCGGCAAGACGATCCTGACGCTCAAGCCCGACGAGGAGGCTGCGGTCTGCGTGCCGGCCGACGGCGACCATGTCGCGGTGATCGGCGACAACCGCAAGCTGCTGGTCTTCCCGATCGACCAGGTCCCGGGGCTCGCGCGCGGCACCGGCGTGATCCTGCAGCGCTACAAGGACGGGGGCTTGCGCGACGCGAAGGTGTTCCGGCTCGCCGACGGCCTGACCTGGCGGCTCGGCGACCGGACGCGCACCGAGCCCGACCTGCGGCAATGGCTCGGCGAGCGCGCCCAGGCCGGCCGGCTGCCGCCCAACGGGTTCCCCCGCAGCGGGCGGTTCGAGTAGAGGTCGGAGAACGAACGCAGGGAGGCAACGATGAACGAGGCGGTGGTTGCCCG
Source organism: Acidisphaera sp. (assembly GCA_035272265.1). GTDB lineage: Bacteria > Pseudomonadota > Alphaproteobacteria > Acetobacterales > Acetobacteraceae > Acidisphaera. The sequence continues at coordinate 8,264 of DATEQV010000204.1, read as the reverse complement.
GGCACGGCGCGACACGGTCGGCGATGCGGTACGCCGCGCCGCGCGAGTCTTCCGCGATCGCCCGGCGCTGCATTTCGAGGGACGCGACTGGAGCTTCGCCGATATCGACGCCGCCGCCGGACGCATCGGCGCCGCGCTGCTCGCCAAGGGCCTGTGGCGCGGCGACCGGGTCGTCGCCTATGGCCGCAACTCCGACGCCTATTTCCTGACCTTCCTCGCTTGCGCCAAGGCCGGCCTGATCCACGTGCCGGCGAACTACGCGCTGACGCATGGCGAGCTTGCCTACGTCATCCGGCAGTCGGGCGCGGTGATGCTGCTGCACGATCCCGCCTTGGCGGCGGTCGCCGATGCAGCCGCCGCCGAGGCGCCCGTGGTGCATCGCGGCACCATCGTCGGCGGCGCAGAGGGCGACAGGGGGTTCGACATGCTGACGGCCGCGCTGGGCGCGGGCGGCGCGGACCTGCCCGACGACGGCGCGGACGACGAGATCGTGCAGATCATCTACACGTCGGGCACGACGGGCCAGCCGAAGGGCGTGGCGCTGTCGCACCGCGCGCTGATGTCGCAGTATATGAGCTGCATCATCGCGAACGAGTACAGCCGCACGGACCGCTGCCTCGCCGCGCTGCCGCTGTACCACGTGGCAGAGATGCACGCGTTCTGCATCCCGATGCTGCTGGTCGGCAGCGAGCAGTGGCTGATCGAGGCGCCGGCGCCGGCGACCTGCCTGGAGCTGATCGAGCGGCACCGGCTGAACTCGTTCTTCGCGCTGCCGACGGTGTGGATCACCCTGCTGCGGCACGGCGACTTCGCGACGCGCGACCTGAACAGCCTGCGCAACATCTACTACGGTGCGGCGATCATGCCGGTGCCAGTGCTGAACGAGCTGCTGCAGCGCCTGCCGGGCGCACGGCCGTTCAACTGCTACGGCCAGAGCGAGATCGCGCCGCTGGCCACCGTGTTGAAGCCGGAGGAGCACCTCGCGAGACCGGCGAGCGTCGGGCGGCCGGCGATCAACGTGGAGACCCGCATCGTCGATCCCGACATGAACGACGTGGCGCCGGGACAGCAGGGCGAGATCGTACACCGCTCGCCGCAGCTGCTGACGTATTACTGGAACAATCCCGAGGAGACGGCGAAGGCGTTCTACGGCGGGTGGTTCCACTCGGGCGACGTCGGCGTGATGGACGCGGAGGGCTACATCACCATCGTCGACCGGCTGAAGGACGTCATCAACACCGGCGGCGTGCTGGTGGCGAGCCGCGAGGTCGAGGAGGCGCTGTTCACGCACGAGGCGGTGTCCGAAGTGGCGGTGATCGCGGTGCCCGACCCGAAATGGGTCGAGGCAGTGGCGGCCGTCGTCGTGCTGCGCGCGGGGATGACGGCGAGCGAGGCCGAGCTGGAGGCCCATGCGAGGGAGCTTCTGGCGTCCTACAAGGTGCCCAAGCGGATCATCTTCACCGACCACCTGCCGAAGAACACCGCGGGCAAGCTGCTCAAGCGTCAGCTGCGCGCCATCTACAGCGGCACGTCGAGCGGCGTGATGGGGGTTGCCGCGGATTGATGGGCCGCCACATGCCCGCGTAACGCGGGTCGGTCGCTGGGGTCTGATGGGCGGGACCTGCGTCGGGCTGAGTTTGGGCCGAGGTGATATCGTCATTGCGACCGCGAGCCGGAGGCGTGGCGGGAAGCAACCCAGAGCCGCGCGGCACGCGTCTGTCACGCGACCCTGGGTTGCTTCGTCGCTACGCTCCTCGCAATGACGGTGTGAGCTGGACCTACACTCGGGCCGATGTCGTTGGAGAGTTGATCCCGGTGCGCACGCCATGAAACCCATCGCCGTCCCGACAACCGCGTCGCCGCTGCTGGACGCGAAGGACTATGCCGCACCGTCGGTGTTCCGCGCCGACAACCTGCTGCGCGAGGCGCGGCGGCAGAAGGGCCTGCCGGCGGAGCCGGTGCCGGACGTGTGCGTGCTCGATCCCGACGGCGACATCGTGCGGCTGCTGCGGCAGGAGCGGCGGGCGGAGCCGATGCTCGGCTGGGCCTGCTATCACACCGAGCTGATGGTGGCGGTGCATGGCGGCGTGTGTTTCGGCCTGATCGGCTGCGCGGTGGGCGCGTCGTTCGCCGTGCTGCTGGCCGAGCAGCTGTTCGCGTCGGGCTGCCGCCTGCTGCTCAGCGTCACCTCGGCGGGGCAGATCGTGCCGGTCGGGCCGACGCCGTATTTCGTGCTGATCGATCGCGCGCTGCGCGACGAGGGCACCAGCCTGCACTACCTGCCGCCCGGCGCGTTCGCCGCGGCCGACAGGGCGCTGGCGGATCGCGCGATGGCGGCGCTCGCGGATCGGCCTTGCGTGCGTCGCGGCGCGACATGGACGACCGACGCGCCGTTCCGCGAGACCGAGGCGGCGGTCGAGCGCGCGCGGTCGCTCGGCGTGCTCGGCGTCGAGATGGAGGCGGCCGCACTGTATGCGTTCGCCACGTCCTGCCGGCGCCCGGTGCTGTGCTTCGCGCACGTGACCAACCAGATGGCGCAGGTGCATGGCGACTTCGAGAAGGGCGAGGCGAACGGCGCGATCGATGCGCTGAATCTGCTGGCCGCCGTTGCCAAGGGATGCGCGTCTTGAGGCCGAGCCCGTGGAACGACTTTGCCGCCTTCATGACCAAGCTCGCCTGGTACACGCCGGTGTACTGGGTTCTGTTGGCGGCCGCGCTGGCGATCGCGGTGCTCGCGTGGCGCCGCCTGCCGGCGCAGCGCAGCGCGCACGGCGTCGGCATCCTGGTGCTGCGGCTGCTGGTCGGCGGGATGTGGTGGGAGCAGTCGCTGTGGAAGGTCCCGCCGAACTATGACGGGCTGCTGTACTGGATGAAGCAGATGACCGAACACGCCGCCGTCGTGCCGCAGGGGCAGTTCGTGGCCGACGCGGTCATTCCGAACATCGCGTTGTTCGGTCCGCTCGTTTATCTGGCCGAGGTGGCGATCGGCGTGTCGCTGACGCTCGGGCTGTTCAGCCGGCTGGGTGCGCTGGCCGGGTTGCTGATGGCGCTCAATCTGTGGCTTGGGCTGTACTCGGCGCCGAACGAGTGGCCGTGGACGTATGGGTTCCTGATCATCATCCAGGGGCTGTTCCTGATCGATCCGCCGGGGCGGTGGCTGGGGGCCGATGCGCTGCTGCGGGTGGGATCGGAGCGGCCGAGACTGCGGCGCATCGCGCTGGTCGCGGGGTGAGGCGGCGCGTGCTGCGCACCCAGTCTCGGACAGCACGACCCATCTCGTCATCGCGAGGCGCGTAGCGCCGTGGCGATCCAGGGCCGCGCGGCAGGCGTATGTCACGCGGCCCTGGATCGCCACGCTTCGCTCGCGATGACGGAGTGAGTGAGTTCCGGTCGTCTTTGGTTTGACGCGACGGGCGCTCTACTGCGTCAGCCGCGCGGCTTGCAGCGACTGCTCGAACATCGCCTGCATGGCGGCGGTGATGTCCGACGGGGCGCTGGCGGTGAAGAAGAAGCCCGGCGAGGCGCAGGACTGCAGGCTGGGCGGGATGTTGACGATGTTGTTGTTCGCCGCGTCGTCCTCGTCGCCGGCGAAGCTCGGGTTCGGATCCTGGATCGGCACGTAGGGGATGTACAGGATCGACAGCGTGATGCCGCGGTTCTTCAGCGTGGTGCAGTTGGCCTGATTGAGCGTGGTCGCATGGTTGCTGCCGCTCCAGCTGCCGTTGTCCTGCGTCTGCACGTCCTCCGCCCCGTCGGTCACCAGGAAGACGAACGGCAGCAGCGAGGGTTGCGAACTACCGTCGCCCACGCTGGCGATCGCCGAGTTGATCTCCTGCAGCGCGTTTTCGAAATGCGTGCCGCCTGACCCGAGTTTGCCGGAGCCGTAGCTGTTGCCGGAGCCGTCGCCGTCGTCGAGCGTCGCCGGAACCTGCGTCGCCGCGTTGCTGAGCGCGGTCAGGTTCGTCGTGAGCGCCTGCGCCGTCGCCATGTTGACCGCGAACGGATACAGCCCAACGGCGAACTGGTTGGGGTAGAGCTCGGTCGACTGCGCGGTCAGCATGAGCTGCTGCACCGCGTAGGCGACGGCATCGACGCGCAGCTGGATGCAGGTCGACAGGCCCGGCTGCTGGCAGTAGCTCACAGCGGGCCCCGAACCGCCCGCGGTGCGCGAGAGGTTGTAGCCCTGGCAATAGACCGTCTTGCCTTGCGCGTTCTGGCACGCCGCGTAGGTCGTGAAGTGGCAGGCGAGCGTGCAGCCGGTGGGATAGAGGTTGCGCTGGTCCGGATTGATCGTGGCCAGCCGGTTCTGGTCGGAGGCGGTCGACGGAATGCCCATCGACTCGGACACGTCGAGCAGCAGGTAGAAGCTCAGGTAGCGCCCCATCGTGACCGATGACGACGACGTCCCGCCGATCGCCATCGTGTTGATGCCGAAGATGTGGCCGAACGCGGTCGGCGCCGACGCGGCGTACGACACCGTGGCGTTGAACGTCTGCCCGCTGCGGGTGACGCTGACCGACGGCGCCTGGCCGACCAGGGCGTAGGCCGCGCCCGCATTGGCCTGGAACGCCTTGCCTGCGCTCGATGTCGCGCCGGCGATCGCCTGCGACGTCGACTGGTTGGCGATGATGTCCGCCTGCGCCGCCTCGATCGCCGCCAGCGCGGCGGCATCCGCCGCGTTGTTGAGTTGCGTCTGATACGATAGCTTCACGCCGTAGTCGATCACGAGGCCGAGCATGCCGACCATGCTCATGATCGCGAGCGCGAAGACGACCGCGACGGCGCCGCGCCGGTCGTCTGCGATCGAGAGGCCGGAGGATGCCGGTCGCACCGCGGGCCCGTCAGTAGCTGGGGCAGGACGCGGCGTAGCCGTCGTCGCCGGTCACCACCGAGTAGCTGATGTAGCTCGACGGCGGCACGTAGCGGGGCGCGATGTAGCTGGACTTGCGGAAGGTGACCGCGGCGATGGTCAGGAAGGTCGGCGTGAAGGTGTAGACGACGTCGGCGACGATCACCGATCCGGGGCCGAACGCGTCGGTGGGCAAGGTCGTGGTGCTGGGAGGCGCGGTGTCGGCGACCGGCGTCAGGTTGATGCCGCACGGCCGCCGTGCCGCGCCGCCACTCCAGGCCACGTTCGCCGTGTACGCGCAGTTCGACACGCATTGCGGGTTGGTCTTCTTGAACACCACGCTGCTGATCGAGATCGAGATGTCGCTGCTCCAGGCTTCGTTCCTGGCGTGCGAGTCGGACAGCACGCCGGGAAACAGCACCATCGCCGACGAGGCGGCGAACTCGAGGTCGGCGTAGGTGACGCTGCCGCTGTTGGTCGCCGCCACCAGCGCGGCGATCGAGTTGGCGACGATCTGCAGGCGCCGGCTCGCGGTCACCATGTTCGTCACATCCACCATCGACACCAGGATCATCAGCAGCGTCGGGAAGATGATCGCGAATTCGACCGTGGCGCTGCCGCGGCTTGTGTTCAGCATCCCTGCGGCGCCTTGTAGCCGGGCGCCTGGAACGGCTCGTTGCGGAACGCCGCCCCGGACGTGAGCAGCATGACCTGCTGGCCGTTGAAGGTCGTCGCCGTGGCCGCGAACGCGCCGGTCAGCAGCGGCATCGGATAGACGACCTCGACGAAGACATAGGCGCTGCCGGTGCCGACGCAGTAGCTCGTCTGGCTGTTGTTCAGCGGCGGCGAATTCAGCCCCGACTGGTTCGCATTGACGAAGCTGTAGAACCCGCCCGGACTGCCGGACTCGGTGAAGGTCTGGATCTGCACGATCACGTTGTTGCAGTTGAACGTGGACGGCAGCAGCGGGCAGAGGATGGAGGTACGGAACTGCGCGGCGCTCAGCTGCTGCGACGCGTTCTGCACCTGGCCCGTCATGATCTGCCGGGCCGCTTCCTGCACGCCGTTGTCGAGGGCCGCGAGACAGAACAGGTAGTGGCCGGTTTCCATGAACGCCATCAGCGTCATGACGAACGGAAACGCGACCAGCGCGAGCTCGACCGCCGCCGCACCCCGCCGATCGCGCCGCAAGCTCAGCCGGTGGGTGTTCCCCCGTCTCGCCACATCAATCCGTGCCGCTCGTCGTTGCGCCTGTCCAAGAAAAGCGCTCAGGCGTTAACGGCAGGTTTAGGCGGCGCCGATGGTCGGGCGGCCGGGCGGCGTGCAGCCCGTGCCGGTGCCGGCGGTTACTGGGTGTTCTGGTTGCCCTGGCCGGTGGGCCCGGACTGCGGACCCGAAAGCGCGGTGCCGGCCGGAGTGTAGCGGCCGATGTTGCCGAACAATTGCTGGAAGAACGACGCCTCGCTGCCGGGCGAGGGGGTCGCGCGGGACGCGATCGCGACCGGCAGCGAATCGTCCTGGTTCAGGTGCTCCACGTCGCGCAGCACGCCGCCCTGGTCGAAGGTCAGCACCACGACCTCCTGCGACAGCACCGCCTGCTTGCGGGCGATGCGCGGCTGCGTGACCTCGCTGATATAGATCCACCGGTTGTCGTCGAACGTCGCCTTGGATGTCGGCGAGCCGAGTAGGGCGGTGGCGTCGGCCTTGGTGGAGGTGCCCGGCGTCAGCTCCTTCAGGGCGTCGAGATCGACGCGGTTGCCCCGTACCTGCGGCTTGAACTCCACCGCGTTCGTGAGCGTGGTGCAGCCGGCGAGCGCGAGAGACAGCAGCAGCAGGGGAGCAGCGAGACGCACGCGGAAACCCGATTCCTGGGACGGTCGATCAGGCGCGTGGGGTGTCATGTCCGCCCCCCAGTGTCAATTATTCAGGACCAGCCGAAGGAGTCCCCGTGCTCGCACCCTCTCGCCGGCGCCGCAACGAACGGGCGGCGTTCGGCCTCTACGCCACCGCGGTCCAGGCGGCGCGCCGCCCGGTGCTGTATCTGCCCCCGCCCGCCGGGTTCGGCGTTGCCGACACGCTCGACGGCCGGTTCGACCTGATCGCACTGCACGTGGCCCTGCTGATCCGGCGCCTGCAGGCGCAGCCGGAGCCGGGGCCCGCACTCGCCCAGGCGGTGTTCGACGCGATGTTCGCCGACATGGACCGGAGCCTGCGCGAGATGGGTGTGGGCGACCTGTCGGTGGCCAAGAAGGTTCGCGTGATGTGGGAGGCGCTGCACGGACGGGCGACGGCGTACGAATCGGCGCTGGGCGAGGGAGATGCGGCGGCAAGGGGCGCGGCCTTGGCGGCGGCCCTCGCGCGCAACGTGTGGCGCGGCGCCCCGCCCGAGGATGCGCCGGCGCGGCTGGCCGCCTATGTTGAGGCGGCCGACCGGGCGCTCGCCGCGCAGGACCTGCGCGTGGCCGTCCCGGACTTCCCGGAGGTGTAGACCGCCGTATCGTCATGATCCCTGAGTTCTCTCGCGTGGTAGAGACCGGCCGCATCGGCCCGCAGGGCCTCGAGATCGAGGTCGTCGCGGAGGCGGCCGAGCGCGAGCGTCTGGCGACACGCTTCGGTGTACCGGCGATCGACGCGCTGGCCTGTGCGTTCCGGCTGCGGCGGGGCCTGGGAGGAACGGTCATGGCCGAGGGCGCTCTGCGGGCGCGCGTTACCCAGGTCTGCGTGGTCAGCATCGATCCGTTCGAGGCCGACGTGGCCGAGGACTTCGTGCTCTGCTTCGCGCCCGAGGCGGACATGCCGGCCGAGATCGACCCCGAAGACCCGGTCGACATGGTGCCGATGGCCGGCGGCGCGATCGATCTGGGCGAGGCGGCGGCCGAGCAGCTTTCCCTGGCGCTCGAGCCCTATCCGCGCAAGCCGGGCGCCACGCCCCCTGACCTCGGCGAGGCCGAGCCGGCGAGTCCCTTTGCGGCGCTCGAACGGCTGCGGAGCCGGCATTGACCCGCGCCCCAGCCGCAACGGCGTTGCGCTTGCCGGGGGTGGGGCACTCTGCTAGTCCGCGCGGCTCTGTTTATTATTATTGTACTGGCGGCGTCGGCGTCTTGCCCGCGTCCCACGAGCGGATGAAGTTGCACCATGGCCGTCCCGAAGAGAAAGACCAGCCCGAGCCGCCGCGGCATGCGGCGCTCCCACGAGGCGCTGGGCACCGAGGCGCACGCGGAGTGCCCGAACTGCGGCGAGCTGCGCCGCCCGCATCACGTCTGCAGCCACTGCGGCTACTACGACGGTCGCGAGGTCGTTGCTGCCGGCAAGCCGCTGAAGCACGCCGTCCGCGCCTGAGAGGGCGCCGCGTGACGTGAACGGCAAGGACGGCGCTCCGGCCTACACGCTCGCCGTCGATGCGATGGGCGGGGAC
>DATEQV010000203.1:0-4604 GCA_035272265.1 Acidisphaera sp. | reverse complement strand
ACTCGGCGCGTCCGGATTGAGCGCGTAGGGCGCCTGGTTGTCCTTGTTCGCGGCCGCGTAGAAGCGTTCGAGATAGGCGTGGTAGTGCTCGCCCACCCCGGCCTCCAGCACCAGCACACGCTGGCCTGCCTGGCTCAGCTCCTTGGCGATGATCGCGCCGGCGATGCCGGCCCCGACGATGACGGCGTCGTACTCGGCGCCCGCCGCGGCCTGCGGATCGGTGTGGACTGCGCTTTCAGGAAGGAGCATCCGCGCGTCCTCTTCCGCAACCCATACGATCACACGTAAAACGAATACCAAGTTCCGATTGTAGAATGCAACGAAAATGCACGTTGCCGCACCGGATTCAAGCGGCTTGCAGGCTGGCGAGCAGACGGTCGGCCGTGCGCAACGCCAGCGCGGCCAGCGTCAGCGTCGGGTTCGAGGTGCCCATGGTCGGGAAGCTGCCGGACCCGACGACGAACAGGTTGCGGTGATCCCACGCGCGCTGGTCCGGATCGACGACCGATTGGGCCGGATCGTCGCCCATCGCATGCGTGCCGGCGAAGTGCCCCATGCCGTGATAGCGGAAGGTTTGGTCCAGGTAGCTGACCGGGGGAAACCACGCTTCACCCTGACCGGTGCAATCGGTGATGCCGGCGCGCTGGAACATGGCGCGGCAGACTTCGGCCGCTTTGGCCATACCAGCCAGCGTGTAATCGTCGATCCGATACTGGATGACCGGAACCGGGTTGCCGATCGCGTCGATGTGGGCCGGATCGACGCTGACCCGGTTCGCTGGATCGGGCAGCTGCTCCACAGCGAGCGACAGGCGGACCTGGCGCGTGAGCGTCGTGGCCAGCGCATCCCGCAGACGGCCGCCGAACAGGCCCTGCTTCACTGCGTCCGCGACCGTTGCGTCCGGCGCGCCCGTCGCGGGCTTCCAGCCGTCGTTGCCGACATCGTAACGGAAGGCCGCGTGCCGCGCGCGGAACGCGCCGCCGCGGCAGTCCTCGATGCCCGACGTGGACAGCGGGCCGCGGAATGGCCCGACCGGCGACGGCGCCAGGCCCCAGGCGTAGAGCGCCGGGTGGTCCATCAGGTTCGCGCCGACCGTCCCGCCCCGTCCGGTCAGTCCGGAGGCCAGCATCAGCTTGGCATTCTCCACCGCGTGCGACGTCAGGATGTAGACGCGCGCCTTCGCGACATGCGTGGTGAAGGCGGGTGTGACCGCGTTCGGATCGTCGTAGCGTTTGTACTCGATGCCCTGCACCGAACCGTCGGCGGGGTCCACCAGGATCTTCGACGCGACCGCCTGGGCGAGCACGGTCAGTCCGCCCTGGATCGCGTGCGCGAGCGTCTTGCCGGCGTGATAGCGCGCCTGGATCGGGCAGATCGGCGTGCAGGCGGTGTTGCCGGCACAGCGTTCGCCGACGAATCGGTCCATCGGCCGCCCGTCGGCATGAATGTCGACCGCACCCTGCGGCGCGTAGCCCTCGCGAGGAGTCGAATTGCGCGCCGCCGGATAGCTGCGCACCTTCAGCGTGGCGCGCTCCCCGCCGAGGGTCACTTCCATGCCGTCGACGGCGTCCGCAAGCGCCTGGTCTGAGTAGCTCGGCGGCACGCGGTGCATCGGGTACTCGTAGCCGTCGCGAAACGTCACTCCGAGATAGGCCTGGTCGGCGACGTCGGCGGACACGCCGAGCATGTGCTCGGCGCGTTCGTAGTGTGGCGCGAGCGCGTCGTAATCGAGCGGCCAGTCGCGGGCGACGCCATGGCGCGACCGCATGCGAAAGTCTTCCGGCAGCATACGCAGGGAGACGCCGAGCCAGTGCAGCGTCGATCCGCCCCATCGCCGGGTGTAGCTGCTGCCGTATAGCTGCGGACCGCGCTGGACGAAGTAGCCCGTCTGTGTGCGCAGGTCGCCGGTGTCGGGCTGCGGCGCGGCCTTGGCCGGCGTCCAGGGCGACTCGGGCCCCTTGGCGAACGCCGCGTAGAATTGCTGCAGGTTTTGCGTGTAGCCGTCGAAGGATCGTGCCGTGTCGGGCCCGGCTTCGAGGACCTGAACCCGCAGTCCCGCGCCGGTCAGGCGGTCCGCGATCAACGCACCGGCGACACCGGCGCCCACGATGACGACGTCGAACGGGGCCTCGGCGCTCATTGCGGGGACGCTCCGGGTGCGAGGCTCCAGGCGCCGAAGCCCTGCTGTGCCGCCCCGGCCGGATGGGCCCCGGCGACCGTCCATTGCAGCCCCGCCTGATACGCGGCCGCCGAGATCACCGCGTTCTTGTCGTCGGCGATCGCGCCGCACGCGGCGCTCCACGACGCCCCCAACGCGTTCCAGGTGCCGCAGTACCAGAGCAGGATGATGTTGCGCGCGACCGGCCCCAGCTTGGGATCGGCAAGGATCGCGCCGATCGCCTGATCGTCGGCGTCATCGCCGTGGGCCAGAAGCTCGTCGAGCACGTTTGCCGGGAGGCGTGCCTCGAGAGCGGCCAGGTAATCCGCCAGCATCCCCGTGCCGCGCAGATCGAATGCGCCAAAGCCGGTCAGCCGGGACGACAGCCGAAGGAATTGCTCGGACCGGTCCGTCATCGGTCAGCCCTCGACGTTCTGGCCGGTCCTGGCGCGCACGGCGGAGAGGAACGAGGCGTAGCTCCAGGTCAGGTTGGTCACGCTCTTCTCGTAGCCGCTGGTGCCGTCGAACTGCTCGCTGAGCTCGAGGTGATCGCTGTGGAAGATGACGGCCCGCAGCATCGCATCGCCCGCGTCGCGCAAGGCCGCGGCTGCGGCGGCCGGGTTGCTCCCGTCGTTGACGCCCACCTGCGCGAAGAAGCCGCGGGACAGATCGTCGAACGGGACACGCTTGCTTTGGTCGACGCTGTTGGCAAGCCGATAGTACAGCTCCGCGACATTGCAGGTGCACAGCGCCCAGGGATGCCCGCCGAGCACCGGCGCGTTCATATCGCCGTCGTACACGTCGCCGGGGTAGCGGCCGAACATCGGGCCGAGTCCACGCGCATGATCCGCGGTGTTGATCGGGTAGAGCGACGGCGAACCGGAGTCGGCCCATTGGCTGCGCAGGCGGGCGGCAGTGGCCAGCAGCCTGGTATCCGTGCAGGGGACGGCGCCGTAGAGGCTGGCGCAGACGATGTCGATGTTCGGGTCGTAGCCCGCGCTGGCCGGAAGCAAGGGTTTGTTCGCGTTGCCCGGCGACGGCGGCGCCAGCATCGTGACGTAGTACGATCCGTTCCAGTGGTCATCGAGCGCGTTCTGCAGCCACGCGATGGCGTCGTTCACGCCGGGCGGCACCGGGATGCCGAACGTGTTGGCCGCGATCGCGCGGAAGCAGCGCAGCTGCGCCGATCGCGCGAAGAACGAAAGCCCCTCGTGCTCCTCCCACAGGTTGAAGGTCGGGTTCTGGTAGTTGGCGAGCAGGAATGCGAGGTTCTTGCCGATCACCGCGCTGGCGACCGCCTTCGTCGGCGCGTCGACCTGGTCATAGGCGGACAGGATCGCCACCGTCTGCAACGCCGGCCCGTCGGTCTGCTCGGTCCAGTCCCGCGGATTGCCCCCGACCGTGAAGCAGGCGTGCGCCAGGGTGGGACGGGCGTTCTGCTGGCAGAGCTGGGCGAAGTTGACGTAATCGATCAGCGTCTGCACGTCGCCGACCGAGCCTGCTGGCGCCTTGGCGGCGGCGACTTCCATCGCGGTGATCGCGGCGTCGCGTACCCAGTTGAAGACGTAGTCCTGATCGACGCCCGGCGTGTTGCGCGGATAGGAGGGGGCCGCGATGACGCAGCCCGGCTTGGAGGGCTCGCGGGAATTCGGGTCGTTCAGGACGAAGCCGTCGCTGGTGATGTTGCGCAGCATGAGCGCGAACATGTGCTGCGCGATGGTCTCCAGGTCCGCCTGCGCGAACGAGACGGACGGCGTCACCGGGTCCGTATCGCCGGACCCGACCATCGCGCGAACATGTTGCATCGTCGTCATCGTGGTCCGCCTCGCTCGTTTTCGTGGAGGAAGCCGTGAGGCTAGTTCATGATCCCGCGGAGTCGGCTTGGCTGCCCGCACGCACCCATATCAACTCGTTCGTGACGTCGCCGCCGGCCAGATGAACCGGCGGCGTGTGCAAGATCAGCGTGTCGCCGTCGAGCGTGAAAGGCCGTATCTGCTGCTGTCCGGACCAGTCGGGGAAAAGGCTGGCCTCGACCTGGTGGACGACGTGATCGCCCTGGATTTCATAGCCGCCGAAATACGCAAGACAGGTCGAATAGGCTTCTGCACGCTGCTCGACGCTGCCGCCCTGCAGCGAATCCTGGGTGTCGATCTGCGGGCGATCCGCGGCGACAAGCTGGACCGCCATGCGGCCGTCCGGCGTGTAGATCAGCAGCCCCTCAGCGTCCTCTCCGAGCGGAAAGGTCACATCGCCGCCTTGCGGGACACGCTTCCACACCTGCAGCTTCCAGCAACCGACTAATGAATTTTGGTAACTGCCCAGGTTTCGCAGGCCAGATCAGCCGACGCGCAGGTCCACGATCAGGCTGAGTGGGTTGGCGGTGAGCGTTCCCAGCATATCCCAGCCTTGCTTTTTGGCGGTCGAGAGCAACGACCGGATGACCCCG
>DATEQV010000202.1:0-2655 GCA_035272265.1 Acidisphaera sp. | reverse complement strand
ATCTCAAGCAGCGGATCGAGGCGTTCATCGCCTACTTCAACCAGACCATGGCCAAGCCCTTCCGCTGGACTATGAAGGGCCGCCCTCTCACCGTGTGAGACATGCTAAACGGGGTGCCGACTTCCGGCGAGGTGTACTAGCTACTTTCCGGTGCAAAATTAGTGAAGGATGCAGGCTGCTGGTGCAGCTGTGATGCGCCGAAAACTGGACGGGTCGCCCTTGGAGACGCGGGCGTAGCCGAGCAGCAGGCCCTTGCCGGGTTTCCGGCGGCAACGGGTTTCAGGCAGGCAAGCGCAGCGGCGCCGTCAGGCGCTTCGAGTTCTATCCTGTTCGCGATCTGCGAGCCGTCGGCGATGAACGGCGCGAGCGTCGGCCAGCTCGAGCTGGTCCGAAGGCATAATGCCTGCGGTCGGCAAGGTTGGGAATGCGCGGAGCGAAGCGGAAACCCAGGAGGTGGGCCGAGGCAAAGACGTGGTCACTCACCCCGCCACCGTCGGTGTGATGGACGGAAATGTTGAGGTCCGCCTCGCGTGCGGCCGGTCAGCGCCAGCGGCACCGCGACGCTGATCAGCCGTGCAACGAGCGCCAGCGGCACGGTCGCGGCGGCGATGGCCAGTTCCCGGCCGGTCACGGTCGGCCCGTCCGATCAGGAGGAAAAGTCCGAGGTTGAGCACACGGTCGAGCAGCGACCAGAAAGCGACGATCGGGCGCGGCGCGTCCGCGTCGGATGCACCTGGGGCGGCACCGGGGAGGCGGCTTCGCAGCATGTATCCCAGCAGGAGCCCGGCGCTGACGACCGCGACCGGGCCGGATACGCCCAGGCGTCGGCAAGCCGGTAGCCGACGACGACGAGGGCGACGATGATGCGCACCGCGTCGTCGGCGACGCGTCGGATGGTCCACGCCGCAGCGCACCGCAGACGTAGCCGGGTGCCGCACCGCCGATCAGTTGCTCGGCCATCGCGAGCCCCACCAGACCACGACCAAGCAGGCCGGTCTCGCCATGCGCCATGCGCAGCGCGACCAGGAACGGCACCACGCCGGCTCCGTCGTTGAACAGGCTCTCGCCCACGATGGCGGCGCGAGTCGTCTCCGGTATCTTGCTGCGGCCGAGCAAGGCCTCCACCACCACGGCGTCGGTCGGCGCGAGGATCGCGCCCAGGACGAAGCACCACGCCACCGGGACCGGGATGCCGATGCCGAGCAGCGCGGCCAGCACCAGCACCAGAACCACAGCGACGATATCGATCGAAACCATCTCTCTCCCGTCAGACCGGCATCGCCGTGGGGCGCCCGCAGCTACCGCAATCAGCTATGGTCCGGCAGGCCCGCCGGCTGCAGCACGCGCTCACTTCCGTGCACCAGCACAGTCAGTGGATCACCTGCCTCGAGAGTCGCGTTCACCTCGCCGTCGCGCAGGATGCGGAAGCGCACGCGCCGGCCCCGCCAGCACACGACGAAGCTGAGGCCGAGCCACTGCGGCGGCAACTGCGGCACGACCGACAGATGCTCGCCCATGAGCGACACCCCGCCGAAGCCCATCACCACGGCCTGCCACAGTCCGCCGAGTGCAGCGATATGCACGCCGCCGGCACTGTCGGCGACGTTGGGCGACAGATCGATCTCCGCCGTCTCTCGAAAGTAGCGATAGGCCAGTGCCGTCTGGCCGAGGCGAGCGGCCATGACCGCGTGCATTGCCCGGCTGAGCGAGCTGCCGTGCCCGCAACGCGGCTCGTAGGTGCGGAAATTGACCCGCTGGACGGCCTGGTCGAATTCCTCGGGCAGCAGTGCCAGCAGTGCGACCACATCGGCCTGCTTGACCACCTGCGTGCGCTCGATGCGCTCGTGGCCGAGCTGGACATCCATCGGCGTATGGCGGTCGGGATACCGCGTGAGGTCGATCGGCTCGAGCGCGAAGAAGCCGGCGAACTGTTCGATCACCCCGGTTGCCGGATCGAGGCCGGTCACCAGCGTTTCGGCCACCTCGCGCCAGCGCGCGAGTTCCGCCGCATCCAGGGCAAGCTGGTGCGACAGCTCGGCCCAGCGCACTGGCCAGCGCTCGCGCAGCAACGCCGCGATTTCCAGCGCCCGCGCGATGTTCCAGCGCGCCATCACGTTGGTATAGGCGTTGTCGTCCACGCCCTCGTGGTACTCGTCGGGGCCCATGACCCCGCGGATATGCCGCTTGCCGTCCGCTCCCAGCGCGGCGCGGCTCGCCCAGAACCGCGCCGTTTCCAGCACGATCTCCGCTCCCGCCTCGAGCAGGAACCCGTCGTCGCCGCTCACGTGCCAGTACTGCCAAACGGCGTAGGCGACATCGGCGGTGATGTGGTGCTCCTGCTTGCCCGACAGCACCTCAACAAACTGGCCGTCCGGCGTGAGCACGTGCTCGGGCGTGGTCTCCTCGCCGGAGTCAGCCGACTCCCACGCATACTGCGCGCCGCGCCAGCCGCCCTTCGCCGCGTTCGCGCGTGCGCCGGCCAGCGTGTGGAAGCGGTACATCAGCAACGCCCGCGCTGCTTCCGGCCAGGTCGCGATATAGAACGGCAGCAGGTAGATCTCCGTGTCCCAGAAGACGTGACCGAGATAGGCATCGCCCGTCAGCGCGCGCGCGCCGATCGACACGCGCGGGTCATCCGGATTGGCGGCGCTGTTG
>DATEQV010000201.1:0-30908 GCA_035272265.1 Acidisphaera sp. | reverse complement strand
GGCGATTTTCGGTCGTCCACATGCGGCACCTCGAAAACGAATCGGTGCCACACAAGGAATCACAAAAGATTCCCGCCCTTCAAGTCCTCGCTCCAGCTAACCGATTCTCGCGACTCGCAAACCTCCCGGACGGACACTGAGCAAATCCTGGACTCTCAAGTATCTGTTCACCACCGACAAGAAGACTATCAACAATGATTTTCAGATCATCCAGCGTTTGCTCGGGGACAAGGGGCTTTCCGTAAACCCTGCGAAGACGCGCCACGACATTACAGCACACGCCTCAATGGACAGGGCTATCGACGACGTTAAGAAGAAATTGCTTGACCGCCGTCGGCTCATCATAATGGAGGGCTACGACGAGGCTGGTTTCGAGATTTATCGGGAGAAGCTCGTGCAGGCGCCACTGACAAACGTGGAGCTTGCCTACATCGACCAGTTATTAAGCCAACCTGACATTGAGGAAGAAGATGCTGAACTGGTGTTAACCATTATGGGCGACCACGCCCAGCGTGTGGAAAAAGACTGCCATACATAATACAAAATTACCCACATTTGAGCAAAAACTTGCACGCGTTTTGCGGTCGGATCTCTGATCGAGACGTCATTGCGACAGCTCTTCTTAACGCCCTAAGGGAAAGCGACCGACTTATGGAATTCCAGCTGTTTTGGTTCGGAGCAATTTTAGACGACTACTTGATGCAGACGTCAAAGGCGTCTGCGTTAATCTCGTTGCTGTTCAACCATCGATCTGCAACCCCGATAACGAAAGCGAAAGTGCTTGAGATAGCCGACCTAAGGTTTGGCCTTCCTGAGCTACGGAACGAATTTCTTAGCAGCGGCCAGTCCGACTGGCTCGCTTGGGCGTCCGCCGTTGGTTCGCGCACACTGAAGCCCGCCAGCAGAAACCACCGGTTAAGCTATTTCGCGAACTCATCGAGTATGAACAAGCTCGTTGCGACTATCATCCAGAATGCTTGACTCGACTTTCGCCTGGAACGCGGTAGTGCGGGTTGCGCTACTCTGATCCGCACTACCTCGCCCGCGCGAAGGCCGCCTGCTGCGTGCCTCACTGCGCCCTGAACCGGTCCAACGCCCCGCGATCCACCTCGATGCCGAGGCCGGCGCCCTGTGGGATGCGAACGATGCCGTTCGCGTGCTCGATGGGAACCAGCAGGATCGCCTGGCGGATCGGGTGCTCGGTACGGTCGAACTCGAGCATCGGTTCCGCGACCGCCAGCGAGGGCGGCGTGTGCGCCGGCAGGACGGCAAGCAGCTGCAGCGACGCGGCGACCGCCACGCCGGCTCCCCAGATATGCGGGTTGTACCACGTGCCGAAGGCCCACGCCTTTCGCGCGGCCGGCAACGGCGTGGATGGTCCGCCTCCGCGGACCATGACGAGACTGAGATGAGTGCAATCACAGTCAGGTTGAAAACGCTCCAGGACGGGTAATCGGGCCGTGCGTGAGGTCACGTAGGTAGTTTCCGAAGCTACCGACGACCGCGTTCCGAGCGCCAAGTGTGTCGGGAAAGCCTCGAGGATGACGTTCCAGTGGGGCTTTCCTAGGCGCTTTACGGGCGTTTTCGGTCGTGCGAAGGCGCCGTCAGGAGAGGGCGCATGGACTATCCCGCAGAAATATTCGACCGGGTTCAGCTGTTAGCCGACACCAACGGATTCAACGACCACACGCTGCATTGCGTCCTGAGATTCGAGCGCGCGCCCGACGCCGAAATCCTGCGAAAGTCGGTCATGTGCTCGATCGGCGCCATCCCCATCCTTGGCACACGCTTCGTCGACAGCGCCAGACCGCACTGGACGACGCTCGCCGCGGCTGATCTCGGCCGGGCCTTCGTGACCGCGCCGACGGAGACGGCGTTCGAGGCGTTCGTCGTCGCGCGCGTCGACGAAGGCGCCGGCCCGCAGGTGCGGGTCTGCCTGCTTGCCGCCGATACCTTTGCCGTCGCGCTCAAGATGAACCACATGATCTGCGACGCGGCGGGCTTCAAACAGTATCTCGGTTTCCTGTGCAGCATCTATGCGGGGTTGACGGCCGATCCGGCATACCGGCCGGCCGCCATAACCGGGGACAGAAGCATCCGCGGCGTGCTCAAGAACTTCGCCATGAGCGTCAAGCTCAGGTCATGGTTCCTGCAGAGCAAGGACAACAACCGCACCAGAGACCATCGCTTCCCCCTGACCGAGGGCGGAGACGCGCTGCCCTTCATCGTCGCGCGCACATTGCCGCGCGACAGGGTTGCCGCACTCAGGGCGTATTGCCAGGCCAGGGGTGCCACGTTGAACGACGCCGTGCTGGCCGCCTATTACCGTTGCGTCTTTCAGCGACTGGCGCTGCCGGCCGGCGCCGTGCTCGAGATACCCGTGATGGTGGACATGCGCCGCTACCTCGGGGACGTCGCGGCATTCACGTCGCTGACCAATCTCACCTCGACGGTGATCACGCGCCTGAACGACCGGCCACAGGAGCGCTTCGAGGGCACGCTCGGCCGGATAAAGGCGGTCATGGACGCGAAGAAGGGCGCCGACATCGGCCTCAATGGCTTCATGAAGCTCGACCTGCTGTACCGGATCTACGGGGACAGGATCGCCAATCGGCGGCTCCGGTCGCACCTGAAGAACCCGCTGATCTGCATGACGAATGTGGGGATACTGGATTCGGATCGGATCCGCTTCGGCGAGCTGCGCCCTCGCGCTGCCTATATGTGCGGCTCGATCAAGCACAAGCCGTACTTCCAGCTGGCCATGAGCTCGTTCGATGGCGAGCTGACCCTCAGCGTCAACCTGTACGGAACCGGCGGCGATCGGGAACGCGTCCTGTCGTTCTTCGATGACATCGAAGCCGAGTTGCCGAGTTAGATCGCCGTCGGAGACGGAAATCCCACGATGCCGTTCGCGTGCTCGATGGGAGCCTGAAGCACGGCCGCGGCCACCGTGTGAAGCCGTTCATCGCCGGCAACAGGTCGCTTTGGCACAGACAGCCGGCGCAAGACGGCGAGGCGGCAACCGCCTCCGTCGGCGCGCACGGAGGCTGAGGATGAGCTTCGAAGAAGCCAGGCAACGCGCGATCCAGCTTGGCGCCCTGAAGCCGCAGGGAGCGGCGGAGAAGATGGCGGCGGGCTCCATCGCCGCCAATGGCGGGGCGTTCTCGCAGACGGCGCGAGCGCAACAACGGCTCGCACTGTGGATGGACGCGCTGATGATCGGCGAAGACCCGCGACACGCGGTGGGCTGACCATCGGACCCCGGCGCGGCCGGGCGCGCACCGCAGCCGGCCGGAAGCCCGGCGCCCCGGGGCGGCAGACCCCGCCGCGGCAGACGTATCCGGCGCTTGCATGGCAACGATACGCATCGGTAGGAGCGGACGAACAGCCGTCTGCGCCCCCGTGCGGCGGCCTCGTGAGAAACCGGCATGCCGCCCCGTGATCAGGCCGAGCAGCGAATATACCTGACCGTCCTGGACGGACCGTCCCCGGACATGTCCGGCGCGGTGGACGTCGCGGACCGCGACGGCGCGCGCGACAACGCGGCGCTGACGGGCGAACTCAGCCGGTGGCGCCGGCTGCTGACCGAGGCCGAGGCGGGCCGGGCGGCGGCGGAACAGGAGCGCGACGCGCTGCGGCGCCGGCTCGAGCAGGCGGCGGGGCAGGCCGCGGCCGACGCCGAGGCGATCCGCACCGCGATGCGGCGCCGGCGCGAGACGCTGCGCGGGCGGATCGAGCACGAGCTGGACCGGCTGTCCGCGCGGGCTGCCGAGGACGAGTGCGAGAGGAGCGCGCTGCAGCGCGAGCTGGCGGCCCTGCACGCGAGCACGTGCTGGCGGATGACAAGGCCGCTGCGCTCGTTCGTGGATGCGATGCGGGGCGGCAGCCGTCGCCGCGGCGTCAGCGCGGCGAGAGCACCATGATCATCTGCCGGTTTTCCATCCGCGGCATCTGCTCGACCTTGGTCTTCTCCTCCATCTCCGTGCGGATGCGCTCGAGGACGCGCACGCCGATGTCCTGGTGCGCCATCTCGCGGCCGCGGAAGCGGAGCGTGACCTTGACCTTGTCGCCCTCCTCGATGAACGATTTCATGGCGCGCATCTTCACCTGATAGTCGTTCTCATCGATGTTGGGGCGGACCTTGATTTCCTTGATCTCGATGACCTTCTGCTTCTTCTTGGCCTCGTTCTTCTTCTTCTGGGCCTCGTATTTGTATTTCCCGAAGTCGAGGATCTTGGCGACCGGCGGGTCGGCGTTGGGGCTGATCACCAGCAGGTCCAGGCCGACGTCGTAGGCGCGGCGGATCGCCTCTCGCGTCGTCAGCACGCCCTGCATCTCGCCGTCCTGGTCGATCAGCCGCACCTGCGGCACACGGATGTCCTCGTTCACGGGGGGCCCGTCGCGGGTGGGTGCGGCGGTCTGCGGTCCTCGGGCTATCGTCGTCTCCTGTCGTTGTTGCGGGACATGAACGGCTTACGGACGCCCGCAATGACGCGGGCGGCTTGCGGACAAGCGGGACGAACCGTTCACGTTTGGTGTAAATCGGGCGGCAGCGCTTCGGTTGCAAGCGCCGCGACGGCTTCGTCAAGAGGCAGGACGGTCTGGGCGTCGCCGCCGAGGCGGCGGAGTGCCACCGTGCGGGCCTCGGCCTCCTTGCGGCCGACCACGGCCAGGACCGGGACATGGGCCAGGCTGTGCTCGCGGACCTTGGCGTTGATCTTCTGGTTGGTCAGGTCGGTCTCGACCGACATCCCGCGGGCGCGCAGCAGGGCGGCGACTTCCTCGGCGTAGGCGTCGGCGTCGGAGACGATGGTGGCGACCACGACCTGGACCGGGGCGAGCCAGAGCGGGAAGCGGCCGGCGTATTGCTCGATGAGGATGCCGAGGAAGCGCTCGAAGCTGCCGAGGATCGCGCGGTGGAGCATGACCGGGCGGCGGCGGGCGCCGTCCGACGCGACGTATTCGGCGTCGAGGCGCTCCGGCAGGACATAGTCGACCTGCAGCGTGCCGCACTGCCAGTCGCGGCCGATCGCGTCGCGCAGGACGAATTCGAGCTTGGGGCCGTAGAAGGCGCCCTCGCCGGGGTTGAGCTCGTACTCGACGCCGGCGATGGCGCAGGCTTCGCGCAAGGACGCTTCCGCCCGGTCCCAGGTGGCGTCATCGCCCGCTCGCGTCGTGGGGCGGTCGGCGAACTTCACCGCGAAGTGCGGGAAGCCGAGGTCGCGGTAGATCTGGCTCAGCAGGGTGACGAAGGCGGCGGTTTCGCTGGCGACCTGATCGTCGGTGCAGAAGATGTGCGCGTCGTCCTGCGTGAAGGCGCGCACGCGCATCAGGCCGTGCAGCGCGCCCGACGGCTCGTAACGGTGGCAGGAGCCGAATTCGGCCATGCGCAGGGGGAGTTCGCGGTAGCTGCGCATCGTGTGGTTGAAGATCTGCACGTGGCAGGGGCAATTCATCGGCTTGAGCGCGAGGTCCTTCTTCTCGTCCTCGACGCGGGCGACGAACATGTGCTCGCGGAACTTCTCCCAGTGGCCGGAACGCTCCCACAGCGCGCGGTCCACAAGTTGCGGCGTGCGGACTTCCTGGTAGCCGGCGGCGTCCAGGCGGCGGCGCATGTAGGATTCCACGGTGCGGTAGAGGCGCCAGCCCTTGGGGTGCCAGAAGATGCTGCCGACCGCCTCTTCCTGGGTGTGGAAGAGGTCCATCTCGCGGCCGATGCGGCGGTGGTCGCGGCGCTCGGCTTCCTCGAGCTGGTGGAGGTAGGCGTCGAGCTCCTTCTGGTCGCGCCACGCGGTGCCGTAGATGCGGCTGAGCATCGCGTTACGGTGATCGCCCCGCCAGTAGGCGCCGGCGACCTTCATCAGCTTGAGCGCGGGGCCGACATCGCCTGTGCCGCGCATGTGCGGGCCGCGGCAGAGGTCGGTCCAGCCGTCCTGGGTGTAGAGGCTGATCTGCTCGGTCTCGGGCAGGTCGCGGATCAGTTCGACCTTGTAACGCTCGTCCTTGCCCTCGAACAGGCGGATGGCGTCGTCGCGGGAGACGACGCGGCGTTCGAACGGCGCGTTGCGGGCGACGATCTCGCGCATCTTCGCCTCGATCGGGGCGAAGTCGTCGGGGGTGAACGGGTCGTTGCGGGCGAAATCGTAATAGAAGCCGTTCTCGATCGCCGGGCCGATGGTGACCTGGGTGCCGGGGTAGAGCGCCTGGACGGCCTCGGCGAGGACATGGGCGGCGTCGTGGCGGATGAGTTCGAGCGCCTCGGGGTCGCGGCGGGTGACGAACACCACCGCGGCGTCGCGGTCGATCGGGGTGGCGAGGTCCACCATGCGCCCGTCGAGCTTCATGGCGAGGGCGGCGCGGGCGAGGCCGGGACCGATGTCGGCGGCGACCGACGTGCCGGTGACGGGTCCGTCGTAGCGGCGCACGGAACCGTCGGGCAGGGTGATCGCAGGCATGTCGGGCGGGCGGGTCCTTGTCGAGGGAGCCGGGTCAGTAACCCTACGGCACCGCCGCCGCAACCTTCTCGACCGGCAACTCAGACAGGTCGGACGCGAACAGGATGGTGGGCCAGGAGCCGTCGGGCATGCGCGGCGCGGTGAGCTTGGGGTCGCTCTCGTCGGAGAACAGCACGACGCAGGGGCAGCCAACGGCGGCGGCGAGGTGCATCGGGCCGGTGTCGTTGCCGATCGCGAGCTTCGCGCGGGCGGCGATGGCGGCGAGGTCGGGGATGCTGGTCGACCCGGTCAGGTCCACCGCGCGGGGTGCGGCGGCGTGGATCTCGGCGGCCAGCGGCTGCTCGCGTGCGGTGCCGATGACCACCGGCGTGATGCCGCGGGCGAGCAGGCGGCGGGCCAAGGCGGCGAAGCGCTCGACCGGCCAGCGCTTGCGCGGGCGGTGCGGCGCGGCACCGGGAACCAACAGCGCGTATGGGGCGGGCAGTTCGGGGACGGGGCCGCGCGTGAGCCAGGACAGGTCGGGGCGCGGCAAGTCGATGATGCCGGCCATGCGCAGCTGGTCGCGCTGACGCTCGCGCGTGTGCATCAGGTTCCGCGTCGGATTGGCGTGCGGGTGCGAGGCGCCGCGCGCGACGCCGGAGAACGGCGGCCGGCCGGCGAGCCAGAAGTAGCGCGACGAGCGCGACGAGGTCTGCAGGTCGTAAACCATGTCCCAGCCGCGCAGCATCGCGGCGAGGCGCAACGTGCCACGGACGTGCCACCAGGACGGACGGTTATCGACCAGCACCATGTCAAACCACGGCGAGCGGCGCGCGAGATCGGCGAACGGCGCTGTGGTGAGCAGCCCGACCTGCGCCTCGGGGTGGTGCGCGCGGACCGCGGCGAACGGGCCGAACGACTGCACGAAGTCGCCGAGCGCGCCGTGGCGGATCACCAGCACCCGGTTCATGCGACGCGGCTCATGCTGCGTGCTCGCGCAGGTCGCCGGTCTCCGGCTCGGCAGCCGCCGACTGTCCGAGCAGTTCGGCATAGACGGCGATCGTGGCGTCCTGCATGGCCCAGGTGGTGTAACGCTCCAGCACGGCGTGGCGCGCTTGCATGCCGAGTGCCGCCCGACCGTCGTCATCGAGCCGGAGCGCATAGTCGATCGTCGCGGCAAGCTGGTCCACGTCGCCCGGGACAACGAGCCAGCCGGTCACTCCGTTCTCGACCGTCTCGGCGGGACCGCCGAGATCCGAGGCGATGACCGGGCGGCCCATCGCCTGCGCCTCGATCACGACGCGGCCGAAGGCCTCGGGCTCGGTCGAGGCGTGCACGACCACGTCGGACAACATGAGGGCGGCGGGCATGTCGTCGACATGGCCGACGATGCGCAGCCGCGCGCCGAGGCCGAGCGCCTCGCCGCGCGACGCCAAGCGACGGGCCGCGCGCCGGTTGCCGCGGCCGACGAAGACGCAGCAGATGTCGGGGCGCTTGAGCTTCGCCACGGCCTCCAGCACGACGGTATGGCCCTTCCAGCCGGACAGCCTTCCCGGCAGGACCACGGTATAGGCGCCGTCGGGCACCCGCCATGCCCGCGCGAGCTTGTCGATGCGATCGCCGGTGACCAGAGCCGGGTCGAAGATGGCGGTGTCGACGCCGCGAGGGATGACGCGCAGCCGGTCTGGCCCGACGCCGTGCCGCTCGGTGATCAGCCCGGCGATGAAGTCGCTGATCGCGATCACCCGGTCGCCGCGCGCCATCACCGAATTGTAGAGGCGCTTGAGTGGAAACCCCTCGCCGTAGGCGCCGTGATAGGTGGTGACGAAGGGGGTGCCGGTGCGCCGGGCGGCGAGCCAGGCCGACCAGGCGGGGGCGCGGGAACGGGCGTGCACCAAGTCGACGCCGTTGGACCGGATGACCCGGGCGAGCTTGCGCGCGTTGATGAGGATGTTGACCGGATCGCGGGTCAGCAGCGGCAGGCCGATATGGCGGCCGCCGGCGCGCTCGACGGCGGTGGCCATCGGGCCGCCGGCGCTGGCGACGAGCGCCGTGCCCCCGGCCCGTACAATCGCCTCCGTGATCTCGACCGTTCCACGCTCGACGCCGCCGGAGATGAGCGCCGGCAGCACCTGCAGCACCACCATCATGCCGGCTATATCATCTCGTCCCGGAAAGGCGACAACGATGCCATCGCAGATAAAGACGACCGACGCCTCCGGCCGGTCCGGCACAATCGACCGCGGCGACGGCGTGGAGCTGGCGTTCGCTGCGCGCGGCGGGCGGCCGCCGGCCGTGGTGTTCTTCCCCGGGTTTTCCAGCGACATGACCGGCACCAAGGCGACGTTCCTCGACAGCCTGTGTGCGGAACGCGGGCAGGCGTTCCTTCGCTTCGACTACTCCGGCCACGGGGCGAGCGGCGGGCGGTTCGATGCTGGGACGATCAGCCGGTGGCGCGACGACGCGCTGGCGGTGATCGACGCCGTGCTGCCGGAGGGTCCGCTGCTGTTCGTCGGCTCCTCGATGGGCGGGTGGATCGCGCTGCTGGCGGCGCTGGCGCGAGCGGAGCGGCTGGCCGCGCTCATCGGAATCGCTGCGGCGCCCGACTTCACCGAGGACTTGATGTGGGAGTCGCTGACCTTCCAGGAGCGCGCCCGGCTGCGCCAGGAGGGCAGCATCCAGGTGCCCAACCCGTACGGGCCCCCGACGCCGGTGACTCGGGCGCTGATCGAGGACGGGCGGCATTGCCGCGTGCTGACGCGGGGTCCGTTGCCGATCCACGTTCCGGTGCGGCTGCTGCACGGGCAGCAGGACCGCGAGGTGCCGTGGGAGCTGTCGCTACGTACGGCCGCGGCGATCGGCGGCGGGGATGTCCACGTCACGCTGGTCAAGGACGGCGACCACCGGCTGTCGCGGCCGGAGGACTTGGCGCTGCTACGGCGGACGTTGGCCGCGCTCCTCGAGGAGGATGGCGCGTAAACCTTCGCGATAGGTCGGGTAGCGCCAGGCGATCCCCAGCGCCGTCTGGGTCTTGCGGCTGGCGACCTTGCGGTTCTCCGCCCAGAAGCTGCGGCCCATCTCGGTCATGCGCTGGACGGCCTGTTCGAACGGCATGGCGGGTGGGAGAGGGGCGCCGAGCAGGCGTGCGGCTTCCTCGATGACAGCGGCGTTCTCGGCCGGTTCGTCGTCGTTGAGGTGCAGGACGCGGACGCCGGGCGGCCGGTCCTGCCCGGCGGCGGCCAGCACGGCCTGGACGATGTCGTCGCGATGGATGCGGCCGAAGGCGTGGCCGGGCTTGACGATGCGGCGCGCGGTGCCGGCGCGGACGTCGTTCAGCGGCGAGCGACCGGGGCCGTAGATGCCGGCCACGCGGAACAGATCGATGGCGGCACGGTTGGCGAGTGCCGCCCAGGCTTGCTCGCACGCCACGCGGACCGCGCCCCGCGGTCCGGTCGGCGCGGGCGCCGTGTCTTCGTCCACCCATGCGCCGCCGCGGTCGCCGTAGACGCCCGTGGTGGAGAGGTACCCGGCCCAGCGCAGCTCCGGGCTTGCCGCGAGCACCGGGTCGCAGCGGGCCAACACCGGATCGCGGTGCCCCAGGGTCGGATCGGGCGGCACGGTGGAGATGACATGCGTCGCCTCGGCGACGGGCGCGGCGTCGAACGCCGCGAGGCGCACGCCCGGGAGCGGGTCCGCGGGCTTGCGGCTGGTGAGCGTTACGTTCCAGCCGAGTGCCGCCGCGTGCGTGGCGATCGCGCGGCCGGTGTAGCCGTTGCCGAAGACGAGGAGCCGTTGCAACGCCGCGCGTTACCGGTTCGGTGGAACCGAGGGAAACCACTCCCCCATGACTTGCGCTTGATCCAGCGGTGCTGTCCCGATGGCTTCCAGATCAGGGGCGCTCAGCTCTCCGCGCATCGCCAACTCGCTTTTCACCGTCTTCACTGCAAGCCGCTGCGCTCGCGACAGTACGGCTGTGATGTCGGGCGTGAGGCTCGGGTTGTCTTCCAACAGGATTTCGACCCTGCCGCGCGACCGGACAATTGTTGCGACCCAGCCCGCGCGCGGCTCCACGGCGGGGGAATGCTGCAGCTTGAGCAGGTGCTCGATGATCGTTTCGAGCCTATGTTCGAGCTCATCCCGCTCGCGTTTCCCCAAGTCTTCGATCTCCTCGGCGACGTGCTCCCAGTCGATCGGCGCGTTGACCCGGCTCGCGGCGGCCTGCCGCAAGCGCGCCGCCTGTTCCTGGGTCCAGGCGAGGAAGTCCTGATCGTAGAGTCCGATCGGATCGGCCACGGGGGTTTCTGTCATTGGTCGCACACCTTGTGCTCAGCGCTTTGCCGGATGGCGGCGAGACGGCGGCGAGGGCGGGAGCGGCGTCGGCGGAAGCCAATCTCCCAAAACCTGCTCCTCGCTCAGCGGTTCGGCACCGATCCTGGCCGCCTCAGCTTCTGAAAGCCGGTCGCGTCCCTGGAGCTCTTCCCGCACCAGCTCTCCCATCCCTTCCTGCGCCTCTGCAAGAAGGTCGGGTAGTTTGGGTTTGAGGCTCGGACTGTCTTTCATGAGGTCTTTTGCCGCGATGCGGCAGCGTCGAACTGTTGTCGTCCAGCCTTCGCGCGGGTCCTGATTTGGCGAGTGCTGAAGCTTGAGAAGATGCTCGATGATCGTCCGCAACCGGCTTCTCAGTTCAGCCCGCTCGCGCTTCCCCAAGTCCTCGATCTCCTCGGCGACGTGCTCCCAGTCGATCGGCGCGTTCACCCGGCTTGCGGCGGCCTGCCGCAAGCGCGCCGCCTGCTCCCGGGTCCAGGCGAGGAAGTCCTGATCGTACAGGTCAACGTGATCGGGCACCGGCACCTCTGTCATAGCTCGCACGCCCCGCCGTTCAGTGCTTCGTCCGCCGATGGCGAGAAGGCGTCGGGGCCGAGACTGGTGCCGGCGGAAGCCAATCTCCCAAGACCTGCTCCTCCGTCATCGGCACGGCGCCGATAGCTGCCGCCTCACTCGGACCCGCCTCGCCGTGGTCAACAAGGCTCTGTCGCACCAGATTCACGGCGTCTTGCTGCGCTTTGCGCAGCAACGCGGGGACGTGCGGTTTCAGACTCGGGCTATCGTCGAAGATGTCCTGCACTTCCAGTCGGGAGCGCAGCACTGTTCCGATCCAATCCGGCCGGGGAGCTTGGCTCGGCGAGTGCTGCAGTTTGAGCAGATGCTCGACGATGGTCCGCAAGCGACTCTTCAATTCGTGCCGCTGCGCCTTTCCCAAGTCTTCGATCTCCTCGGCGACGTGCTCCCAGTCGATCGGCGCGTTCACCCGGCTTGCGGCAGCCTGCCGCAAGCGCGCCGCCTGCTCCTGCGTCCAGGCGAGGAAGTCCTGATCGTAGAGGTCGACGTGATCGGCCACCGAAGCCCCGGTTCGGATGTCCCGGATATATAGCGCGGCACGGCGGAATTTGGCCCGTCCGATCCCGGGCCGCCCGGTATCGGTTCACATATCGGGCAACCCTGGCTATGACGGCCGCCAATGAGGATTCGCGTGGCTGTGGCCGGGTTGGGGATCGCGCTGGCGCTCGGCGCCGGGGCGGGATGGTATTTTCTGCTCGGCCGTCAGCCGACGGCCGAATCGGCCTCCGGGGCATCGCAGGAGACGGCGTCGGACGACGACGAGGCCCTGCCCGTGCCGCCCGTGCCGCCGCGCATCGCCGAAGGCTCGGACTACGATTCCTGCCTCAGGCTGCTGACGGACGATCCGGAGGGCGCGAGCGCGTACGCCGACGCCTGGGAGGCGACCGGCGGCGGCGAAGGGGCGACGCATTGCCACGCGCTCGCCGAGATCACGCTCGGCAACGCGGCCGACGGCGCGCAGGAACTGCAGAAGCTCGCGGCCGCCAGCACCGCGCCGCCGCTCGCGCGCGCGCAGGTGTTTGCCCAGGCGTTCGAAGCGTGGCTGATGGCCAACGACCCGGCGCACGCCTACGAGGCCGCCTCGCAGGCGATCGCGCTGTCGCCCAACGACACCGAGCTGCTGATCGACCGCGCCATCGGGGCGGGCAGCATGGGCCGCTACCTCGATTCGATCGACGACCTGAACGCCGCTCTCAAGATCGACCCGAAGCGGGCGGACGCGCTGACCCTGCGCGCCGCCGCCTGGCGGCATGAAGACAAGCTCGACCAGGCGAACTTCGACATTGAGGCCGCGCTGAAGATCGATCCCGACAATCCGGACGCCTATCTGGAGCGCGGCATCCTGCGCCAGCGCCACGGCGACCGGGCGGGCGCGCAGGCGGACTGGCAGCACGCCATCCAGCTGTCGCCCGATACCGCCACGGCCGATCTCGCGCAGCAGGACCTGGCCCTGCTCGAAGCGGGGCCGTCGACGCAGCAGTAGCGCGGTTCAGAAATCGAGGTCGGCGTAGTGCGCCGGCGGCGTGAGGCCGGGCACGCGGTCGCTCAGCACGCCGCGGAAGCACGGCCGGGACTTCATCCGCGCATACCAGTCCTTCGCCGCCGGCGAGACCGACCAGTCTACGTCGCCGGCGAAGTCGAGCGACGACAGGTGTGCCGCGGCCGCGAAGTCGGCCAGCGAAATGGCCGTGCCGGCCAGCCACTTCCGCGTCTCCGCCAGCCAGCCGAGATAGGCCATGTGGTGACGCAGGGCGGTGTAGCCGTGGCGCAGCGCCGTCGCGTCGGGCTCGCCGCGCCCGGCGAGGCGCTTCATGTATTTCTCGCCGTGCAGGTTGCGGGTGACTTCCTGCGCGAACTTGCCGTCGAACCACGCCACCAGCCGGCGCACCTCGACGCGCTCGGCGAGCGTGCGGCCAAGCAGGGCGGTGTCGGGGTAGGCTTCCTCGAGGTATTCGCAGATCACCGCGCTGTCGGGGATGACGAGCCCGTTGTCCTCGAGCAGCGTCGGCACGGTGCCGGCGGCGTTCAGGTCGAGGTATTCCGGACGCCGCTCCCAGACCCGCTCGGCTCGCAGCTCGAAGGGGAGGCGCTTCTCGGTCAGCACGAGGCGGACTTTGCGCGAGAAGGGCGACAAGGGCAGATGATAGAGGACGCGCATCGGCATGCGTGATGGCACAACCGCCCGCGCGTCGCCAACGACGCAATCGCGTCAAAAGGTCTGCTGAGGCGGACAGAAGGAAAATTCCTTGCCGGCCGGGAACCGAGTACCCGGTGCTTCGTTCGGACTGCATTCGCAGCGCTGTCCCCCCCACCGCGCTGCGTGTCGAAGGCCGGAGGAGCGGCGCCTGCCGCCCTCCGGCCGTCTTTCTTTCAGGGCCCAAATCCGGTGCTACACCCCCGTGGTCGAACGGACGGAGCGGGCGGATGCGCATCGGGATCGCGGGGATCAACGGCCGGATGGGCCGATTGCTGGCCGAGGAGGTCGTGCAGGCAGGCGCGGATCTCGTCGGCGGCGTCGATGCCGGCGGCGCGCCCGGCGACGCGCGGCTGTTCCCGGACATCCGCGCTCTGGCCCAGGCTTGCGATCTCGTGATGGAGTTCACGCACGCGTCGGCGGCGCAGGGCCATGCCGCCGCGCTGGCGGAGGCAGGCGTCGCCTGGGTGCTCGGCACGTCCGGCCTGTCGGCCGCCGACGAGGCCGCGGTGCGCGCGGCGTCGGCCCGCATCCCCGTCGTTTATGCCGCCAACTTCTCGCCCGGCGTGACCATGGTGCTCGATGCCGCCGAGCGGCTGGCCGCCGCGCTGCCGGCCGAGGACTACGACGCCGAGATCGTCGAGATGCATCACCGCCAGAAGGTCGACGCGCCGTCCGGCACCGCCATCGCGATGGGCCGCGCCGTGGCGACAGGGCGGGGCGTGGAGCTCGAGGCGGTCGCCGAGCGGGGGCGCGACGGCCATACCGGGGCGCGGGCCACGGGCGCGATCGGCTTCGCGGCCTTGCGCGGCGGGCAGGTCGTGGGCGAGCACACGCTGATCTTCGCCGCCCGCAGCGAGCACATCGAGCTGACGCACCGCGCGTTCGACCGCCGCGCCTTCGCCGCGGGGGCGGTCCGGGCGGCGCTGTGGCTGGAAGGCAAGCCGCCGGGCCTGTACGGGATGCGCGACGTGCTCGGGCTGGCCTGACCCGGCCGTCCGGGACAGGGCACGCCCCCACGGCCCCGCCCTTGCTTGACCATAAATCGCGTTTCCGCCACACCCCCCGCCGCTCGGCATCATGCCGCTGCGTCCGGCTCGCCGGGCCGACCCCGCGACAAGAGGAATGATCCATGCGCGACAGGGGCGAATTCCTGTTCACCTCGGAAAGCGTATCCGAGGGCCATCCCGACAAAGTCGCCGACCGCATCAGCGATACGGTGCTCGACGCGTTCCTGAAGGCCGACCCGTACAGCCGCGTGGCGTGCGAGACGCTGGTGACGACGAACCGCATCGTGCTGGCCGGCGAGACGCGCGGACCCGACAGCGTCACCCACGAGCGCCTGACCGAGCTCGCGCGCGAGGCGGTGCGCGACATCGGCTACGACCAGGCCGGCTTCTCGTGGCGCAACGCCGAGGTCGCGTGCTACCTGCACGCCCAGTCCGCCGACATCGCGATGGGCGTCGATCAGGCCGGCAACAAGGACGAGGGCGCCGGCGACCAGGGCATCATGTTCGGCTATGCGTGCCGCGAGACCCCGTCATTGATGCCCGCGCCGCTGTACTACGCGCACCGCATCCTGCAGCGCATGAGCGAGCTGCGCCGCGCGGGAGACAAGCGGGCCGCCGGATTGCAGCCGGACGCCAAGAGCCAGGTCACGCTGCGCTATGTCGACGGCAAGCCGGTCGGTGCGACGTCGATCGTGGTGTCGACGCAGCACGACGAGGGGCTGGAACAGTCCGAGATCAAGGACATGGTGCGCCCGATCATCGCCGAGGCGCTGCCGGACGGCTGGATGTGCGAGGACGCCGAGCTGTACATCAACCCGACCGGCAAGTTCGTCATCGGCGGCCCGGACGGCGACTGCGGCCTGACCGGGCGCAAGATCATCGTCGACACGTATGGCGGCGCCGCCCCGCACGGCGGTGGTGCTTTCAGCGGCAAGGACCCGACGAAGGTCGACCGCTCGGCGGCCTATGCCTGCCGGTATCTCGCCAAGAACGTGGTGGCGGCGGGGCTGGCCGACCGCTGCACGCTGCAGATCAGCTACGCGATCGGCATTTCGCATCCGCTGTCGGTGTACGTGGACCTGCAGGGCACCGGGCATGTGGACGAGGTGCGCCTGGAGGCGGTGCTGCGCGAGCTGATGGACCTGTCGCCGCGCGGTATTCGCCAGCACCTGAAGCTGAACCGGCCGATCTACGCGGTGACCTCCGCATATGGGCATTTCGGCCGCGACCCGGACGAGGCGACCGGGGCGTTCAGCTGGGAGCGCACCGACCTCGTGCCGACGCTGAGGTCCGCGTTCAACCACTGACCGAGCTACGCTGACCTCGACGCTCAAGCCGCAGCCCGACCGCCTGTATGGCCGGGCGCGCGGGCATGCGCTGCGGCCGCGGCAGCGTGAGCTGCTCGAACAGGCTCTGCCCCGTCTGGCCGTGCGCGATCCGGCGGACCCGCTCGGGGCGTTTGGCGCGCCTCCGCCGTGGCTGTGGCTGGAAGTCGGTTTCGGCAGCGGCGAGCATGCGCTGGCGCAGATCGCGGCGCATCCGCGCACTGGGCTGATCGCCTGCGAGGTGTTCGAGAACGGGATTGCGGCCCTTCTCTCCCGGCTTGTTCCGGAGGGCGCCGATCCGCTGACCGCGAAGCTGCCGGATAACCTGCGTGTCTGGCCCGATGATGCTCGCGCGCTGCTGCGCGCCATGCCGCCGGCATCGCTGGAGGGGCTTGTGCTGCTGTTCCCCGATCCCTGGCCGAAGGCGCGGCATGCCAAGCGGCGGTTCGTGCATCCGGCGCTGCTGCCGGTGCTGGCGCGCGTCATGCGTCCCGGCGCGGAGTGGCGGATCGCGAGCGACGATCCGACCTATCAGGACTGGGTGCGGACCGTGATGGCGGAACAGGATGCGTTCGCGCCGGACGGCGTGTTCGACGCGCGACCCGACTTGTGGCCGCCGACGCGCTACGAGGCGAAAGCGGTCGCCGCCGGGCGCAGGCCGCGCTGGTGGCGATTCCGCCGCACAGCGACGCCGGCCTGATCACGACGCCCGGTCAGCGGTACAGGCGCCGCGGGGTGTTCGCTGGCTTGCCGCTCGGTGGCGCAGCCTGCGCACGCGAAGGCGGCGCAACGACGGCCACCGGCTCGGCGGGAGCGCGCACGTCGGCGAGCGCCTGCGCACAGGTAGGCGGGCCGGCACCGAGCGGACCGAGCGCGACCCCGACAGGAGCCGGCAGCGCCGGGCTTGCCCGTCCGGCATCGGCCGCGGCGCCTGGCGCCGTGGCGGTCACCGTCGGCGCGGTGATCGGTCCGGTGACGTGCAGCGTCAGACTGCCGCCCAATCCGCCCGGCAGAGTTGCGGCCGGATGCACCCGCATGTCGACCGTATCGTTGGCAAGGTTCACGATCCCCGAGCCGCCCATGGTGAACAGGCTGGTGTCCAGGCCCATGGCGCGGACGATGCCGACGCCGCTCGCGAGCGTCATGCTGACCGCTGCGCAACGCAGTTCGCCGCGCTCCGCCGGGATCGCGACATCGGGCAGACCGGCGGCGCGCATTAGCGGAGCCAGATAGCGGTCCAGCAGGCTCGTACGGAACGTGCCGTCGGTCACGGCGAGGCCGAGCTGGCCGCTGGCGGTCGCGGCGAGCGCGCGCGGCGTCGCACCGGTGCCGTGCAGGTCGGCAGCGACCTCCAGCTGGCCGGTGACGCCGTCGATCAGCGGCGCCGCCGGCACGCCCGGCTCTCGCAGGACGAGCGTCACCGCCGGGACAGGCTGGCGGGCGTCGATCTGGGCGTTTCCCACGAGCTGCCCCGACGGCAGGTCGGCAGCGATCGGGTTCAGCGTCAGCTTGGCGTAATTCAGGATGACGTGGCCGCGCACGTTGCGCCACGTCTCGCCGCCGGTCTGCAGACTCCCGGCAAGAAGCTGGAGGTCGAGGTCGTCCTTGCGAAGAAGCTCCACCGGCAACGGCCGGTCCATGAACGTCATCGCCGGCGACGCAGGTGTCGCGGGCGACGACGCCGTTTCCGATTGAGCCGTCTGCCGCCACGCATCTCGCAGCGCGTCGACATCGACGCGGTTCGCGGCGAGCGTGCCACGCACCGACGGCCGCGCCGTGAAAGCGAACGTCAGATCGCCGGTAAGGTCCGCCTGCGGCATCACGACGTGCGCGGAGTGCACCGTGACGATGTGCCCGAGCCCAGTGCCGGCATCGCCGAGCCTGAGCTGCGCGGCAATGTCGTGCAGCGGCGGCAGGGGCAGATGAAGGACGGGCGATAGCGCGGCGAGATCCGGGATGGTGGCGTCGATCGCGAGGTCCACCCCGCGGAACGATACGAGGTGCGCGATCGAGCCGCTGACGATCAGATGAGCGCCGGCCGCATCGGCGGCGGCAGTGATCGGGTATGGCGCGTCCGCAACTCCGTTGGCCAACAGATCGGCGGGCGGACCGCCATCCGCCTCGGCGGTGAAGTTCGTGCCGGCATCGCTGCCGGCGACGTCCGCATGCACGGGTTTGTCGAACGCGGGCGCGTCGACCAACAGGCGGCTCAGCAGCAGGTCCGGTGCGTAGGCGGACAGGTCGGCGTCCATCGCCGTCGCGCGCAGATCGGTCACCAGCGGCAGCACGTTGCCGGTGTCGGCGATGTGGGCGCTGATGCGCACGTCCTCGACGTGCGGCAGCGTCACGCCCGGCAGCAGCGGTGCGAGGACCGCGAGGTCCGGGACCGCGGCGGCCACGCGCAGGTCGTAGCCGGACAGCGAAGCCGGATCGGCGATCGTTCCTGTGGCATGCGCCGCCGCGCCGAGCGCGGTCAGGGTCAGTGACACCGGCCAGGGCGTGCCGCCACCCTGCCCCGGCGGGCCGGCGATGCCGGCGAGCGCGAGCGGCGTCTGGCCGGCATCGCCGTGGAGGTCGAAGGTCAGCGGCGCAGCAGAGGGCGCGTCCGCACGGAACGAGACGCCAGTGATCGCAAGCGTCTGGCCGGTGCGCCCGTCCTGCAGCGTGACGACGCCGTCCTGCATGCGCAGCTTCCGCAGGTCGAACCTGAGCGCCGGCGCCGCGGGCGGCACGGAAGGCGGCGACGGGCCGGGGGGCGGCTTCGGGAAAACCCAGTTCGGCCGGCCGCTCGCGTCGGTTTCCAGCAGGAGATCGGGTCGCACCAGGAGCAGGCGGTCGATCTCGACCTGCCCCCAGAGCAGCGGCAACAGGCCGAACTGCGCCTCGACGCGCGCGATCCTCGCCATTTGCGGCCGGCTTCCGTCCGCCGCGTTGGCGAACGACACGTCGTCGGCCACGAGTGTCGGCCGCAGCGCCAGTTGCAGGCGCAACGTCCCGTCCAGCGCAAGCTCGCGGCCGGTCGCACGGCGCACCGCGCCGATGATCCAGGGCTTGAAGGTATCGGCGTCGACGGTGCGCGCCGCGGCCGTCACGCCGGCGCCCGCGAGGACGAACGCCGGCGCCAGCAGCAACAAGGTGCGCAGGGCGCGTCGCCCAGCCATCCTCACCCCGCCCGCCGGGATGCGGCAGCCGGCGCCGCGTGGAAGACGAACGTGCGGAACGCCCCGCCCATGTGCGCAGGGAACTCAGCCACGGCATACAAGGTTCCGCCGGCCGCCATCGGGTCGGGCGCCACGCCGGTCAGAGTTGCCGGAACCCCGGCTCGTTGGGTGGCTCGGCGATGCTCTCCTCGATGTCCGTGACGCTTGCGAGGCGCGGGCCGCGCCGGCACAGGCGGGCGAGTTCCTCGACCGCGGCGGTCTCGCCGCAGACCAGCGCCTCGACGCGCCCGTCGACGCGGTTGCGCACCCAGCCGTCGACGCCGAGTTCCTCCGCCCGCGCGACCATCCAGTCGCGGTAGCCGACGCCGATCACCCGACCCGAAATCAGCAGCCGCTTGGCGGTCATGGTTTGGTCTGTCGCACCAGCCCCATGTAGCGGGCGGCGATGCGGATGTCCTCTGCAATGCGGGCGCGGCGTGCTGCCGCCTCGGCATCCTCGCCCCAGGCCTCGGCCTGATACAACTCGTCGAGCGCGCCGAGCCGGTACGCGGCCTCGCCGGTCAGTTGCCCCTCTGCCACGGCGAGGCCGAGCACCAGGCTGCCGAGCGCCGGCACGGCCAGTCCGAGCCCGGCGAGCATGTCCGGCGAGGCGGTGCGGACGGCTCGGCGCAGGGCGTCGAGCGCCGCCGGGTCCTGGGCGATGTACATCACGCCCGACGCCATGCGCAGTGGCGCGTCGTAGGTCAGCGCCGCCCAGTCGAGCCACGGCTGCCATGCCTCCGTCTGATGGCGCACGAGTTCGGGCGGATGGTCGGCGCGATAGCAGAGCAGGTCGGTCTCCCCGTAGGCCGCGATCGCGTCGGCGACCGGCGCCGGATCCGGCGCGATACGCTCCTGCGCCGTGCCGGCCAGGCGCGTCAGCGGCGTGTCGGCGAAGCTCATCTCACCGCCCTTGGCGCCGCCGGCGGCCTGCCACTCCTCGGCCAGGGCTGCCGCCAGCGCGGCGCTGTTCACCGCGACGACCGCGCCGCCGGGCAGATGCAGCGGGCGACCGTCCAGCAGGATCGTGTGGCCGGCATCGGTCCGGCCGACGGTGGCGTGGTTCCAGAAGCGCTTCATCGGCGAGGCCCGGTCAGCGGAACAAGCGTCGCAGCACGTCGGCCGGCTTGCCGGGCAGGAGCGCCGCCGGGCCGCGAGCCGGCGGAGCGGGCGAGGCAGCTTGCGGCGCGGCCACGCCGCGTACAGCCGCGAGCGCCTGCGCGCAGGTGGGCGCGTCGTCGCCGATGATCCGGCGGTCGACGCCCAGCGCGCCGAGCGCGAGCCCAACCGGCCCGGGTATCACGAGCCCCGCCGTGCGCCCTACGTCGAGGGCAGTGCCCGGCACGTTCGTCGCCACCTGGGGCGCGCCGATCGGCCCGGTGACGTTCAGCGTCAGGCTCACGCCGAGTCCGCCGACCAGCGACGTCATGGGGTGCACGCGCAGCGCCAGCGTGTCGTTGGCGAAGTTCACGCTGCCGGAGCCGCTCATCGTGAACAGGTTGGTGTCGACGCCCATCGCCTGAACGGTGCCGACGCCGTTGGCCAGCGTCATGCTGACCGCCGCGCAGCGCAGGTCCGCCAGCGGCACCTTCTTCGACAGATTAGAAAGTTGGATTGCCTGCAGGATAGGGCCGAGCACGCCTTCCGCCACGGTCGTCTGCACGGTCCCGTCGGTGATCGCGAGCCCGAGGCGGCCGCTCGCGGAGCCGGCGAGCGCTCGCGGAGTGTCGCCCACGCCGCGCAGGTTGGCATCCACCTCGAGCCAGCCGGTGACGCCGCGGATGAACGGAGCGGCCTGGAGCTGGGGGGCGCGCAGGACGAGCGAGACCGGCGGCGGCGACCGGCTGGCGTCGACGGTCGCCTTGCCCTCGAGATGACCAGACGGCAGGTCGGCGGCGAACGGATCGAGCGCGAGCACGCCATTGGCGAGCACCAGATGGGTTTGCAGGTTGCGCCACTTCTCGCGGCCGTTCTGAACGACGGCGGCGGAGAAATGGATGTCGGCGTCGGCCTGTCGCAGGGCCGCGAAGGGCAACGGTCGATCGGCGCCCGGCACGCTCGATGGCGACGATGCTGCGGGGGGCGGCGCCGCGGCAGCCGGAGGCGCGGGCGACGCGGTCGCTTGCTGCACGGGCGACGCGGCGACGGGAAGCGGGGGCGGGATCGCGCGGTTTTCCCAGGCGGCGCGCAACGCCGGGAGGTCGAGACTGGCCGCGGCGATCGTGCCGCTGACGGACGGTCTCGGCGCGGGTTGGAACGTCAGGTCGGCGGTCAGGTCGGCGTCGGGCGACTTGACGTGCATGTCGCGGACGACGATGCCGTCGGCGAGCCCGGAACCTGTGTCGGCGACCGTGCCCTCATACGTGATGCCGTGCAGCGCGGGCATCGGCAGGTGCAGCAGGGGCGCCAACGCGGCGAGGTCGGGAACCGACCCGTCGACGGCGAGATCCACCCCGCTGAAGCTCGCGGGGTGCGCGATGGAGCCGTGTGCGCGCAGCTGCGCGTCGGACGTATCGATGACGACGCCGGCGAAATACTTGTCGACCGGAGGCGCGCCGGGCAGCAGCGCGGCCACGCCGTCGGCGGTCGCGTCCACCTTGAACTTCAGGCCGTCGTAGGTTCCTTCCGCCACCGCATGCGCCGGCTCCTGCAAGGTGGGGAGGTTGACCTCGGCATGGGTGAGGACCAGGGTCGGCACGATCCTCGATAGATCGGATCGTCCCGCCGTCGCGTGCAGCTGAAGGACGCGAGGCTCCCCCCCGCTGTCGGCGACGTGCGCGCTGACCCTGAAATCCGTGAGCGGCGGCAATACCGCGTGGACCAATGGGGACAACGCCGCGAGATCCGGCACCAAGGCCGCCACGCTGAGGTTGTAGCCGGCGGCGGATTCCGGATGGGCGATCGTGCCGGTGACCTGCGCCGCCCCGCCGAGTGCCGTGAGGACGAGCTTGACCGGCCAAGACGCGCCCTTGCGCTGGGCAAGTGCGTCCAACGGGCCGACGCTGCCGACGAGCTTGAACGGAACCTCACGCACCGCGCCGTCCAAGTCGAAGATGAGGGGCGCGATGCCGAGCGGCGCGTCGACGCCGAACGACGCGATGGCGAGCGCGATCGTCTGTCCGGTGCGGCCGTCGTGGAAGGTCACCGCGCCGTCCTCGACACGCAGCATGCGCATGTCGAGTTGCAACGAGGGGCCCTTGGCCGACGGCGCGGACGGGGTCTGCGCCGGTTCGGACGGCGGCTTCTGAAAGCTCCAATTGGGCCGGCCGTTCGCATCGGTCTCCAGCAGGATGTCGGGCTTCACAAGGACGAGCCGATGGATGTCGACGCGACCGCGCAGCAGCGGCAGCAGGCCGAACTGCGCCTCGACGCGGCCGACCGTCGCCATCTGCGGCCGGCTGCCGCCCGGCGCATTGGACAGCGACACGCCGGTGGCTTCGAAGGTCGGCCGCAGCGCCAGTTTCAGATGCAACGGCCCGGTCAGCGTGAGCTCGCGGCCGGTGGCGCGGCGCACCGCCTCGATGATCTGCGGCTTGTAGGTGTTCGGATCGAAGGTCAGCGCCACGCCGACCACGCCGGCCACCGCGAGCACGACAACGGCCATGACCGTACCCAGAAAGAGGCGCAACACGCGTTTCACCGGCGCGCTCCTAGAAGCCGCGACGCTGCGGCGTGGCAGCGGGCGGCGCGTGGAAGCCGAGGATGCGGAACGTCTCGCGCATGTGCGGCGGCAGGTCGGCCTCGACGTACAGGGTTCCGCCGGCCGGATGCGGCAGGCGCAACGCGCGGGCGTGCAGGTGCAGGCCGGACGGCAAGCCTTCCACGGTCGCGGCGAAGGCGTTGTTCTGGTCGGGGCGCTCGTATTTCACGTCGCCGAGGATCGGCGCGCCGAGGGCGACGCAGTGCACGCGCAACTGGTGCGTCCGGCCGGTGAGCGGGCGCAGCTCCAGCCAGGCGAGCTTGCGCCCGGCATGATCGAGCGTGCGGTAGTCGGTGAGCGCGCGCGCCGCATCGGGATCGTCGCGTTCGGCCGGTGCGGTGCGTTCGCCGCGGCCTTCGGAGGCCGCCGTGCCGGTGATGCGGCGCAGCGGCAGGTCGATGCGTCCCTCCGCCGGCACCGGGCGGCCGGCGACAA
Source organism: Acidisphaera sp. (assembly GCA_035272265.1). Lineage (GTDB taxonomy): Bacteria > Pseudomonadota > Alphaproteobacteria > Acetobacterales > Acetobacteraceae > Acidisphaera. The sequence goes on along the minus strand of DATEQV010000201.1, from coordinate 7,711 downwards.
CCGCCCAGTAGGTTTTCTCCACGTCGCGGCCACGGAACGCGGCGGCGAGTTTGGCCGCCACGCCCGGCGTGCGGGCGAGAACCAGCGCACCCGAGGTGTCGCGATCGAGCCGGTGGACGAGGCGAGGGCGTTCGGCGCCGAAGCGCAGCGCGTCGAGCAACGCATCGAGGTGCCGCGTGATGCCGGGCCCCCCCTGCACGGGAAGGCCGAACGGCTTGTCGAGCACGATCAGATGCTCGTCGCGGTAGAGCACCGCGCGTTGCAGCGCCTTCGCCTCGTTCGGATCGATGTCGGACGCTGGCGCCGACGCGGGCGCAGCGGAGGCTTGCGGGACGGGCGGGATACGCACCGACTGGCCGGGCAGCAGACGTGTCGCGGCCTCGGCGCGCTTGCCGTCCACGCGCACCTGTCCGGTGCGGCAGAGGCGTTGGATCACGCCCTGCGTCGTGCCGGGGAAGTGGCGGCGGAACCAGCGGTCGAGGCGGATTTCCGCCTCGTCGTCGGTCACCGTGCGGATCTGGATCATCCTCGCTGCTTCCGCAGCGACGCCCAGTGCGCGAGGCGCTTGGCGATGTCGCGCTCGAAGCCGCGGTCGGTGGGCTGATAGAGCGTCGGGCGCGGCATGCCGTCGGGGAAGTAGTTCTGTCCGCTGAAGGCCTCGTCCTCCGCATGGTCGTAGGCGTGGCCGGCGCCGTACCCCAGCCGCTTCATCAGCTTGGTCGGCGCGTTCAGGATGTGCGCGGGCGGCATCAGACTGCCGGTCTGCTTGGCCGCCGCCTGGGCCGCGCCGAACGCGCGATAGACGGCGTTCGATTTCGGCGCGGTCGCCAGATAGACCACCGCCTGCGCCAGCGCCAGTTCGCCCTCCGGCGTGCCGAGACGTTCGTAGGTTTCCCATGCCGCCAGCGTCTGCGCGAGTGCCTGCGGATCGGCCATGCCCACGTCCTCGGCGGCGAAGCGCGTCAGGCGTCGGGCGATGTAGCGCGGGTCCTCGCCGCCGGTGAGCATGCGCGCGAACCAGTAGAGAGCGGCGTCGGGATCGGAGCCGCGCAGCGACTTATGCAACGCGGAGATCAGGTTGTAGTGCTCCTCGCGATCCTTGTCGTAGAGCGCCGCACGGCGTGCGAGCAGCTCGGCCAGGGCGGCGGCGTCGAGCGGCGGCGTGCCGGACGGCAGGGCGGCGATCTGCTCGACCATGTTCAGCAGGTAGCGGCCGTCGCCGTCCGCCATCGCGCGCAGCGCGTCGCGGCCGGCCTCGGTCAGCGGCAACGGCCCGGTGTCCGCTTCGGCGCGCGCGAGCAGGTGGGCGAGTGCGTTGTCGTCCAGACGGCGCAGCACCAGGACCTGGCAGCGCGACAGCAACGCGCCGTTGAGCGCGAAGGAAGGGTTTTCGGTCGTGGCACCCACCAGCACGACGGTGCCGTCCTCCACCACCGGCAGGAAGCCGTCCTGCTGGGCGCGGTTGAAGCGGTGGATCTCGTCGATGAACAGGAGCGTCCCCTGCCCGGCCCGGCGCCGTCGGGCGGCCTCCTCGAACGCGCGCTTGAGGTCGGCCACGCCGGAGAAGACTGCGGACAGCTGGACGAAATGCAGGCCCGAGCGGTCGGCGAGCAGCCGGGCGATGGTGGTCTTCCCGCTCCCCGGCGGGCCCCAGAGGATCAGCGAGGCGAGCGAGCCCCGCGCCAGCATCCGAGTCAGCGCGCCGTCGGGGCCGAGCAGGTGATCCTGCCCGACCACTTCGGCGAGCGCCTGCGGACGCAGCCGGTCCGCGAGGGGCCGCGCGGCGACTGGGCCGGACGCAGCGGGCGGCGGCTCGGCGGCGGCGAACAGGTCGTCGGCGTCAGCGGGGGAACGCGGCATGGCCATGGGCGATCAAGACGGTATGTTCCTTCGCCCGCCCAATGAGGCGGGCCAGACGCGGGAGGATGGGATCCGAATGAAGTCGCATGGGGTAAGTTTGGGCCTGTCCGGGCTGGTGTCGGCCGTGGTGCTAGCCGCGGCCGCATATATGGTGGTTCCGGCGGCGGTTCCGGCCTTTGGCGCGGACCTGTCCAGCCCGGTCGGCGAGTGGCGCACCATCGACGACAACACCCACCAGCCCAAGGCCATCGTCAAGATCTTCAAGCAGAACGGCAAGCTCTACGGCATCGTCGAGAAGAGCCTGGTGGAGCACCCCGCGCATACGACGTGCGACGACTGCACCGATGATCGCAAGGGCAAGAAGATCATCGGTCTGGACATCATCCGCGGCCTGGAGCGCGACGGCGACCAGTGGGACGGCGGCACCATCCTCGATCCCGAGAACGGCAAGGTCTACCGCTGCAAGATGACGCTGCGAAATGGCGGCCAGGAGCTTGCCGTGCGCGGGTTCATCGGCATCTCGCTGCTCGGCCGCACGCAGGTCTGGCAGCGGGTGGACTGATCGCCCGCCCCATTGCCGCCGCGCGCCGACGAGCGCGGCGGCAATGGAGACCTCTGGTTATGCCGGCGCCCCCACGGGCGGCCGGCTCGGTTCGCATCTGGACGCGCGCCAGCAGTGCCGCGGTGAGCGCGAGCAACGCGCCTCTCTCACTGCGAAAAGATGCCCCCTGCTGAACAGCTCTCGACGGCGAACTCGGAACACAACTCCGCCGCGAGCAGCTCTTGGTATAGTTTAGCATCGCGCCTGATAAAATCTCTGAACTCCTCGCTCGAGATGGGCATCACCTTGGCGCCACTCTGCGTCAGCTTCTCCTTGACCTCGGGCCGGGTAAGGACTTCGTTGATGTCCCGATTGAGCGCGGTAACGATGCTTTCAGGCGTTCCGCGCGGTACGAATACTCCCGCCCATTGCGAGACGGCGAAGCGCCTCACGCCACTCTGTTGAACGGTGGGCACATCCGGCAGGATCGGAGAGCGTTCTTCGGAAGTAACCGCCAGAATCTTCACCTTGCCGGCATGCGCATATGGCATTGCCGACGGAAGCGTAGAAAAATACAGGTCAACATGGCCGTCGGTGAGGGCGTTCAGGGCCGGGCCGCCTCCATCGAACGGTACGGAGGCCAATCTGGCTCCAGTCTTGATCCGAAACAACTCGATCGCGAGATCGCCTGGCGTGAAGCGACCCGGCGAGGCGACGGCTAATCCGCGGGGTGCGGAGCGCGCGTCTTTGATGAGTTCGTCAAGGTTGTTGTACGGCGCGGCGCTTGGCACGGCAACGGCGAGCGGCATGACCGCCACGAGGGCGACCGGGTCCGGCATGGGACCGGGCTGATTCATGAGATACGGCTGGATGACGATCTCGCCGGTCTGACCAAGAAGCAGCGTGCGGCCGTCGGGAGCCGCGTGCCTGACGATTTGTAGGCCCACGGACCCTCCAGCGCCGGGCCGGTTTTCCACTGAAACCTCATGGCCGAACTTCTTGCCCAGTCCATCGGCTAGCGTGCGCGCGAAGAAGTCGGCCGACCCGCCCTCGGCGTAAGGCACCACGATCGTCAAGGGTCCGGATAGGTACTCCTGAGCCCGTCCTGTGGGCGCCGCCATCAAGGAAGCCGCCGCAAGCGCGCCAACGACGAACCATCTTCTGCGCATTTCTGGAACTCCCGAGGGCAGTCAGGCGACGCGGCGGACTTCGGGCAGGGCGCAAGGCCCTACCCAAGCAACCGCATCAGGATCAACGCCGTGGTCACCATGGTTGCGCCGCCGAGGCGGGTGGCGATCGAACAGAACGGCAGCAAGGTCAGCCGGTTGGCTGCCGTCAGGATCGCGACATCACCCGTCCCCCCTTGCGCGGCGGAGCAGGAGCAAACCACGGCAACGTCGATTGGATACATGTTGATGAGGCGCGCCACCAGGAAGCCGGTCGTCATCAGGACCGCGACGGTGAACACGACGACGATGATATTTAGGATGGTGAATGCGCCGACCAGTTTATCCCAGGGCGTAATGGACACGCCCACCGCGAACAACAGCGGATAGGTCACCGCGGTCGCGAAGAATTTCTGGATGATCTGACCGCCTTGCTGCAATTGCGGCGAGATGGCGTTGATCGCCTTCAGGAAGAAGGCCAGGAAGATCATCGTCAGGGGCGCCGGGAAGTCGAACAGTCTCTGCCCGAGCGCGCCGACCAGATAGAGGGCGACGGCCGTGACGCCGGTCGCGGCGATGGTCGTCGCGTCGATCGAACCAGTGATGGCGGATTTGATGTCGCCGATGTCGTTCCCGTCCGGGGTGATGCGGCCGTCGCCGGTCAGGTGCGGCTTCAGCTTGCCGTAATGGTTCAACAGGCCCGAGAAGACGATGCAGGTGAAGCCGCTCATCATCACCATCGGCAGGATTTCCGCCAGGATGACGCCCTGATCGCCGCCCTTGATCAAGGCGTAGCCGATCGAGAGCGGGATCACGCCTTCGCCGACGCCGCCGCCCATCATCGGAACAATGATGTAGAAGAACGTGTGGTAGGTTCCCAGGCCCAGCAGCGTCCCCATCAGCGTTCCCGCGCCGACGGCGGCGAGCAGGCCAGAAACCAGCGGAGCAAAAATCTTGACGACGCCACGGATCAGGCTCGTGCGATCCATGCCCAGGATGCTGCCGACAATGATGCAGCAAATGTAGAGATAAAGGAAGTTGCTGGTCCGGAAGAAGTCCTTGGTCGACGCGATGATCGGTTCAGGCAGGAGATGCGCATAGACCAGGTAGGAAGGAAGAAACGTCGCGAAGATCGCAGCCGCGCCGAGGTGCTTGATCACGGGAAGGCGCTTGCCGATCTCGCCGCAGGTAAAGCCGCCGACTGCCAGGATGGCGATCGAGGTCAAGAGGTCCGAGGCGATCTTGCCGTTGCCAATCTGAACAAATGCGACGATCAAGGCGACGAGGACGAAATAAATCGGCAGCGGCACGATGCCGATTTTGAAGTCGAGTATCCTCCACCAACCCTGCGGCCAGAATGCCTGGCGCGATGGTTGAGCCGGGCTATCGACCGAGATTTTAGCTGCCTCGCCCATTTGGTGGTTTCCTAACCCTTGCTGCGCGGTCTTTCGCCGCGTTCCGCCTATGATCTGCTTTGCACGGCAAGACGACGGCTTCGGTTTATGCTTGGCATGAACCCGGTCGCCCGAGGCGAACCAACCGCGGGACGAATTCGACGAGTTCGGTCTTCAGGGGTCAGCATTGGCGTGTCCTCCTTCCCCTCGGCCTCGGGCTTTCACGCCCTGTTTCCGGGCGCCGCGGTCAACGCGACCCGCAGGTTCTCCGACTCTGGAGCCCGCTGCTCGGGGCGCGACGGCACGGCGGCATCCTGATCCCGCTCCTTCGCCCAGCGCAACAGGGCAAGCGAGCGGTAGATGCCGTGGACGAACTTACTGTAGGGCAACAGTAGGAAAAATGCCAAAATCACCCCGAAATGGATCGCCAGCAGCGGTCCCATCGCGGCGGTGGCGCGGAAGGCGAGCAGCAGCAGGCCGGTCAGCGCGGCGAGCAGCAGCAGGAACAGCAGCGCGAAGTCGGGGCCCAGCAGGCTCGGCGCGGCAGGCGCGGGGTCGCTGACGATCTTGGCCCAGATCAGGCCGACGGTGCCGACGCAGAGCAGCACGCCGCCGAAGGTGCCCAGCAGGACCGGCAGGCTGAAGATGCCGTACGGCGCATCCTGGCCGAGCACGTCGGCGTAGAAGGTCGCGGTGCAGGTGGAGGCGAAACAGAGCAGGAAGCCGTAGAACATACAGTGGTGCAGGTGGCGGCGCGCCTGGGTGAACCGCTCGCCGAGATCGTTGCAGCCATGCCCTTCGCCGCCGAGGTAGCGCAGGGTCAGGATGTCGCGCAGGGCAGCCCCGACGGTCCTGCCGTCGCCGAGCGAGCCGGTCTCGGTGTCGCGCCAGAAGCTCATCCCGCCCATGACGAGCGCGGCGATGGCGAAGGCGAACGCGGCGGCGGAAAGCGCCACCAGTACGCCCCACGGGATCACCGCGTAGAACGCACCCGTGCCGGTGCGCGCGCCGTATAGGGCGGTTTGCGGGACGAAAAGGTTCGCCAGGATCAGCACGGCCGCGATGCCGAGCGCCGTCGCGAGCGACACGACCAGACCGTTGCGCCGGAACAGCGCGGTGAGCGGCCGGGGCCACGCGTAGGCGGCATACGACTCGTTGCGCAGCTCAGCGAAGGTCTTCGGCACGTTGACGCCGAACGGGTGCGGGCGCGCGTACTGGCAGGCGTAGTAGCAGCCCTTGCAGTTGTGGCAGAGGTTGGCGAGGTACGACAGATCGGCGTTGGTGAACTGGCGCCGCAGCTCCATCGCGGGGAAGACGGCGCAGAAGCCCTCGCAGTAGCGGCACGCGTTGCAGATATCCAGCGCCCGCCGCGCATCCCGCATCACCTCAGTTGTGCGCATGGCGTGCCGCCTCTTGTCCTGCGATGCGGCCGAACACGGAGCCGATCGCCATGCCGGTGCCGGCGCAATAGCCCTTGCCGAGGATGTTGCCGGCCATGATCTCGCCCGACGCGAACAGGTTCGCCGTCGGGCGGCCGTAGTCCATCAGAACACGCGCGCGATCGTCGACCTTCACGCTGAGATAGGTGAACGTGATCCCCGGGCAGAGCGGATAGCCGATATACGGCGGCGCATCGAGCTTCTGTGCCCAGTTGGTCTTGGGCGGGGTCAGGCCCTCGGTATGGCATCCGTCCAGCTTGCTGCCGTCGAAGCGCCCGGGCTGCACGGCGTCGTTGTAGGCATGGACCGTCGCTTCGAGCCTCGCCGCGTCCAGCCCCAGCTTGCCGGCAAGCCCGGCGATCGTGTCGGCACGGATGTCGGGGAACACCGACGGCATGAACAGCGTCTCGCACTTGCTGTCGAACAGCGCGTAGGCGATCTGGCCCTCCTGCGCTGCGACCAGCCGGCCCCAGATCGCGTAGCGCTTCGGCCAGACATCCTCGCCCTCGTCGTAGAAGCGCTCGGCATTGCGATTGACGACGATGCTGAACGGCACGCAGTCGAGCCGCGTGCAGATGCCGCCGTCGAACTTGGGGGCGCGCGCGTCGATCGCGACGGCATGGCACTGGGTGGGGTCGCCGATCGAACCGACGCCTTGGTCGAGCAGGTTCTTCAGCACGCGGCCCTGGGCATAGGGCGTGCCGCGGATGCGGAAGTTGTCGGCGGCCTCGCCCCAGTATTCCCGCAGCCAGGTGATGTTGGCCTGGAAGCCGCCCGAGGACGCGACATAGGTGCGCGCCCGGACGGTTTCCGGGAAGCCTTTGCTGGACACCGCGGCCTCGACCACCGCGCCGTCGTCGAGCTTCAGTTCCAGCACCTCGCTGTCGTACAGGATCTCGACGCCGATAGACTGCGCGTGTGCGTACAGCGCGTTCACCAGCGCCTTGCCGCCGCCGAGAAAGAAGGCATTGGTGCGCGAGAGGTTGAGCGTGCCGGTGAGCGAGGGCTGGAAGCGGACGCCGCGCGCGGCGAGCCAGGAGAGCGCTTCCGCCGTGTCGCGGATCATCAGACGCGCCACGTGCTCGTCGGTCTGCCCGCCGGTGACGCGCAACAGGTCGTCCCAGTATTCCGCCTCCGTGTAGGTCTCGGTCAGGACGGAGGTCGGTCCGCGATGCATGGCGCGCAGGTTGCGCGTGTGCCGGCTGTTGCCGCCGCGGAACGCCCGCGGCGCATGTTCCAGCAACAGCACGCTGCACCCGGCCTCGCGCGCGGTGATGGCGGCGCACAATGCGGCGTTGCCGCCGCCGATGA
>DATEQV010000200.1:0-13709 GCA_035272265.1 Acidisphaera sp. | reverse complement strand
GTTCGCAGTAGCCGGTGCGGGTGGAATCGAAGCTGCCGTTCTCGGTGCGCTTGTTGATCGGTGCGCCGCCGCCGCAGACCGAGAAGTAGCCGCATTCGCGCTCGCAGCGCGCGACCCCCGCCGCGATGTCGCGCGCCAGCCGCTCGAGCACGGGGCTTGTTCTGATGTCGTCGAGCGACTGGGTGCGGATGTTGCCGGCGATGTAGTCGCCGTAGTCGGCGTCCTGCAGGCCGAGCAGCTCCGGCGAGAACGACGAGACGTTGCCCTGCCAGTCCATGTTCAGCATGCCGAGCGGCACGACCTGGTGGTTCTGGATGGTCAGCTCGTCGGGACGGAAGATCAGCCGGATCATGCCGTCCAGCTCGCGGATGAACTCGACCTTCCCGTGCTCGCGCGACAGCTGCCAGAAGCGGCGCAGGAAGGTGCGGAATCTCGCGGTTAGGTCGGCCGCGTCGAGCAGGCCGGAGCGGTGCCCGCCCTCGGTCTCCTCGATGTTGAAGCAGACATGCGTGATGCCTTCCGCGACGTAGAATGCGTGCAGATCCTCGGCGCGCTCCAGGCTGGCCTCGCCCAGCACGGTGATGACGTGGAACGGCAGGCCGTGCGCGCGCAGGCGCTGGATGCCGGCGCGCGTGCGGTCGAACGTGCCCGCGCCGCTGCGGGTGCGCCTGCGCGCGTCGTGCAGGTCGCGCGGCCCGTCGATGCTGACGCCGACGCGCACCTGCCAGCGGCGGAACAGGTCGCAATGCGCGTCGTTGATCAGCATCCCGTTGGTCTGGATCGAATGCGCCGGCCGGATGCCGTCGGGGCACAGCGCCGCGATGGCGGCGAACGCGTCCTCGTAGAACGACGCGGGCATGACCAGCGGCTCGCCCGCGTGCCAGATGATGGCCACCTCGGGATCGCACCAGCCGGAGGCGAACACCTTGGCGAACAGCGTCTGGATCGTGTCCAGCGCTATCACGGACCGATCGGTGCGGTTCGGCAGGTAGCAGTACGCGCAATCGATGTTGCAGAACGGCGTCGGCTGCACGACGACGGCTTCGATGCGCGGCGGCTGCATGGGACGCGGCCCTGGCGGAGACCTACCAGTTGCGCCAGTAGTTGCCCCAGTTCGGCCAGGCGTTGCGGAAGTTCGGCCAGAAATTGCGGAACCACCACCAGGCGAGCTTCTGCTCCGCGGCCTTCGGACCGGCGAGTTCGCTCATTGCCTGGCGTACCGCCTTGAGCTGGCTCGCCACCTCGGTCTCGTGCGTCGGGTCGCCGAGGCCGGCGATCGCCGGATCGGGCGAGCGCGGCTGCTGTCTGGGTTGATCGGGGGTGGCGGCAAGGGCGGACGAAAGCCCGAGCGCGCCCGCGGGCAGCAGCGCGGCAAGCGCAGTCGTATAGCGGCGGATGTGCGGCATCGTCTCCCCCGGGGGTCGTTACGAAGCGACTTGAGCAAACGTTACGCGGAGGGGTGGCTCCGCTCAAGGGCAAAACGGCGACATTCAGTAACCACGGTGATGTCGCGACCATGGCGCGCGGCACGCGAACAGCGCCCGGCGATTGCGCCTAGCCGCGCGCCGCGCAGAGCGGGCTGTCCTGCACGAACGATCATCGACGGCGCGTCCGATCAGCCGTTACCCCAGTTGTGCCAGCTGCGCCAGTGGCCGTCGTAGTTTTGCCAGACCGCCGCGACCTTGGTGTCGCCGGCGGCCAGCCCGCTCATCGCTCGCCGGATGGCGCCGAGTTGGTTTGCGACGTCGGCATTGCGGGCAGCGTCCCCGGTTCCCGCGATCGGGCTGCGTGTCGTGCCGGTGACCTGCTGGGGCTCGGCCGGCGCGGCGGCCAGGGCGGATGACATCCCGAGGACGCCGGCCGGCAGCAGCACGGCGAGGACGGTCTTGTAGCGGCGGACGCGCGACATGGTCCCTCCCTGGGGGATGAAGCGAGTCGCAGGAACGTTACGGAACAGCATAGCACGCCGTGCGTCACGCGACGCTGAATGTTTATGAAAGACCGTGAAGCGCCCGTGGTGGCCGAAATGGCGGGCAAACCGGGCGGTGGTGACGCGGGCGGCGGTGAGCCGGGCGGCTGCGCCGGATTCGGGGGCGGGTGGTCTGCCAAAACGCGGCGCCCCGTGCTACGCGGCACGCTGCACGCCGTCGCGACGTGCATGGCCCCTTAGCTCAGTTGGATAGAGCAACAGCCTTCTAAGCTGTGGGTCGCTGGTTCGAGTCCAGCAGGGGCCGCCAAGCTTCCGGGATCCGTCTCCCCGGTGCAGTCACGACGCGCAACTCCGAGCGACGGATTATTATGTTGCGACTCCGATAGGACCAGCGCTAGACTGGCGCGATCCAGCAATATTTTCTCGGAGACATCAACGTGGAGCACAAGCCGGGCGCCGCTTCTCGGGCGAAGACCACGCTGACGGCAGCCCGTCTTGCCGCAAAGCATCCGAAACCGGCGACTGCGACCGCGCGCGCGGCGACGGCGGCGCAGCTCGTCGTGCGTCCAGGCGTCGACAGCGCGTTTCTCGCATGGCGTGCGCCTTTCATCCCGGGTTGCCGTGGGTTCGCGCTGACCCGGCGCGTGAAGCGCGCCGCGGGCAGCGCACCCAGCCCGGAGACGACGGGGCAGCAAGACGGATTCGCTGTCGAAACCGTGTCGAGCTGGGTCGGCTTCGCCAACGAGGCGGACGCCACATCGGGCACGCGCACGCCGACCACGACATGGCCGATCCAGAAATACGTTTGGTCGGATTTCATGGTCAATCCGGGCGATCAGGTCGCCTACCGCGTCGCGCCGATGGTGGGATCGGCCGGCGCGCTGCGGGAGGACACGGCGCACGCGTCCGACTGGAGCGAGGTCGTCGAGATCGGCGCCGAAACCGCAGGGCAGATCTCCTGCTACTTCAACCGCGGCATCGTCGCGAGCCAGTGGCTCGCCCGGCTGCTGCCCGAGGCACATCCGTCCGACGCGCTGCGCACGATCATCGCGACACCAGGCGACAAAATCCGCAACTTCCTGGGCGGCCCGGTGCACGACAAGCTGACCGGCCTGCTCGCCGAGACGAACCGGGACGACGGCCATATCTTCGCCGCGCTGTTCGAACTCGACGACCCGGAGCTGATCAAGCTGCTCCAGGGCTTCGGCAAACGTGCGCATCTCGTCCTGGCGAACGGCAGCGTCAAGCACAAGGGCGATGACGAGAACGCGGATGCGCGGGCCGATCTGCGCATGTGCGACGTGCACGACCGGATGACGGCGCCGCGTGCGCTCGCACACAACAAGTTCATGGTGATCTGCGATGCGCACCAGACGCCGCAGGCGGTGTGGACCGGCAGCACCAACTGGACGAAGACGGGGCTGTGCACCCAGGCGAACAACGCGGTGCTGGTGCAGAACGCCGCGCTCGCGCAGGACTATCTGGCGCAGTGGAAGACGCTCGTCGAGTGCGAGGACGCTTCGCCCGCAAGCCTGCTGAGCGCGAACGCCACGCCGCGCACCGCGCGCGGGCTCGACGGCACGACGCTGTGGTTCACGCCGATGCACGGCCAGCTCGACCTCGAGCAGGCGGGCGAGATGATCCGCGGCGCGAAGGAGGGCATCCTGTTCCTGATGTTCAATCCCGGCCCGCGCGGCACCCTGTTCAACGACATCGTCGACCTCGCCTTGCCCGGCGGCCAGAACTACGACCCCGACCTTTACATCCAGGGCGTGCTGAACCAGGACCCCGGCACCGCGAAGAACCCGGTCACGCTGTTCAATCGCGGCGAGCGGATCGACGCGAATGCCGATGTCGTGCTGCCCGCCAACATCCCGGGGCCGTTCACCTACTGGCGCACGGAACTGCTCAAGCTGCCGAGGACCTTTGCCATGGTGCACAGCAAGGTGATCGTCATCGACCCGTATGGCGAGAAGCCGGTGGTGATGACGGGCTCGCACAACATGGGCCCGAAGGCGAGCGGGACGAACGACGAGAACCTGCTGCTCATCGAAGGCGACGGCGACCTCGCGAGCCAGTACGCGGGTCACATCATGCAGGTCTACAGCCAGTATCGCTGGCGCCAGTCGGTGCAGGAACAGCACGGCAAGCCGTCGTGGGAAGGCCTTGCCGATGACGACAAGTGGCAGATCGGCGCCCCCGGATCGGACGCGGGCTACGACAAGCGGCGGCAGCGCGAACTCGTCTTCTGGTTCGGCAAGCCGGCGGCAGCCTGACCATGGCGACCTGCACGAAGGTCATGATCATTCGTCACGCCGAGCGGCCCGACCAGCAGGCCGGCATCTCCGGCGTGACCGAGGCCGGGCTGGCGGACAAGGACGAGCTGACCACCCGGGGCTGGCAACGCGCGGGTGCGCTCGTCCGATTGTTCAATCCCTCGGTGTCTGCGTTTCTGCGGCCGGAATTGGCGGTGCCAGGCGCGATCTTCGCGGCGCTCGCAACCGACGATAATCCGAGCAAACGTCCGCTGCATACCGTCACGCCGCTCGCCGCCGGTCTTGGGCTTACGATCCGGAAGGATTTCGCACTGCATCAGGAGAAGGATCTGGTGGCAGCGGCAGTCGACGCGGCGGCGGCGGTGCTGATCTGCTGGCATCACGAGCGCATCCCGAAGCTCACGACGGAGCTCGGCATCCAGATCGCCAATTGGCCGGACGATGTCTTCGACCGCGTGCTCGTCTTCGACCGCGCCGGGGAGAGGTGGACGCTCAGCGTGGTGCAGCAGCATGTGCTGCCGGGCGACGCCAAGCCCGCAGCGGCGGCACCAGGTTAGCCGACTGCCGCGTCCACCTCGCGCCCTCGCCCGCCTGCGCGCATGACATCGGCCATGTAGGGGCGGCGCTCGATCTGCGCGCGATAGATGCAGGTCGCCGCCGCGACCAGCGATCCGCCGCGGCCGAGCAGCGCGTCGCCGATCTCCAGGATGCGCAGGTTGGGCCATGCCTGCGGGCGGATACGCAGCACCTCGGCCAGAATGCCGCCGCCCGGCACATCCGGCCGCGCCTGCGCCAGGATCAACGCCATCGACGCGGTGGAGCGCGACACCCCCGCGTGGCAGTGCACCAGCAGGTGCGCGTCCGCCGCCGGCTCGGCCAGCAGGTCGCGGCCGAACGCGAGCACGCCCGCCACATGCGTCGCGTCCGGCGCGACGATGTCCGGCCGGTCCGTCTCGATCACGTCGTGGAAGCGCAACTCGAGCTTCGCGTGCTCGCCGAACGTGCCGAACGCCTCCGGCACCGGCCAGTCCGGGTCGAGGATCGACAACACGTGGCTGACGCCGCTCTCGCAATGGCCCTGCAGCTCGTCCAGTCCGCAGACGCTGATCCTGAACGGCGCGATGGTACTCACCGGCGGTGCTCCCGGAGGTTGCACGCTTCAAGCGTCGGCCGGCGCGGTTCGGTTGCGGGGCGCAGGCGCATGCCGGCCCGCCCGGCCGAGGCGACGCGGCTCAGGTGCGGACGCGGGCGCTCAGGCGCTCGAGTTCGGCCCGCACCAGCCGCTCCACCATCGGCGGCAGGTGGATGTCGAGCCATTCCTTGAGCAGCGGCCGGATCGTCTCCTTGACGAGGTCCTCCAGCGTCGGTCCGTTGCGCGACACGGCGGCCATGCGGTTCTCCGCGATGCCGCGCATCAGCTGGGTCATCGAGGTCGCGGCGGCCTGCGCGGCCTCCGGCGCGATCATCCCCGGCGCCGCCTCGCTCGGCGGCGTCTGCGTCACGGGGCCGGCAAGCTCGGGCGGCTGGGCGGTCATGTCGTTCACCATCAATCCTGCGTCGAGATCGAGTATGTCGTCCTTCGGCGCCGGCTCGGCGGCGGAGGTCATGCCTGGGGGCGTGCTGGAGCTCACGGGAGCTGCGTCCTCGTCTTCGCTAAGGATTCGCCGGATCGACGCCAGGATGTCCTGCATCGAGTGGTCGGGCGGAGTGCCCTCCGCGCCGCGGTCGTTCGGCGGTGTCTGAGTGCCGGTCACGTCCATTCATCGGCCTGGCTGGCCGGTCGCGTAGTCGCCGGTGCCGGCCCAGCGGTCGCGCACCGCCTCGTAATACGCGGTCTCGTCGTACAGCGGCACCGGCAGGTTCAGGTCGCGCGCGGTCAGCCGGCCGACCGACAGGGCGAGCTGATAGGACGCGGTGACCAGGGCTGCGAGGTTCTGCACCAGCGTCGTCTGCGACTGCAGCAGCGCCTCCTGCGCGTTCAGCACGTCGAGCGTGGTGCGGCTGCCGACGATCGCCTCGCGCTCCACGCCCTCGAGCGCGATCGTGTTGGCGCGGATCGCCGCTTGCGTGGAGCCGATGGTCGCGCGGGCCGCGATCAGCGTCTCCCACGCCGAGATCGCCGCTTGCCGGGCGGCGCGCCGCGCATCGTCGACGATCTTGCGGGTCTGCTGCTGCGTCTGCCGCGCCTGGCGGATGGCGGCGTACTCCGAGCCGCCCTGATAGAGCGGGACGGACAGGTTGGCGGTGACCTGATAGCCCTCCTGGGTGGTGGCCCTCTGCAGGCTGTTGGCCTGGTAGAAGGCCTGCCCCTGCAGGCTGAGCTGCGGCATCAGCTGGGTGTAGGCCACGTCCACCGCGTCCTTGGCCGCGGCATCGTTGAACAGTGCGACGACGACGTTGGGGTTGTTGGCCGCCGCCAGCGTGATGGCCTCGGTCTCGGTCTTGACCGGCACGACGAGCGGCTGCGGCGGCACGAGATTGTCCGGCGGCAGGTAGCCGATCGTGCGCTCGAAGGTGGCGCGCGCGGTTTGCAGTTGCCCTTCGGCCGTCTCGCGCGTCGCGGTGGCCTGGGCGAGGGCCGCCTCCGCCTGTGCGACGTCGGTGCGGGTGATCTCGCCGACCCGGAAGCGGTCGTTGGTGGCTTGCAGCTGCTTGCTCAGCACCTGTTCGTTGTTGATGTCGAGCAACAGGATGTCGTGCGCCTGGATCACCCCGACATAGGCGGTGATGGCGTTGTTGAACGACGTCTGTTCCTGCGAGATCAGGGTGGCGCGCTCGGCCATCACCTGGTTCTCGGCCCGGTTGGTGGTGGCGCGGGTACGGCCGCCGCGATAGAGCGGCTGGGTAACCGTCAGCTGGCCGGTCGCGAGGTCGCGGTCTTCGCCGGTCGTGACCGTCGCCTTGCCGACGCCATTGGCGCCCAGCGGCGAGATCGTCTGGCCGGCGGCGTAGCCCGCCGACCCCGCGACGACGACCGTCGGGCGCCAGCCGGCCAGCGCCGCGGGCACGTTCTCGTCCGTCGCGCGCAGCTTGGCGCGCTCGGCCAGAAGCTGCGGGTCGTTCTGGTAGGTGGCGACTAGCGCTTCCATGAGCGTGCGCGGCACCTGCGGTCCGGTCATCCCGGCGGTCACGGTCATGATCGCAGGCGCGTTGGCGGGATGTGCCGCAGCCTGCGGACGGCTGGGGGCGGAGGCGTGACGCGGCGGCGCCGGAGGTTTGCCGGTGGTGGGGGGCGTCGTGGTCGTAGGCGTCGCGGACTGCGCGCGCGCGGCCGGTGCGCACGGGACGGCGGCGAGCAGGGAGGCGATCGCGAGCATGCTGGCGCCGAACGTCGCTCGACCAGAAGATGTCATCCGTTCCTCCCGCAGGCGTCGTCGCAGGGTGATCTCAGCCTGTGCCACAGGACGGCACCGAGTCCCAAAGCCGTCGCGATGTGCCGGACGCTCTCGCCCATGGAAAGGCCGGGTGGACGGCCCGATGGAAGGCGGGGCGATGTCGGTCAGGGATGACTGTGACACGCGCGATGACTGCATAGGGCACCGGGTTTTGCAAGCTTCCCGGGCACGTGGCGGCGGCGCGTGGCGATGCCGGCGAATAACCGGTCGAAGCCGCCCCCGCCGCCCTTGGCCGCCTTCAGAAGACGAACCCCGGCGCGGGCAGGAAGGCGGGAATCGGCGGGGTGTTGCAGTCGAACACCGGCTGGACGCTGAGCCCCGCCGAGGACGGCTCGGCGAGGACGGCCTGACCCACGCGCCCGTTGCCGACCATCACGGTGACGAGCCGGCCGGTATGCGGCTTCACCTGGGCGGCGATGGCGGGCGGGATGTCATGCACCGCGCCGTCGATGATGACGATGTCCCACGGCGCGCCGGCCGGCCAGCCGTCGGCGAGCTTGCCGGTAACCAGCGTGGCGTTCGGCGCGGCGGCCGGCATGGCGGCGCGGGCCAGCGCGATCAGCTCGGGGTCTTCCTCGAGCGCGGTGACCGAGACGTCGCAGGCGGCCAGCACGCTGGCGCCGTAGCCGACGCCGGCGGCGACGACCAGGGCGCGCTCGCCGAGCATCGGCTGCGCGACCTGGATCAGGCGCGCGATGACCATCGGAACCATCAGGGCGCGGCCGTGCGGCAGGGCCACGTCGTCGTCGACATAGGCGAGGTGGCGCAATTCGGGCGGCAGGAAGGTCTCGCGCCGGATGCGGCGCATCGCCGCGATGATGCGCGGGTCGGTGACCTTGTTGGGCCTGACCTGGCTGTCGACCATGTTCGCCCGCGCTTCCGCGTAGGGGTCGCTCTGGCTGGTGGGCGCCGCCGCGTCCATGCGCGCTGCTCCGTGGGGTTGGCGGGCGGGTTATAGGCAGCTGGACCGGTGGCGCCAACGTTGGCGGCTGCGGCGCGTGCCAAGGGGCGTGCCAATGGGCGTGCTTGACCCCGAGCGGGGCTGGGCCGGATAAGGCCCGGCCTGCGCCGGTCCGGTGGCAGAGTGGTGATGCAGCGGACTGCAAATCCGCGTATGCCGGTTCGATTCCGGCCCGGACCTCCATTCGTTTCAGCGGGTTAGCGTCGCGGCGGCAAACGCGACAGAAACCAGCGGACCCGTCGGCGCTCGTTGCGTCCTGAAACTTCGACCTTTGGCCCATTGTCGGGCCCGCGCGGCTGACCATACAAGCAACGGCCCTCACCGACCGGCGGGGAGTTCGCGTGCGCGACGATCGGAGTTCCAAGGCGGTTCTCGAGCCCGGCCAGACCCTCGCGATCAGGGGCCGGCGGTATGTGATCGACGCAGTGCATACCGGCCGGGACGGCCAGATGCACGTCCAGGGCACGTGGAGAGGCAACCGCCTCAGCGAGACCGTGATCTGGCCCTACAATGACGTGCGACGCTGGGTGGTGCCCGCCAGCACGAGCTGAGCGCCGGGCACCGTGCTCCCGCGGGGGGCGGGTTCGATGACGGAAGACCAGCGGTGGCTGTCCGGCCTGGGACGGTTCGTCCGACGTTGGGCGAAGCGGGCGCGGTGTTGGGTGGCGTGTCGCCTCCGATGAACGAGTGCTGGTTCGCGCCCGGTGCCGCCGCTACGGCCGGTTGGGGTTGAAGCGCGGGCGCAGCGCGGCTCCGTAGTTGCCGTAATCCGCCTGCAGCTCCGGCGCCTCGGCCGCGTAGCTCGTGACGCGCTGCGGCAGGCGGGTTTCGAACATGAACGCCATCGTGCCCTCCTGCTTGTGCGGCTTGAGGTCGACGGTGCTCGCCATCTCGAAACTGTCGATGTCCGGCCCGTGCGGCAGCATGCAGTTGTGCAGGCTGAAACCGCCGGGGACGAAGCCGTGCGGCTTGGCGTCGTACTGGCCGTAGATCAGGCCCATGAACTCGCTCATGATATTCATGTGGTACCAGGGCGGGCGGAACGTGTTCTCGGCCACCATCCAGCGGTCGGGGAAGCAGACGAAGTCGCAGTTCGCCGTGCCGGGCGTCTCCGACGGCGCGGTCAGCACGGTGAAGATCGACGGGTCGGCGTGGTCGAACAGCAGCGGACCCACCGGAGAGAAGCGGCGCAGGTCGTATTTGTACGGCGCGTAGTTGCCGTGCCAGGCGACCACGTCGAGCGGCGAGCGGTCGAGCTCCGTCCGCCACAGCGCGCCGCCGTATTTCACCGTCATGTGGCAGGGCTTATCGCTGTCCTCGTAGGCGGCGACGGGGGTGAGGAAGTCGCGCGGATTGGCGAGGCAGTTCGCCCCGATCGGGCCGCGTTCGGGCAGCGTGAAGGCGCCGCCGTAGTTCTCGCACACGTAGCCTCGCGCCGGGCCGTTCGGCAGTTCCGCGCGGAACTTCACGCCGCGCGGGATGACGGCGATCTCGCCGGGCTCGATGTCGATCATGCCGAACTCGGTGAACAGGTGCAGCGTGCCCTGCTGCGGCATGATCAGCATCTCGCCGTCGGCGTTGTAGAAGGCGTCCTTCATGCTGCGCGTGGCGAGGAAGACGTGCGCGGCGACCCCGGTACAGCTGCCCGCGTCGCCGGCCGTCGTGATCGTGCGCATGCCGTCCAGGAAGGTCAGCGGCGCGTCGGGAATGGCGATCGGGTCCCAGCGCAGCGGGCCGGGCGCCAGTTCGACCTCGGGGCACGGCGCGGTGCGCCAAAGTCCGTTGCCGATGCGATTGAAGCGGCCCCAGTGCGCGACGGTGGGGCGGATGCGGTACAGCCAGCTGCGCTCGTTGCTCGCGCGCGGCGCGGTGAACGGCGAGCCGGACAGCTGCTCGGCATACAGGCCATAGGCGCAGCGCTGCGGCGAGTTGCGGCCGACCGGCAGCGCGCCGGGCAGCGCCTCGGTCTCGAAGCTGTTGCCGAAGCCCGACAGGTAGGCGAGCGCCTGCCCGGTGGCGGACGGGGCGGAGGGGGAGCGGATGGACACGTTCATTGCGGTGTCTCCGGTTTGGTTAGGCCGTCATTGCGAGGAGCGGAGCAACGAAGCAACCCAGGGCCGCGCGCCCGAGCGGTCGCCCTGGGTTGCTTCGCTTCGCTCGCAATGACGGAGTTTCACGTGCGGTGCCTTCAGCCATGCACTTCCGCCGACTTCATCGGCGCGGCGCCTTCCAGCGCGCGCCACATCTCGACGTCGCGCTCGGCGGTCCAGATGCGCGGGTGATCCAGCCCGCTCGCCTCGTCGTAGGCGCGGCTGACGTTGAACGGCATGCAGTGCTCGAAGATCACCCAATGGCCGTAGCGCGGACGCATGAACTCCAGCGCGTCGTCGTACACCTGCTTGAGCGACCATCCTTTCGCCACCCCTGCGCGCGCACGGGCGAACAGGTCGGAGGTGAACGACGAGGTGCCCTCGATGCCCTCACGCACCTCGTCCGCGTTCATCAGCGACCGGCCGCGTCCGGGAACCAGGCGTTCGGGCTGCAGCGCGCGGATCGCGGCGAGCGTGGCCGGCCAATCGGTGAAATGGGCGTCGCCGCAATACGGCGTCGCGCCGAACTCCACGCAGTCGCCGGAGAAGCAGACGCGGTCCTTCGGCAGCCAGACGATGGTGTCGCCCGCCGTGTGGCTGCGGCCGATATGGATGATCTGCACCTCGCGCTCGCCGAGCCACAGCGTCATCCGCCGCTTGAACGTCACGTTCGGCCAGGTCAGGCCGGGGATGGTGTCGCGGCCGCGGAACAGGCGCGGGAAGCGGCCGATCTCGCTGTCCATGTCCTGCTGTCCGCGCTCGACGATCAGATCCCGCGTCGCTTGCGAGGCGATGATCTCCGCCTGGTCGTAGGCGGAGGCACCGAGGACGCGCACGGCATGGTAGTGCGACAGGACGAGGTAATTGATCGGCTTGTCGGTGACGCTGCGGACGCGGGCGATCACGTCCTGCGCCATCAGCGGCGTCGCCTGCGCGTCGACCACCAGCACGCTCTCGTCGCCGATGACCACACCCGAATTCGGATCGCCCTGCGCCGTGTAGCCGTACAGGCCGGGGCCGAGCTCCTCGAAGCTGATCGTCTTGTCGGCGAGGTCCTTGGTGCTGGCGAAGCCGGACATGCTGTCTCCGTCTATTCGGCGTCGGGTTGCGCGCCGGGAGCGGCGCGTTGGAAGGCGGGCAGCGCGTTGCAGGCCGCCTCGGCCGCGAGCAGGCGCGGGTAGGGCGCCAGATCGCTGTGGTAGCGGCGCGCGTTGGTCAGCATCGGCACGAGGCAGATGTCGGCGAGCGACGGCGCGGTGCCGAAACAGTAAGGCCCCGGCTGATCGGCGAGAAGGGCCTCGCAGGCGCGGAACCCGGTCTCGATCACCCATTGCCCCCAGGCGATCACGTCCTCCTTGCCGTGATCGAGGCTGCGCAGGCGGTTGAGCACGCGCAGGTTCTGCACCGGATGCATGTCGCAGGCGATCACCTGCGCGAAGGCGCGCACGCGGGCGCGCTCGAAGGGGCAGCCCGGCAGCAGCGGCGGCTCGGGATGCGTCTCGTTCAGCCATTCGACGATGGCGAGCGACTGCGTCAGCACCCGCCTGTCGTCGAGTTCCAGCGCCGGCACCTGGCCCTGCGGATTGAGCCGCAGATAGTCCGGCGCGTGCTGCTCGTCCTTCAGCAGGTGGTGCGCGGTCTGCTCGACCTCGATGCCCTTCAGCGCCAGCGCGATGCGCACGCGCCACGCGGCCGAGGACCGGAAGTAGCCGTGCAGCCGCATCACAGTCGCGCCTCCATGATACGGTCTTCGCCTTGCGGCACGATGCCGTGATGGGCGGCCATCATCGCCTCGTGCAGCACCTGCGGATCGCCGACGTGGTTGGCGAGCAGCAGGATGAGCCGGGCGTTGACGAGCGCGCTCTGCTCGGCCGTCAGGCCGCGATGGGTGTCGATCAACGCCTGATAGAAGTCGTCGGCGGCCCGGATGTTGGGCGCGACGTTGAGCTCGGTCATTGATCCCCCCTGGCGTCCCCCTTGGGGTGCCCCGTGGCGCGGGCGACGGCCGCCTCGATGCGGGCGGGATCGACCCTGCGCCAGCGCGCGCAAACATGCTGGTCGGGCCGCACCAGGTACGCGGTGCCCGGGCGCGCGTCGTAGCGGTCCCAGGCGAGGTCGTTGTGCTCCGGCACCGTCACGACGCGGACCGGCACGGACGTGCGCAGCTGCATGTCCACCGGCGCGCCGTCGAACACCAGCAGGGTGAAATCGCCGCCGAGCTCCGCCAGCAGCCAGCCCTCACCGAGCGGCGCGTCCGGCGCGGGCGCGCCGGGGATCGGGCCGCCCTTGAACGTATCCGCGTCGGGCGTGTTCAGCGTCGAGTACTCGTACGTCGACGGCAGCGACAGCCGCCCGCTGTTGACCAGATGGCGGGCGAATTCGTACTCGCGCGCCAGCGTCAGCACCGCGTCGCGGAAGATCCGGCTCATCTCGCTCTTCGGCGTGATGAAGTCGGTGCTGCGCGTCGAGTTCAGGATGTTCTCGTCGGCCGCGTATTCGCGCTCGCTCGCATAGGTGTCGAGCAGGCTGTCGGGTGCTGATCCCTTCAGCACCAGCACCAGCTTCCAGACGAGGTTGTCGGTGTCCTGCACGCCGGAATTGGCGCCGCGCGCGCCGAACGGCGAGACGCGGTGCGCGCAGTCGCCGACGAACAGCACGCGGTGGTCGCGGAACCGCTCCATGCGCAGACAGGAGAACGTGTAGACGCTGACCCACTCCAGCTCGAACGGCACATCCGGGCCGAGCAGCGCGCGCACGCGCGGGATGACCCGCTCGGGCGCGCGCTCGGCGACCGGATCGGCGTCCCAGCCGAGCTGGAAGTCGATGCGCCAGACGTTGTCCGGCTGGCGGTGCAGCAGCACGGACTGGCCGGGGTTGAACGGCGGGTCGAACCAGAACCAGCGCTCGGTCGGGAAGTCGGCCGCCATGCGCACGTCGGCGATCAGGAACCGGTCGCGGAACGTCTGGCCGACGCTCTCGTGCCCGAGCAGGCGGCGCACCGCGCTGTGCACGCCGTCGGCGGCGATCAGGTAGTCGGCGACGATCCGGTAGTCGCCG
>DATEQV010000199.1:0-3278 GCA_035272265.1 Acidisphaera sp. | reverse complement strand
GCCGGGTGTGTCCCAGCCGATCAGCGAGCCGTGCTTCATGGCGAGGATCTGTTCCGGTGTTGGCGGATGTGCGAGTTTGGCGTTCAGGCACTCCGGCGAGCACTTGGTGTGTGCCGGACGCCAGCCCGGTTCACCGCGGATCATGATGACAGTCTCGTCTGTCTCAGGGTGACGGATGTAGCAGAGCGGCGGGAGCGCGGATGCGCTGTCGCGGGCGTCCGACATTTTCTGTTTCCTTCAGTCGGCTGAGCGTGATGCGTTGCGTTTCAGGGCCGCGTTTCGCTGCGGCGTCAGACCGCGTGGGCGATCGGTGCGCCCGGCATGGCGAGTCGTTTTTCGAGGCTGTCGATCTCGCGCAGCAGGCGCCGGATGCGCGGCTTGAAGTCGAACTCGTGTACCGAGGCGGCGGCCAGGTGGCGTGACCAGGTGGCCTTGTCCCACGTGCCGCGGTCGTCGATCCGCACATCGCGGCTGGTGTTGCGGACGGCGTCGGCCTCGGCTGCGGTAACCCAGGCGGCTTCGAGCGCCGTGACGGCGGCACGCTTCGCGGCGAGCGCTTCGCGCAGCGGCAGGCGGTCGCCGAGGAGCGGCGGCATCGCCATTGACGTTCGGCTGGCGAGAGGCGGCACGAGCGTCTGCCCGCCGCCCGCAGGGAGGTGGGTCATGGTGGTGTCCTCGATGCAGGAGAGGGGCGCCCGGCGCTGAGACGCCGGGCGCGGCAGGTCACTCGGCAGCGGCAGGACAGACCGGAAGGCCGGGGGCGCCGTCCTCGTCGGCCAGGTCCGCGAGGTAGTCGTCCGCGTCGTCGGGCGTGTCGTCTGCCTCGTCCTCGTCGGGCATCGACTCGCTGTGCCGCGAGGCCTCGAACTCCTCGGGCGTGACGGTGAACAGGGCGCCCGGGAAGCGCCAGACGCAGTCCTGGCAGTGCGCGATCAGGGCGGCGCGGGTGTCCTTGACGCGGGGCTCGACCCTGACGCCTTCGGCGGCAGCGCTGCGTTCGAGGGCCTGGCGCGAGAGGCAGGACAGGAACTCCTCCGTCGCCATCGACGGCAGGTGATCCGATGCGCCGAGTGTCTGGCCGGCAATGCGGCTGTTGATGCCGCTGTCCGTCATGTTGGCGCGACAGGAGAGCACGACCTTGAGCATGTCGCGCGCGGCGGCGTGCAGCAGCGTCTGGTCGGCGGACAGCAAGCCGCCCTCACTGATGCGTTTGCAGATCGCTTCGCGATTGCCGTACTCGGAGCTCGTGGTGTGCACGGAGACGTTCCGGGCGCCGAGGGCGAGAATGAGGAGGCCGATCAGGGTCTCGTTCGGAACGTCGGCGTTATCGAGCGCCTGGTGCAGCGCGTCGGTGCGCAGGTCGCCGATCATCGCCACACCCTTCTGCGTCACGTCGGGACGCGGCGGCTTGGCAGGCGGTTCGTCCTGCGTCGCGTGGTCGGTCTTGCCGCGCTTCTTCATCTCGGGCGGCATGCGGTAGACGACACTCCTCACCTCGCCGCTGTGGTGGTCGACATAGTGGCCGGTGATGTCGCCCTTCTGCGGCTTGCCGTAGACACGCTCAGCTTTCTTCGGAAGCTCCGGCTGGCCGAACTCGTTCAGGGTCAGCACGGCGCCGCGCTCGGGCAGGTTGGCTCTCATCCAGGCCTCCTGCGCACCGAAGAAGCCTTCGGCGTTCGTGGTGTACCGGCCGTCCTCGCCGGCGGGTGCGAACATGTCCTCGACCCACACGACGCCGAACTCTTCGGCGAGCTTGTCGTCAAACTTCGCGGCCGAGAACGGGATGCGCGGCTTGCTGAGGGCGCGCGAGACCTCCCACCAGGAGACGTCGTGGCCCTTCTTCGGCTTGTAGCGCTTCCAGACCTGGGCCTGGTCGTCGACCGAGGCGTTGGCGATGGTGCGCAGCTGCTCGTCGTTCGGCATGCTGCCCTTCGCCATGAAGTCCAGCATCGGCGGATGGAGCTTGCCGAGGAGCTTCAGCTTGCGGACCGTGCGGGCGGGCAGCGCCAGGGCGGCAGCGATCGCGTCCTCGTTCCAACCTTGCTGTTCGAGCTTGTCGATGCCGCGCCAGGTATCGACCGGGTTCAAGCCGACGCGCACGAGGTTTTCGCTCATCGCCGCCATCGGATCGATGTCCTCGTTGGCGGTCAGCACGTAGACGTCGATGACGTCCTTGCCGGCGGCGATGGCGGACCTGGTGCGACGGTCGCCGGCACGAATGACGAGTTCGCCGGCGATTTCGCGGACGACGGGCGGCTGCAGCAGCCCGATCGCGGCAATGGAGGCGGTCAGTTGCTGGTCCATCTCCTTGGGAACGGCGATGGTGCGGGGGTTGTCGGGATTCGGCTTCAGCATGCGCGGATCGACGCTGCGGAGTTCGGCCATCTGCGGCTCCTGTCCGATTGGTTCTGTCTGCGGTGTCTTTCCGGAGACCGGCCACTCGCGCCGCGTCCGCGTCCGCGCGGGGCAAGGGCGCAGCCGGCGAAGCCGGGCCAAAGGCCCCTTGCGGCGCCGGGCGCGGTGCGGCACGCGCGGCTAGAACAGGCTGGCCTGGTCGTCGGCGCTTCGCGCCGGCCGTCCCTGCTGGGGCCGAGCAATGCAGGACGGGCGGTCTGAGCGGCGATGAACCGGCACAAGGCATTCGCAAAGTCGGCTTTGTCCGCTGCGCTGTCCCACTTCGTTGCGGTGAACTGCGCAGCCTCGAAGGCGGGGCGCACGAGCGTCCCGGTGTCGATGACGGGCATGGGTTTGTCTCCGTTGGAGAGACGGGGACGACCGGGTCAGGCGGCCTCGTCGAGAGGCTCGGCCGCGGTCTGTGCGAGACTGACGTCCAGTGCCACCAACTCCGCCCGCTTCGCGTCGAGCTCGCCCTGCAACGCGAAGGGCTGACCGAGACGCTGCTCATACTCGGCGAGTCGCCGTGCCGCGTCCGCGGCCAGCCGCTCGTGTTCTCGCAACGCCAGCGGTATGTGTTCGAGAATATGCTCGATGCGGGCGATGAGACCGGTCGGCGTGAGATCGTGCTCCAACCTGATGAGCTCATCGTAATCCGTGCGGCGCAGCAGCAGCGTGGCCGCGAACGTCCGCATCGCGCCATGCCCTGCGCTGCACACCAGCTCGAAGCCGCCGATCGAACCGAGTGCAACCTTGGTCGTCTCGCGCGCGCGCTCGATCAGGCGCACCTTCGAGAGGAGCAGCGTGCCGGCGGTGCGGCGGTTGGTGACGGTCTTGTCGGCCCAGGTCATCGCGAAGGCGTCGCCCCGTGTCGACGTGTGGCG
>DATEQV010000198.1:0-7858 GCA_035272265.1 Acidisphaera sp. | reverse complement strand
GCCGGCGCTACGCCGCGTTCGACGCGATCTATCTCGGCGACGACCTATTCTCCCGCCAGCCGCTCTGCCAGGCGGTGCGCGACGTCGATGGCCACTTCATCTTCGTCTGTAAGCCATCGTCGCATCCGTTGACCCAAGAGTTGGCCGGACACGCCCGACCATGGCGTGAAAAGGTATCACTATAGCCGCGCGCCGTATTTCCACCAGAACACGCCGGCGGTGATGGCGACGACGGAGCAGTAGGTGACGATCCCGATCGTGTCGATCACGTCGCGGTGGCCTTTCATCGCGCGCAGGCGCAGGTGCTCGGTGAGGAAGCCGACGAACATCGCCATCAGGCACAGGCCGAAGAAGACGTAGAACAGGTATTCCACGGCCACGGTGTAGCCGAGGCCCGGCAGGTCGCTGCCGATCGAGATCAGCAGCACGGCACTCGTCAGGATCGCGGTGATCGGGATCGTCGTGCGCTCCTCAGCAAGCGTCTCGGGGAAGAAGAACGTCACGAACACGACGAGCACGAGCAGGAACAGCGGGATCAGCGTCTTGACCATGAAGGCGACGGCATTGCGCTCGAGCACGATCTCGGTCGCGTAGGCGCCGTATTCGACGCGGTTGGCGGTCTCGAACAGCGCCGGCTTGCCGAGCGTCGAGCGGATGGAGACCGATGCGGCGAATGGTTGCACGCCGAGCACGTGCCATAGCTGCAGGTCGCGGAACGCGTCGGCGCTGCCGTCGGGCGCGCTGCCATCGGGCGCGCTGCCATCGGACGCGGTGCCATCGGATGCGGCGCCGGTGCGGTCGGTCTGCAGACCGAACGTGTCGATGACGTAGGCGACCTGTTCGCGCGGGTGGTCGCGGTTCTGCAGGCGGATCACCGGCGACTGCCGGTCGAACGGGAAGTCGTGCAGGTCGTAGCGTGCCTTGAACGTTCCGCTGACGTCGTACAGCCGGTAGTTCAGCCCCTCCTCGGTCCCCGACTGCGCGGGATGGGCCGGGTTGAAGTCGCCGTCGAGGTCGGGGAAGGCGACCTGGGTGGGCAGGTCGTCGCTGCCGGCGTAGCGCATCCACAGGAAGAACCGCGCGGCGAAGCTGCCATTGCGCACATCAATCCGGTCGAGATGAGTGATGTCGATGCCGGTGTACACTACCCGCTGCAGCCAGTAGAGCAGGTCGCCGATCTGCACGATGTGGCCGGCGTCCATCTCGGCGACGACGTCGATCAGCTCCGGGTTCTGCACCCGGACGAGCTGCAGCGGCGCGCTGATGAAGCGGTCCTTGCGGAAGAAGCCGTAGCGGATCGGGCGCGGCATCTGGCGGTTGGCGTCGAAGTAGAGCGGGCCGTTGATACCGAGCGGCGCGGTGGCGGGATCGGTCATCGCGGCGAGCGCCGCGCGGACCTTCTCGCGGTCGTCGGCGCGGCTGGCGTCGGTGTCGGCGACGTGGGCGCGGCGAATCGCCTCCACGACGACCCGCGTCGCGTCCTCGGCGGCGGCGCCGACCCAGCCGGCGCGCGCGCCGGTCTCGCGGTGGTAGCGCGCGGCGAAGGCCTGGCCGAGTTCGCCGGTGGAATCGAGGATCATCGGCGCGATGGCGAAGACGTTGTCGAGGAAAAAGCCGGGCTCGTCCCGCTCCTCGGGCTCGGCGGCGAACTGCTCGACGAAACTGTCGGACGCGGCGCGGGAGGCGAGGATGACGATCGAGTGGATGCCCCGCCGCCGGATCGCCTTCAGCGCCGCGGCGGTCACGTCGGGCGCGGTGCCGAGGACGATGATCCGGGGTTCCGGCTCCTGCGCGAGGAGGTCGGCCGTGGCGGCGGCGCCCCCATCGGCGTGCTCGCCGACACGGATGGTGAAGGTCTTCGGCGCCACGCCGCCGTTGCCGCGCGCGTAGCCATCGAGAAAGTTGCGGCCGTAGCTGTCTTCGGTGGCGACGAAGTCGATGTCCGGTGTGCGCATGAAGTTGGAGTTGTGCGCGAGGACGACGGCGCGGACGTATTCGGCGAGGAACTCGGCCTGCTGGCTGTTGGGCGACAGCGCGCAGAAGAACCAGGGGTTGTCGCGCGTGGTCGCGTCGGAGCTGGCGCTGCCGGTCACGGCGGCGATCCGGCCCTCGCGATACAGCGGGCCGGCGGCGTTGGAGGTGGCGCTGAGCGCGTGGCCGAGGACCGCGAGCGCGGGGCTGGCGACGGCCCGTGTGGCGCGGTCGCGCGCGATCGGCGGGAGCCCCTGGTCGTCGAACAGCGCGAGCTGAAGCTTGTGGCCGTCGATGCCGCCGGCGGCGTTGACCTCGTCGAGATAGATGCGCGTCGCGGCGAGCGCCTCGCGGCCCGTTGCGGCGCTGGGACCGCTGAGGGAACTCGCGAACGCGATGACGATCGGCGCGGGCCGTTGCGCGAGCCACGCGAGGATGAGGGCGCCGCCGATCAGCACAGGGAGGAGTGCGGCCAGCAGCGCGTGCGGCCCGCGCAGGCGGTGCCGAGTGCGGGATCGCGGGACGGCCGAGAGGTCGCGTGATCGAAAAGGCGGGGCCATGCGTCTACTCGGCGGCGGTGGCCGCGGGGCCGAGCATGTCGCGCCATGCGGCGCGCACGCTGTCCTGCACCGGCTTGGGCAGCGGGATGAAGGCGAGCTGTGCGGCGATCGCGCCGCCGCTGGTGAACGCCCAGTCGAAGAAGCGGGTCGCCAGCAGCGTGCGCGCGCGCCAGGTCGGGTCCCTCGAGACGAGCGCGAAGGTCGGCGCCATGAGCGGCCAGCCGGCGGGATCGACGGTGTCGATCAGGTCGGCGGCGAAGTCCGGCGCAGTCCAGTCGGCGGCGGCGACGGCAGCGGCGAAGCTGGCCTCGGTCGGTCGGACGAAGGCGCCCGCGTGGTTGCGCAGGCGGGCGGCGGAGAGGTGGTTCTGCGACGCGAACGCATACTCGACATAGCCGATGCCGCCGCGGGTGGTCATGACGGTGGTGGCGACGCCATCGTTGCCGATAGCGCCCGCGCCGGCGGGCCAGGCGACCTGAGTGCCCGTGCCGATCGCGGTTCTCCATGCCGGGCTGACGGCGGCGAGGTACGCGGT
Organism: Acidisphaera sp.; assembly: GCA_035272265.1. Classification (GTDB taxonomy): domain Bacteria; phylum Pseudomonadota; class Alphaproteobacteria; order Acetobacterales; family Acetobacteraceae; genus Acidisphaera. The sequence continues at coordinate 4,792 of DATEQV010000198.1, read as the reverse complement.
GAAGGCGTAGGAGGTGCCGGACGGCTCGTAGCGGTGGACCGTCGCGATGCTGACGTTCGGCAGCGTCACGCCAGGGTTGGTTTCGGCGAGGCGAGGGTCGTTCCATTTGCGGATCTTGCCCGCGTAGATGGCGGCGAGTTCTTCGCCGGTGAGCTTGAGCTCGCCTTCGCGCACGTGCGGCAGGTTGACGATCACGACGACCGCGCCGATCAGCGTGGGAAACTGCAGCAGGCCGGCGGCGGCGAGCCTGTCGTGCGGCATCGGCGCGTCGGAGGCGCCGAAATCGGCGGTATGCGCCATTGCGGAGTCCTGGCCGCGGCCGGAGCCGGCGGCGTCGTAGGTCAGCTCGATGCCGATCGCGTCCTTCGCCGCCTGGCCCCATTTCGCATAGACGGGTGCGGGGAACGTGCCGCCGACGCCGGTCAACGTCTGCGCGCACGCGGGTGCGGCGAGCAGGCAGGCTGCGGCGAGGACGGCGAGCGCGAGTCGCATCGTGCCAGAGAGGTAGCAACGGCCCGGCGGAAGCGTCGTGTGACGCCTTGGTGACAGCGCAACGGAGACGTCATGCCGGACGCCGGCACGGAACCGGCGGGAGGCGGACGGTCGGGCCGTTACTGCAGTACGATGGCGGCGGCGACGAGGGCGACGAGGGCGTATTTCAGGCTGTAATAGACCTTGCGGTTCCACGTCTTCAGCCGCTTGCCGGCAAGCCGCACCTGATAGACGCCGCCGAAGGCGCGGTTGGCGATGCCGACCTTGTCGCCCGGCATGTTCTGCGTGGCCGTCGCCTTGACGATGTGGTCGCTGACGAAATGGCTGACCGCACGAGGGAACGCGCCCCACAGCGGACGGTCGACGTCGCAGAACAGGATCAGCCGAGTCTTGTCGGTCTTGTTTTCTGCGTAGTGGATGAAGGTTTCGTCGAAGATCATCGCCTGGCCGTCGCGCCAGCCGCGTCGGACGCCGTCGACCTCGATGAAGCAGTCGTCGCTGTTGGGCGTGTCGAGGCCGAGGTGGTAGCGCAGGCTGCCCGCGAACGGATCGCGGTGGCGCACCAGACGGCCGCCGGGCGGCAGCAGCGCGAACATCGCACCATGCACGTTCGGGATCGCGTTCAGCAGGGCGACGGTCTGCGGGCACATCCGCTCGGCCGACGGCAGCGGATCGTCGTACCATTTCAGGTAGAACCGCTTCCAGCCGGTGCGGAAGAAGCTGTTGAAGCCGAGGTCGTTGTAGCCCGCGGCGGCGCGCACGTGGCCTTCGTCGAGCAGCCGCATCCCCTCGTCGCGGATCGCCTGCCAGTTGTCGGTGAGCGTGCGCAGTTCGGGGAAGTACCGCTCCTCCAGGAACGGACGCGGGGGCACGCGCGAGAACAGGTAGAACACCGCGTTGACCGGCGCGAGGAAGGTCGAGTGGTCGGTAAGCTGGCGGCCAAATCCGTGGCGCACGCGGCCACGGTAGTGCACGTACAGCACGGAGGCCAGGAACAGCGCGATCAGCAGGGTCTTGACGTGGAACATGGTAGAGGCAGCCCAGTCGGTAGCGGCGTGTACGCCGGCTTTCTATGAGACGTTCCCGTGTCGCGTCCAGATGCCAGATTGCCGGGCCTGTGTACGGTTCCGAACGTGATATGAGGCGAGTGGGAAGCCCGATCCGGGGTTGCCAGGACTCCGGGTTGGGCTGTCCCGATTGCACCTGGAGGTTGTCGCCATGCATCACCGGGCGAATCCGACGCCAACGCACGGCGGCGCGGAAGGCGCGCAGGAGCGCCGGACCCTGACGTGGTCGTGGCCGGTCGGGGTGTTCCTGTACAACCTCGCCGCTATCTCGATCCTGTTCGGCGTCGGGGTCTGGTTTCTCAACGGTGGCGCGGAATCCGCGGACAACGCGCTCCATCACGTTGCCGTGCGCTGCGCCTGGTGCGGCGCGCTCGGCGGCATCGTGATCAGCCTGAAAGGCATCTACGAGCACGGCAGCGGCAAGCAGCAAAAAGGGTGGGACCACAGCTATAACCTGTGGCATCTCGGGCGTCCGGTGAGCGGTGCGATCACCGGTGTGATCACGCTGGTGCTGCTGCAGGCGCTCAATCCGTCGAGTCCCGTGACGCCGATGATCGCGTATGCCGCGGCGTTCATTCTCGGCACGCAGGAGCGCCGGTTCTTCGAGTTCCTGTTCCAGGTCGGGCGGATCATCGTGCAGGTGCCCGAGGAGAAGGGGACGGACGCGCTTCGCATCACCGACGTGCAGCCGCGGCGGGGCCGTGCCGATGACGTGATCATCGTGTGCGGGACGGCGTTCGCGTCCGGCGCCTCGATCACGATCGGGGGCAGGCCGCTCGGCAACGTGACGGTATCGGGCGATGGGATGGCGGCGGCGGGCGTCGTGCCGCAACATGCGCCGGGCGACGTCGCGGTCGCCGTCACGAATCCGAACGGCACCAACGTCTCCAGCGACGGCGCGTTCACCTATATCGCCTAGCGCTCGCGCACCGGCTTTCATCGACATGTCACGCGGCCGGGCGCTGTCGCCCGCCGGGAGTTGCGACGGCTCGGCAATAAGCCCACTAGATTGTTCGTGGGTGGACGATAGGGAGCGTGTATGGCGACCGCAGCCCCGGGCAGCCTGGCCGGCTTGTCGCTGCGCGATCTGGAATACGTGGCGGCGGTGGCGAAGCACCGGCATTTCGGCCGGGCCGCCGCCGCGTGCGGCGTGTCGCAGCCGGCGCTGTCGGCGCAGGTGCGCAAGCTGGAGGCGTGGCTCGGTTTCGCGATCTTCGAGCGGCTGCCGGGCAAGGTGATGCTGACGCCGGCCGGCGTGACGTTCGCCGAGCGGGCGGCGGACCTGGTCGCCGCGGCCCGCGACCTCGTCGCCGGCGCGGGCGGGGCGGCGGGCACGCTGGCGGGACCGTTCCGGCTGGGTGCGATTCCCACGCTGGGGCCTTATCTGCTGCCGCTGATGCTGCGGCCGATCCGCGAGGCGTATCCGGCGCTGTGCCTGATCCTCAGCGAGGCGCGCACCGACGACCTGATCGCCGCCGTGCGGGGCGGCGGGGTGGATGCGGCGCTGATGTGCAGCACTCCGCCCGACCCGGGGCTGGTCGCGCATCTGCTGTTCCACGAGCCGATGCTGATCGCGCATCCGGCTGGCGAGCCGCCGGAATGGCCGCCGCGGCCCGGGCGTTTGCTGTTGCTGGAGGACGGACACTGCCTGCGCGACCAGGTGCTGGCCGCCTGTGCACCGACGCCGGCCCCGCATGCGCGCCATGCCACGGGCCTAGAGATCCTGCGCCACATGGTGGCGGCCGGCGAGGGCGTGTCGCTGATGCCGGTGCTGGCGGCGGAGGCGGATGGGCCGCTTGGTGGACTGGTGCGCTACAGCACACCGAAAGGCGCGGAGATCGGGCGCGACGTGGTGCTGCTGGTGCGCAAGGCCGATCCCCGGGCCGCGTTGCTGGCGGAGATGGCGGACCTGTTCCGCCGCCACGTGCCGCCCCAGAGGATGCACGAGGCGAAATTGGCGGCACAGCCCGCCGGGGAGGCCGTCGCTCGCAGCCGGGGGCGGATACGGCGCGTTGCGAAGGGAGCCGGCCCGCGATAAGCGCTGCCTATCGCCGCCATTGGGTCCTATGTCCTGGACGTATCGCGAGGGGCTGGCTAAGTTGCGGACATTCCGCTCACAGGGGGACCGACGTCCCGCTTCGGGCCAGCAGCAGACTTGGTTGCCTCCATCGTCAAGTCCGATTGCAGTTTCGAGACGGTTTTCGGTGATCAGGACAGTCCGCGCGATCGGCTTTTTGTTATCGCCTGGCCATGAAGCGGGATCGCTATCCAAGGATCGGTGATCCTTCTATGCGGAACGGAAAAACCAGAACACGATCGGAGAGAACATGACGAGCGAAAGCAAGTGCCCAGTGGCGACCGGGACTCACATCCACGCGGTTGTCGGGTACATGTCGAACCGGGACTGGTGGCCGAATCAGCTGGACCTGAGAAGTCTCCACCAGCACTCCGCCAAGTCCAATCCCATGGACAAGTCGTTCAACTACGCCGACGTGTTCAAGAGTCTCGACCTGGATGCCGTCATCAAGGACCTGCACGCATTGATGACGACGTCGCAGGACTGGTGGCCGGCCGACTACGGTCACTATGGGCCGTTGTTCATCCGGATGGCGTGGCACAGCGCAGGCACGTACCGCATCGGCGACGGCCGCGGCGGTGCAGGGTCCGGCACGCAACGCTTCGCGCCCCTCAATAGCTGGCCGGACAACGCGAACCTCGACAAGGCGCGCCGGCTGCTCTGGCCGATCAAGCAGAAATACGGCCGGAAAATCTCCTGGGCCGATCTGATGATTCTCGCCGGCAACGTCGCCTTGGAGTCGATGGGGTTCACGACGTTCGGTTTCGCCGGCGGGCGCGAGGACGTCTGGGAGCCCGAAGAGGACATCTACTGGGGGTCCGAGGACACCTGGCTTGGCGACAAGCGCTACACCGGCGAACGCGAGCTCGATAATCCTCTCGGCGCCGTTCAGATGGGCCTGATCTACGTCAATCCGGAAGGGCCGAACGGCAAGCCGGATCCGGTCGCTGCGGCCGTGGATATCCGCGAGACGTTCGCCCGCATGGCGATGAACGACGAGGAGACGGTGGCGCTCATTGCCGGCGGGCACACATTCGGCAAGACCCATGGTGCTGCCGATCCGCGCCCGTATGTCGGCCCCGAACCCGAGGGTGCGGGCATCGAGGAGCAAGGCCTCGGCTGGAAGAACACGTTCGGCACCGGCAAAGGCGACGAT
>DATEQV010000197.1:0-14180 GCA_035272265.1 Acidisphaera sp. | reverse complement strand
CCTTTCAGCGTGTGCCGGGGCCGCCGCCAGCGGAACTTTTTTTCGCAACGCCTTGGACAATTGCGCCCGGCTGATGCGAACACCCTCACGCGCTTCGATTTCGGCACGCAGCCGGGCAATCGTCCAGTTCGGTCGATCCGCTACCGGCTCTTCGAGCAAGGGCGTGACCACGCGCAACGCAGTGGCACTCTTCACCGGCGGCGGTCCGGGCGCGATGCTCGCCTTGATCGCATCGACACCGCCCCTGCCAAAGTCGCTGCGCCACAGCCGAACCGTATCCTCCCGCACACCGAACGCCTCCGCGATCCGCGGACTGCTCCAGCCGGACAGGGTCAGCAGCACAGCGCGTGCCCGGTCCGCTTCCCCGCGATCGCGAGACCCCGCAAGAGCTGCCAAGGCAACGCGCTGTTCGTGGCTCGCCACCATCGGAGATTTGCCGCCCATGCCCCACCCACGCGAATCGGAGCCACCAGCGAATCGCAAAGCCCACGCGTTGGGCAACCAACCAGAATCTGCTTAGGTCAGTTGGATGTCCACCCTGAGCGTCGTCTGACGCCAAGGCCGAGGATTGGTAGGGTAATCAGACCCGAAGCGCCGCATCCGACCCACCCGGTCATCGGCCGGCTCGACAGGCGATCCAGGAACCGGACATTCAGCACGCGGCAGCCCGGACTTCCCGAGCGAGACACGGCAGCCCGCGGCAGGTGAAGGGCGGCATCGAGACGCGGTCGAAACCGCTACTGTTGACCGCGCCAAGCCAGCGAAATAGATTTGTCGTGGTCACAACCCGATCTCTGCCGGGAAGGTGCAGAGACCTGGGCATCTCGAGCGCGACCGGCCTTACCGCATAACTCACCACCCGATCACGCCCGGACGATGCAGAGCCCGAGCTACCTAGGGGGCCTCCCGCAGAGGACTTGGTCCTTCGGGCGACCCTTTAGTCGCTCCGAAGACTCCCGACGTGTTGCGGCGCGGCCACGCCGTATCCCAACCCGTGACTAATGCTAACGGGCGTCGCAGCCAGCAGTGGGTATGTTGGACAACGCTACCATCGGCTGTAACCTGGCCGGCGGTGAGCGGCCGCAATGAGGGACCGATATCCGTCAGCCAACCTCAGAAGCCATTTTCCCAGCGAAGATCTAGCATCGCGCATCTGTGCTGCCTTAGCCACAGTGTTTCGCGATTACCATGACCTGAGGCCGGAGAGGGTTGCCGGTCCGAAGCCGACTACCCCATAGTCCCCTCCAGGTGTGGCGAACGACTCCGGACGACGGCGCGCGAGCACGCCGCCAACGACGGGTGGATGGGGCCGCTCACGAGCCGGGAAGCCGGCGAACTTAGGAGGATGGAATGCGCAAGCTCCTGCTGGCCTCGGTCGCCTTGTTGGGCGTTACGAGCGCGATCGACCCTGCCGCTTACGCGCAGATGTCGGTCCAGTACGGCGACGGTTCTGGAGATGATTCCGGTCAGGGTGCACCCGCGCCAGGCTCGATCACCGTCCGCCTGAACGGTCGTTTCCAGGCCTTCATCGGCGTCTACGGCCAGAGCGACATGAACGACAGCTACTACTACGATATCACGTCCGGCACGGTCAGCTCGAAGCCTTACGTGGTCACTCCGGCCGGCGGCACTGTGACCGGCGCGGTCGGCGCGCCGACATCGACGTCCGCGGTCGGCACGACGATCACAGGCGCGGTGGTCGCTCCGACCACGTTCCCGGCCCCGAAAGGTTCCCCCGCCGGTACCGTCGGCGCAGCGGTGCCTCCCGGCTACTACCGGGCCGCGGCTCTCAACAATGCGAAGCTGCAGAACTATGGCATGGTCGACATCGCCCGCCTGTATCCGGGCTTCGACGGCGTGGCTGCGAACGGCCTGAAGTATGGCGCCAGCTTCGAAATCCGCTCCTGGGACTACGGCGGTGCCGGCGGCAACACCTACTCCAGCCCGTCGCAGGCCGGCCGCGCGCGTGACCAGCTGCAGTTCCGCCGCGCCTACGGCTATGTCGGGACCGATCAGCTCGGCACGCTGCGCTTCGGCATGGGAGACGGGCCTTCCAGCCTGTTCCTGGTCGGCAACTTCGAAAACTTCAACTCCGGCGGCTGGAACGGCGCCATCCCGGCCAGCTTCTCGGGCAACCTGAACTCGCCGTGGCCGTTCCCCGATGTCGGCGCCGAGTACACGACCAACAAGCTGGTCTACCTCTCGCCACAGATCTGGGGCTTCGACCTCGGCGTGTCGTATGAGCCTGACACCTCGAACCTGAACGGCGACAACGGCAACGGGTGCTTGAACGGGCAAGTCCCGAGCGGCGTCCCCGCCTCCAGCGCTGCCGGCAACGTGGCGGGCTACGGCTGCGACCTGCTCTCGTCCTCGACCGTCGACTACCGTCGCCGTCGCAACACGATCGAGACGGCGCTGCGCTATCGCGGCACGTTCGGACCGGTCGGCGTGGCCGGATTCGCCGACTACACGACCGCCGGCAAGGTCAACTACTCGGGCTCGATCGGCGGCCCCGCGCAGACCGGCGGCGTGCAGCAATACAACCAGTACGAGTACGGCATGGGCGGCGGTCAGATCACCTATGCCGGCTTCTCGGTTGGCGGCATGGTCCGCGGAGGCGCCTTCAACAGCATCGCCAACAACGAGGCTATGCAGCCGGCCGGCACGGAGCATGAGACGGCCTACGTGGTCGGCACGTCCTACACGGTCGGTCCGTTCGTCGCCGGTGCCCACTACTTCAAGTCCTGGCAGGCGGGCTTCCAGACGGCGGCGACGAAAGCCTCTGGTGCAGTGGGGGTCATGAACACGCAGGGTGTCGCCGCCGGCGCCACCTACAGCGTGGCCCCCGGCATGGCGGTCTACCTGGAATACCTCTGGGGTCAGATGCATCAGCGCGGCTACGACCTCGACCTCGGGGCCGCGGACAGCCCGCTGCACAACACGATCAAGGTCCAGTATCTCGGCGTCGGCACCGGCCTGAGCTGGTAACGACGGCCTCCATCCCCAAGACGGGCGGCAGGGCAACCTGCCGCCCTTTCTTTTTGTGCCCCCAACGACCGCTGCGTCTTGGCGGCGGCGGCGGCGGGTCTTAGGAAGGCTGGCCGGAAGGGGGCGACAGACCCCCGGCCTCGCCCGAGTCGCATAGGACCACGAATGAGTCACTTTTCCCGCCCTGCCTTGCTTGCCGCGTTGGCTGCGTCGCCGCTGCTGCTGGCGCTTTCCTCCTGCGGCGGTGGGGGGTCGCAGGTTCGCGGCGTCTCGGCGTCGGAATACAACGTCCCGGACGAGGGCGGCGCCGGTCAGGGCCTGATCGGCGGCTCCGGAGGTCTGTTCTCATTCGGCAATTCACGGCACCGCGGCGACGATGGCGCCGCCCTTGGCGTCAACGCCTACCTGTGGCGGGGCGCGCTCGACACGCTCTCGTTCATGCCGCTCGCCTCCGCCGACCCGTTCGGCGGCGTCATCATCACCGACTGGTACCAGCCGCCGACCTCGGACGGCGAGCGGTTCAAGGCGACGGTCTACATCCTCGGCCGCCAGCTGCGTTCGGACGGCCTCCGGGTGTCGATCTTCCGGCAGGTGTTCCGCAACGGTCAGTGGGTCGACGCCGATGTCAGCCCGCAGACGGTCGCCGACATCGAGAACAAGGTGCTGGAGCGAGCGCGCGACCTGCGCGCATCCGCGACCGCGAGCCGCTAGTGTCCTGCCCCGGAAGCTTGCCAGCGAACTTCTGGGATAAGCGGGACACTGGGGGTCCTGCCGCCGGAGCGGCAGGAATGCGCAGGCTTACTTGCCGCTGCCGTTCGGCAGCGCAGCACCCTGGTTCGTCGTGCCGTTGAGCGACGGAAGGGTCGTGGAGCCGTTCGGCACCTGCGACGTGATCACGCCCGACGTGGACGGCATGTTGGTCGCGGTCGGCTGGCCAGGCTGGCTCTGCGTCTCCACCTGACTTGGGTTCGCGGGCTGGGCGAAGGCCGCGCCCCCGACCATCAACGACGCCGCCGCTGCTGCGATAACGAGGCGCATCGTAGGTCTCCTTGTGCGGTTGTGCCGACCGCCAACGCCTCTGGTCGGCGGCCGGTTGCATGGCACGCAAGCGTGGGGCTGACCTGCCGAGCCTTGCCCGGCGCTCAGTCTTGCCGGTACATCGCGGGCCATGGACGACATGCCTCCGCGCGCTGCCGAACGGCTGCGCTTCGATTTCCCGCAGGAGGAACGGCGCTGGCAGCGCGCCTGGGACGAGCGCGGCTGTTTCCGCGTTGCCGACGTGCCCGCCGGCGACAGGCCCAAATACTACGTCCTCGAGATGTTTCCCTACCCCAGCGGCAAGATCCACATGGGGCACGTCCGCAACTACACGCTCGGCGACGTCGTCGCGCGCTACCGCCGGGCGCGCGGGTTCAACGTGCTGCATCCGATGGGCTGGGACGCGTTCGGCCTGCCGGCGGAGAATGCCGCACGCCAGCGCGGCATCCATCCGGCGCGCTGGACCCGGGACAACATCGCCACCATGCGTGCCGAGTTGCAGCGCATGGGCCTGTCGCTCGACTGGTCGCGCGAGTTCGCCACCTGCGATCCGGCGTATTATGGCCACCAGCAGGCGCTGTTCCTTGACCTGCTGAAGGCCGGCCTGGTCGACCGGCGCGAGAGCTGGGTCAACTGGGACCCGGTGGATGGGACCGTGCTCGCCAACGAGCAGGTCGTCGACGGCCGCGGCTGGCTGTCCGGGGCGCCCGTCGAGCGCAAGCGGCTCTCGCAATGGTTCCTGCGCATCACCGCCTATGCGCGCGAGCTTCTGTCCGCGCTGGACGGGCTCGGCCGCTGGCCCGAGCGCGTGCGTACCATGCAGGCCCGCTGGATCGGCCGCAGCGAGGGCGCCCGCCTGCGCTTCGCGCTGGTCGCCCCGGCAGCCGGGCCGCAGGGGGCTATCGACTCGGTGGAGGTCTACACGACCCGCCCCGACACGCTGTTCGGAATGAGCTTCCTGGCGATCTCGCCCGAGCATCCGCTCGCCGCGGCGGTGGCGTCGCGCGATCAGGACGCCGCCGGCTTCATCGCCGAGTGCCGCCGTCTCGGCACCAGCGAGGCAACGATCGAGGCTGCCGAGAAGCGCGGCTACGACACCGGCCTGCGCGTGCGCCATCCGTTCGATCCGTCCTGCGAGTTCCCGGTCTGGATCGCCAACTTCGTGCTGATGGACTACGGCACCGGCGCGATCTTCGGCTGCCCGGCGCACGACCAGCGCGACCTCGATTTCGCCCGCCGCTACGATTTGGCGGTGGTGCCTGTCGTGCTGCCGCCCAGCGCCGATCCGGCCGCCTTCACGATCGACGACGTCGCCTATGACGGGCCGGGCACGATCTTCAACTCGGATTTCCTGGACGGTCTGGAGGTCGATGCCGCGAAATCGGCGGCGATCGCCCGGATCGTCGAGCTCGGCGTGGGCGAGGGCGTGGAGAACTGGCGGCTGCGCGACTGGGGCGTCAGCCGGCAGCGCTACTGGGGCTGTCCGATCCCGATCATCCATTGTCCGGCCTGCGGGCCCGTGCCGGTGCCTTCCGCGGAGCTTCCGGTGCGTCTGCCCGACGACGTGACGTTCGACCGGCCCGGCAATCCGCTCGATCATCACCCGACCTGGAAACACGTCGCCTGCCCGCGCTGCGGCGCGCCCGCCGAGCGCGAGACGGACACGTTCGACACCTTCGTCGACAGCTCCTGGTATTTCGCCCGCTTCTGCAGTCCCGGGGCGGACGTGCCGGTGGATCCCGCGGCGGCGCGCCACTGGCTGCCGGTCGATCAGTATGTCGGCGGGATCGAGCACGCGATCCTGCACCTGCTCTACGCGCGCTTCTTCACCCGCGCGATGCACGCGACCGGGCACCTGTCGATCGACGAGCCGTTCGCCGGTCTGTTCACCCAGGGCATGGTGACGCACGAGAGCTACCGCACGTCGGACGGCTCCTGGCTGTATCCGGACGAGGTCGAGCGGCGCGCGGACGGCACCGCCGTGCGCCGCGGCTCGGACGAGCCGGTCGCGGTCGGGCGCGTCGAGAAGATGTCCAAGTCCAAGCGCAACACCGTCGATCCGGGCGCGATCATCGACCGCTACGGCGCGGATACGGCGCGCTGGTTCGTGCTCTCCGACAACCCGCCGGAGCGCGATATCGAGTGGACCGAGGCCGGGGTGGCCGGGGCGTTCCGCTTCACCCAGCGCCTCGCCGGGCTTGCTGCTTCGATCGCCGAGGTGGCGGCGCCTGCCGTGGCGCCCGATCCGCTCTCCGACGCGGCGATGGCGCTGCGCCGGCAGACCCATCGGACGATCGCGGCGATGACCGAGGCGCTGGATCAGTTCGCCTTCAACGTCGCCGTCGCGCGTGCATACGAGCTCGCCAACGCGATCTCCGAGACGACCGCAGCTGCGCCGGGCGATGCCGGCCTGGGCTGGGCGCGGCGCGAAGCCGTCGAGACGCTCGCGCGCCTGATCGCGCCGATGGTGCCGCATCTGGCGGAAAGCATGATGGCGGTGTTGCGCCCGGACGAGGGTGCGCTGGTGGCCGAGATGTCCTGGCCCGAAGCCGATCCGGCCCTGACGGCGACCCTGTCGGTCACCGTGGCCGTCCAGGTGCTCGGCAAGCTGCGGGGCACGATCATCCTTCCGCCGGGCGCAGGGGCCGACGCCGCGTTCGCCGCCGCGGAGGCCGAGCCGAACGTGGCGCGCGCGCTCGCCGGCAAGCGGATCGTCAAGCGCATCCACGTCCCCGATCGCATCGTCAACTTCGTGGTGGCAAACTGATCGCATGATCCGGCGGCGGTCGCTGTTGAGCCTCGGGGGCGCTGGTTGCGCGATCGCGGCCGCGACCGCGCTCGGCGGCTGCGGCTTCCAGCCGCTGTATGCGCGGACGCAGTCCGGCGAGCCCGGCATCGCGTCTCGCGAACTCTCGGCGATTTCAGTCGAAATCATCCCCGACAGGCCGGGTCAGTTGCTGCGCCAGGCGTTGCAGACCCGCCTTGAGGGCGACGGCTCCGGCGTGACCCGCCGCTACGACCTGAGCGTGGACTATTCCATTCCGGGCGAGGGCATCGCGATCCAGCCGGACAGCTCGGTCACGCGCGTCCGGATGACCGCGAACGCGAACTGGACGCTGCGTGCGCAGGATCCGAACCGGACGGTGATCACCAGCGGGCGTGCGCGTGCGATGGATGCGGTGAACATCCTCGACAACCAGTATTTCGCGGCCGACCTGGAGACCGAGACGGTGCAGCGGCGGCTGGCCGAGGCGGTCGCCGACCAGATCACGCAGCAGCTGGCGAGTTTCTTTCGCAAGCGAACCCTTCACGCGGCCTGAAGGCGTTGAAAGTCGCGCCGAGACAGGTGGCGGGCTTTCTTGCCGATCCGGGGCGCGCATGTGCGGTGGTGCTGTTCGGTGACGATGTCGGACTGATCCGTGAGCGGTCCGACATGCTGGTCCGCTCGGCCGCCGGGTCGCTCGACGATCCGTTTCGCGTCGTCGATCTGCCGGGCGATGGATCGGACCGCCTCGCCGACGAGGCGTCGGGCCTGCCGCTGACAGGCGGGCGGCGCGTCGTCCGGCTGCGGGACGCGACCGATTCGGCCACCGCGCGGCTGAAGCTGCTGCTGGAGAGGGCGCCACCCGGGCTTGCGGTGATCGAGGCGCCGTCGCTGACCGGTCGGTCGCGGCTAGTGAAGCTCGCGGAAACCGCGCCGGCCGCCGCGGCCATCGGCTGCTACGTGGAAAGCGGCGCGGAGCTCGCATCGGTGATCCGCGAGGCGCTCGCCGGCGAAGGTGTGCGGATCGAGCCCGAGGCGTTGGCCTGGGTGACGGCACGGCTTGGCGCCGACCGCGCGGCGACGCGGCGGGAGGTGGAGAAGCTTGCGCTGTTCGCCAGCCGGGGCGGGACGCTCGACCTCGCCGCCGTGTCGGCATGCGTCGGCGACGCGTCGGGCCTGTCGCTCGACGATGTGCTGTTCGCGGCGACGAGTGGTGACGTGGCGGGGACCGATCGGGCGCTGGGACTGGCCTTGGCGGAGGGAGCGACGGCGGTCGGCGTGCTGCGCGCCGCGCTGGGCCATATGGATCGGCTCGCGCGATTGTCGGCGGCGCGGGAAACGGCGGGAACGAGCGCGGCCGAGTTCGTCCGCTCGGCGCGACCGCCGATCTTCTTCCGCCGCCAGCCCGCCATGGCGCAGGCGCTGGCGGCCTTGACCTCGAAGGCCTGCGCGACGGCCGCCCGGCGACTTGCGGCTGCCGAGCGGGCTTGCAAGCGCACCGGGGCGCCCGCCGACGTGATCGCACGCGAGGCGATCTCCACCATTGCCCGGCAGACCGCGGCATTGCGTCGACAGCGCGGATCGGGAAGCGCAGGCGGGGAGCGGACCTAGCGACTTATGCGCTGAATCGAGGTGGCTTGAAGGATCACCGGGTCAGTCAGACTCGATGATGTTTCAACGTGGTCAGCGCGAGAGCAGCAGGATAAGGCCATCGAGCTGGTCGAGCGTCGAATAGGTGATCCTGACTTGGCCTCCGCGCGGCCCCTGGGTGATCTGCACGCGCAAGCCCAGCTTTTCGCTCAGTTCGTGCTCGAGGGCGCGGGTGCTCGGGTCTGCCGGCTCCTGCTTTCGGGCGTGGCGCTCGCGGCCGCGATGCGCCAGGTCCTCCGTCTGCCGGACGTTGAGACCACCCGCGATCACCTGCAGGGCGGCGCGGGCCGGGTCGGGATGGGCGAGCAGGGCGCGTGCGTGGCCGGCGCTGAGCGCGCCGTTGCGGATTTCCGTCTGCACGGGGGCGGGGAGGTTGAGGAGCCGCAGTGTGTTGGCGATATGGCTGCGCGACTTTCCGACCCGTTGCGAGATGACTTCCTGGGTCCACCCAAACTTCGTTTGCAGGCGTTGGTAGCCGTGTGCCTCTTCGATCGGGTTGAGGTCCTGCCGCTGCAGGTTCTCGACGAGGGCCGCGCCGGCCGCCTGTTCGTCAGTGAGCGATCGCACATGGACGGGAACGGTTTGCAGCTCTGCCATCTGCGCCGCGCGCCATCGGCGTTCTCCGGCGACGATCTGGAACTGGCCCGCAACGCCGGGGGTCGGCCGGACCAGCAGAGGTTGCAGCACGCCCTGGGCTCGGATCGACGCGACGAGGGACTCGAGTTCGCCGTCGTCGATCGCGCCGCGGGGCTGGAATGGGCCGGGGACCAGCGCCGCGATCGGCAGCTGGCTATGCGGCGTGTCCGGCGTCGCCGGCGAGCCCATGAGTGCAGCGAGGCCGCGTCCCAGGCGGGGCGTCGGCTGGGCACTCACGCCGCCTTCTCCGACAGGCCCCGCTCGCGTCGGAGCAGCTCGGCGGCGAGCTGGACGTAGGCCTGGGCTCCGGGCGACCGGAAGTCGTAGAGGAGAACCGGCTGGCCGTGGCTCGGCGCCTCCGAGACCCGCACGTTGCGCGGGATCACGGTGTCGTAGACCGCGTCGCCGAAGAAGGCGCGGGCGTCGGTCGCCACGAGATCCGACAGGTTGTTCCGCCGGTCGTACATGGTCAGGACGATTCCCTGCAGAGTGAGGTTCGGGTTGGGGCCTTGCTGGACGGCTCGGACGGTCTGCATCAGCTGGCTGATCCCCTCGAGCGCGAAGAACTCGCACTGCAGCGGCACCAGCACGGCGTCGGCCGCGACCAGTGCATTCAGGGTCAGCAGACCAAGGCTGGGCGGGCAATCGATCAGGATGTGCCGATAGGTCGCGGCCGCCCGTAGCGCGGCGAGGGCGTCGCGGAGCCGGAAGTTGCGGCGATCGACGCCGACGAGTTCCACCTCGGCCCCTGCGAGGTCGGAGGACGCGGGGAGGATGCCAAGATGCGGGATCGCGGTTGGCCGGATAGCCGCCTCCAGAGTCGCCGCGTCCGCCAGCACGTCATAGGTGCCGGGGGTCCGGGCGGCGTGGTCCAGACCGAGGCCTGTCGAGGCGTTGCCTTGCGGGTCGATGTCGACCAGCAGGACCGGTCGCTCGCCGGCGGCGAGGGCGGTAGCGAGGTTGATCGCGGTCGTGGTCTTGCCGACGCCGCCTTTCTGGTTGGCGATCGCGAGGACGCGCGTGGTTCGGGCTGCCTCAGCGCTGGCGATGTGCAATGTCGGTGATCCGCAGAATGACGGCGTCCGGCGCGGTTCTGCTCGCGAATCGCTCGACGCGCATGTTCCAGTCCGGCGTAGCCGCCGTCAATTCCGCCGCGGCGTTGGCGCCCTTCGCCGCCAACAGGCAGCCACCCCGGGCGACGAACGGAGCAGCAAGGCTGAGCAACAGTGGCAGCGGCGCCAGCGCGCGCGCGGTCACGAGCGGAGCGGTCAACCCCTGACAGGTCTCCGCACGCCGATTGACGATCGTCACGGGAGCGTCCGTGCAGCGGGCGGCTTCGAGCAGAAAGGCCGCCTTTCGGCGATCCGACTCGATGAGGGTGAACGGAATGCCCGTTGCGATCGCCAGCACGAGGCCGGGAAAGCCGGCCCCGCTGCCGAGGTCGATGGCGCGGTCGGTTCCGGCCGGTATCAGGGGGGCAAGTTGCAGACTGTCCTCGATGTGGCGGTCCCAGATTGCAATTGCATCGCGCCGAGAGACGAGATTGAGCCGCGCGGTCCAGGTGCGGACGAGGTCCACGTAGGCCTCGAGGCGCGCCCGCACCTCGGGCGAGTGTTTCACGTGAAACACCGGCGTGAGCAGCCGACCTCAGCTCCATGCTTCACGTGAAACACCGGTTGCGACGCCCGCCCGCCGGGCGTGGAAGGCGAGTACAGTCAACGCAGCGGGCGTCATGCCCTGGATCCGAGCAGCGGCACCTAAGGTGGCCGGCTGCGTCGTCGCCAGCTTGGTCCGAAGCTCCGTCGTCAGGCTGGGAAGCTCGGAGAACATGACGCCCTCCAGCGAGAGCGCCTCGTCGCGGCGGAGTGTGGCTATGTCGGCCTCCTGCCGGCGCAGGTAACCGGCGTAAATCGCTTCGGTCTCGAGCTGTGCCAGCGCACGAGGCGACAGGTCGGCGAGCCACGGCGCAAGCGAAGCGGCCGCCCGCCATCCGCCGTCTTGCGCGATGACGTCCAGCAGGGATCGCGGGCGCCCGTCCTGCCGCACGGTGACCTTCGCAGCGGCCAGCGCCGTCGGCGAAAGCGTCGTCACAGTGGCCCGCTCCAGAGCGGAGCGGACCTCCTCAGCGTGGCACGCGAAGACAGCTGACCGCCGTGAGCCCACGCACCCCCATGCATCGCCCAGTCTCGTGAGCCGCAGGTCGGCGTTGTCCGATCGCAGGCTCAGGCGGTACTCGGATCGCGCGGTGAACATCCGGTAGGGCTCGCTGACGCCCTGAGTCACCAGATCGTCGATCAGCACGCCGATATAGGCCTGAGCCCGGTCCAACGTGACCGGATCGCCGCCGCCCGACCGCCGGGCCGCATTGATGCCTGCGATGATCCCCTGCGCGCCCGCTTCCTCATAGCCTGTCGTCCCGTTGACCTGACCTGCGAGGAAAAGGCCACGCACGCGCCGGAGCTCCAGTGTCGGTGCGAGACAGCGCGGATCCACGTAGTCGTACTCGATCGCGTATCCGGCCTGCACGATCTTCGCGCCCTCGAGCCCGCGCATCGTTCGAATGAACGCGGCTTGCACCTCGAGCGGGAGGCTGGTCGAGACGCCGTTCGGGTACACAACGGCGCTGTCCAGGCCCTCCGGCTCAAGAAACACCTGGTGGCGCTCTCGACCGGCGAAGCGAACGATCTTGTCCTCAATCGACGGGCAGTAGCGTGGCCCCGGTCCGGTGATCCGGCCGCCATACAACGCGGATCGGGTGAGATTGGACCGGATGATCTCATGCGTCGCCGGATTCGTGGCGGTGATCCGGCAGGAGATCAGCGTGTTGGTGATCCGCCCCGTCATAGTGCTGAACGGCTCCGGTTCGGCGTCGCCGCGGTCCTCCTCGAGCGCGTCCCAATCGATCGACTCCCGAGCCAGACGTGGCGGGGTGCCTGTTTTGAGCCGTCCGATAGGCAAGCCTAGGCCCGCCAGCGTTTCCGCCAAACGCAAGGACGGCGGTTCACCGCGGCGGCCCGCCGCATAGTGGCGCTCTCCCTCGTGAATCACGCCCCGGAGGAAGGTGCCGGCGGTCAGCACCGTCGCATCGCACGGGATCCGGCGCCCGCCGGAAGTCACTACGGCCGTCACGCGCCCGGACGTCAACTCGATGTCGTCTGCCGCGCCCGCTTCGATTGCGAGGTCCGGCGTCTCGGCAAGCAGGTGCTGCATGGCCCGGCGGTACAACGTCCGATCCGCCTGGGCGCGAGGGCCACGCACCGCCGGGCCCTTGCTGCGGTTGAGCACCTTGAAGTGAATGCCGGCGGCGTCCGCGGCGCGTCCCATCACCCCGTCGAGCGCGTCGATTTCCCGGATCAGATGACCCTTGCCGATCCCCCCGAACGCCGGGTTGCAGGACATCGCCCCGATCGTCCCCGGATCGTGCGTCAGTAGCAGCGTGCGTGCCCCGATGCGTGCCGCTGCGGCGGCGGCCTCGCAGCCGGCATGGCCGCCGCCGACGACCACGACATCGTATCCCTGCGTCACGCGATTTCCTCGCTACTTCCCGATGCAGAAGCGCGAGAAGATCGTGTCCAGCACGTCCTCTACGCCCACGAGCCCAGTGACCCGGCCGAGCGCTCGCATCGCCAGCCGCAGTTCTTCGGCGCGCAACTCCGGCAACCGGGCACTTTCTGCCGCGCCGAGTCCGGCCAGCGCCTCGTGCAGAGCCGCGCGATGCCGAGCGCGGGTCAAGGCGGGCGGACCTGCCCGAGCCGTCAGCGCGTGAGCGGCGGAGTCGAGCCGCGTGCGCAGGCCGCTCAGGCCGCTGCCGGTCAGAGCGCTGACCTGGATCGCGCCATCCGGCGCGCTCCCCCCCAGGTCGGCCTTGCTCGCCACCAACACGTCGGGGGACCCCTCGTCGCCGCGGTAGGCATTGTCACGCCCGTCAAACACCCTGATCACGAGGTCCGCTCGCGCCGCCCGCTCACGTGCCCGGCGCACGCCCTCGGCCTCTACGGGATCGTCGGTCTCGCGCAGCCCTGCGGTGTCGACCAGGGTCACCGGCACCCCGCCGAACACCACCCGCGTCTCCAGCGCATCCCGCGTGGTTCCCGGCTGGGCCGAGACGATCGCCACGTCGCGGCCCGCCAACACGTTGACGAGACTCGATTTGCCGACGTTCGGCGCCCCAGTGACCGCGAACACGAGTCCTTCGCGCAACCGCTCGCCGCGTTGTCCATCGTCCAGATGCGCGGCAATGTCCGTCCGGAGCGCCCGCAGTCCGGCGGCGCCCCGCTCGGCTTCGTCTTGAGGCAGGTCCTCGTCAGCAAAATCGATCAGCGCCTCGGCTTGCGCCAGCAGCAGCCGCAACCGCGCCGCCCAACCGTCGTAGAGCCGGCCCAGTTCGCCATCGAGCTGGCGCAGTGCCTGGTCGCGTTGGGCAACGGTTTCCGCCTCCACAAGATCGACCACCGCCTCCGCCTCGGTCAGCCCCAGGCGCCCGTTGCGAACGGCGCGGCGGGTGAATTCGCCGCCCTCCGCGGGCCTCGCTCCGAGACCGACCAGGGCGTCCGCCACCCCGTCGGTCACGGCCCGCCCACCGTGCAGGAACAGCTCCGCCGTGTCCTCGCCGGTGTAACTGCCCGGACCCGGCATCCACAGCACCAGCGCGCGATCCAGTGTGGCCCCGCACGGCCCGCGCAGCGTCCTGACGACGGCACGCCGGGGCGCGGGCCGCCGTCGGCAGAGCGCATCGAGCATCGTGCCGCTCCCAGGTCCGCTCATCCGCATCACCGCCAACGCCGCCTGGCCCGCACCGCTGGCAAGGGCGAAAATCGTATCCGCCGCGGCCATCGCGCTCACGTCGAGATCTCCGGCGGCATCAATCGCTCGGCGACGCGTCCGCCCGCCTGCAGGTGGCGCGCTAGCACCGCGTCCACGTCCTCCCGCGTCGCGACGGTGTACCAGACTCCCTCCGGATAGATCACCACACTGGGCCCGTGCTCGCAGCGATCGAGGCACATTGCCGTGTTGATGCGCACGCCGGAGAGCGCGAGTTCCTTGGCGCGCGCCTTCATGTAGTCCCGCAACGCCTCCGAACCCTTGGCTGCACAGCTGCCGCGCG
>DATEQV010000196.1:0-2323 GCA_035272265.1 Acidisphaera sp. | reverse complement strand
ATCCCGGCATTCGCCTCCTTCGAGCAGTCGATCCCGATCATCGATGACCTGTCAATCGGCGCGCAAAAGGGCCCCCCGATCGGCGTGCAAAAAGGACCCGTTGCGGGGCGTCGATGGGGTTGTCCGGGTAGCGAACAGGAGGGACCCGCGCGCGTCGCGAAGTGCCCTCACGAGCGACGCAGCGGCGCGCGTGGGAGGTGCCTGTTTGCCCACCTGGGCAACCCCAGGGGGTGGGGTCCGGGGGCGGGGGTGGCTAGTCCCGGCCGAAGCCCCTGGGCGGTTCGATCGCCTGGAGTTCTTCGAGATCGAGGGAGGTCCTCGGGCTTGACCCGGGGATCGCCTGCAACGCCTCGGCGGTGGCGCTGTCCTGAAGGCTGTCGGGCAAGACCTCGAGCCACTCGCGATACTCGCCCTGGATGGCGATCAGCAGGGCGACGGCATCGCACCAGCGCCGGGCACGGCCTCGGCGGTCGGCCGCTCGCCGGTAGTGGACCACCGGCCGGGTCGCCGCGCGGGCGGCGCGATGCCGGGCCTGTCGCTCGGCATTGGTCATCGGTTCGTCGCCGAGGGGCTTGCGAGGCATGGGTCAACTCCCAAACGTTACGTAACGAAACCGGCGGCCCGCGATCACCGGGTTCTGGCCAGGCCGCGGCCTGTCAGGCGCGATGCTTGAACCGCCAGCTTTCGTTGCCGGTCTCGATGATTTCACAGTGATGGGTCAGGCGGTCGAGGAGCGCGGTCGTCATCTTGGCGTCGCCGAAGACGCTGGGCCATTCGCCGAAGGCCAGATTGGTGGTGACGATGAGGGAGGTGCGCTCGTAGAGGCGGCTGATCAGATGAAAGAGCAGCTGGCCGCCGGTCTGAGCAAAGGGCAGGTAGCCGAGCTCGTCGAGGATGATGAAGTCCATGCGTGTGAGATACTCGGCGATCCGCCCCTGCCGGCCGTCGCGGGCCTCATTCTCCAGCCGGTTGACGAGATCGACGACGGTATAGAAGCGGCCTCGGGCGCCGCCGCGGATGCAGGCCCGGGCGATGGCCATGGCAAGATGGCTCTTGCCGGTGCCGGTTCCGCCGACCAGCACGGCGTTGCGCTGCTCGGCGAGGAAGGCGCCGCTCGCCAGCTCGCGGATCAGTGTCTGGTTGATCGGGGTGCCGGTGAAGTCGAAATCGTCGATGTCCTTGGCCAGCGGCAATTTGGCGATGGTCAGCTGGTACTTGATCGAGCGCGCCTGTTTCTCGGCGATCTCGGCGCTGAGCAGATCGCCGACGATGCGCGGCGGCTCATGGCGGCGCTTGATGCCGGTCGTCATCACCTCGTCATAAGCGGCACGCATGCCGTAGAGCTTGAGCTTCGTCATCAGCTCGAGAATATCGCTGCGGTCCATCAGCCGACCCTCAGCAGGCGGTCGTAGCGGGCGCAATCGGCAACCGGCGCGTGGTGCAGGCGCAGCGCGTCGGGCGCCAGGATCGTCGCCGCCGGCCCAGGATCGCGTCGGCGTGCCAAGATGTTGAGGATGACATCGGCCGAATGGACGCCGCCGGCGAGAGCCTCGGCGCAGGCCGCCTCGACGGTGGCGAGGCCGTCGGTCAGCACTGCGGAAAGCACCTTGACCATCTGGCGATCGCCGTCGTCCGAGCCCTTCAGCCGGCGCCGCACCTGCCCCAGATTGGCCGGCAGCAGCCAGTCCTTGAAGGGCGCGCCGTTGCGCAGCGCGCCGGGTTTGCGAGCCAGCACCGGCACGTAATGCCAGGGGTCGTAGATCGTCTGATCGCGGCCGAAACAGCGCGCATGCTCGCCGACGATCGCGCCGTCCTGGCGGATGACGATACGCTCGGCCCACGGGTCCGGCCTTCGGCCGGCCCGAGGACAGGCGCCGGCCTGGATCTCCACCGGCCGGCCAACGGCTCGCGAACTGACCGAATACTTGTTGTTGTCGAAGCGCACCAGACAGGTCTTGGAGACCGAGGCCTGCGCCGCGCGGAACCCCTCGAAACGGCCGCCGATCGGTACGAGCTGCGCGCGCTCTGCCTCGAAGACCTGCCAGACCGTCCGATCGGCCAGCTCCGGATGCTTGTTGGCCTTGGCGTAGACGATGCACTGATCGAGCAGCCAGGCGTTCAGCTCGTCCCCCGGGTCCGCGCTTCGCGCGGCCCGAGGACAGGCGCCGCTGCTCACCCGCAGGCGCGGCGTGAACAGGCGCTCGCGGATGTTGCCAACCTGGTTCTCGACCTGCCCCTTCTCCCATCCGGCGGCCGGCGTGCAAGCGGTCGGTTCGATCAGGTAATGCCCGCACATCTGCAGGAAGCGTCGGTTGAACTGGCG
>DATEQV010000195.1:0-5492 GCA_035272265.1 Acidisphaera sp. | reverse complement strand
GTTCGCCACCGGATCGAACGCCTCGTCCAGCAAGGCGAAGGCATGCGGATGGTATTGCAGGTTGACCTGCATGCAGCCGACATCGGTGAACCGCACGCCGCGGGCGAACGCGAGCTTCATCCAGGCGAGCGCCGCCGCCTTGCTTTGCAGGAAATATCCGTCGCCGTCGGCGTTGATCGTCCAAGGCCAGGGCCGCACGTCGCCCAGCGCGCTGATCGGGCGGCCGCTCTCGACCATCGCGATCGAGTGCAGCAGCCCGTGCGGAATGTCGTACGCCGCCTCGGCCCCGGCGATGGCGGCGTTGCACTCGGCGGCCTGCCGCTCGTCCCACGACATGGGCGCCGCCACCGGCGGCGGTCCGCCGGCCGGTTCCTCGGCCCGCGCGGAACCCAGCGCCGCGAGCGCCAGCAGCACAGCGAGGACGACGGCTCTCACGCGTTGCGCGGCCCGCGCGACAGCGTATCCAGCACCGCCATCCGCACCGCGACCCCCATCTCGACCTGCTCCTTGATGACGCTGCGCTGCGGATCGTCGGCGACCTCGCTGTCGATCTCGACGCCGCGGTTCATCGGGCCGGGATGCATCACGATCGCGTCCGGGCGCGCAGCCGCGAGCTTGCCGGCGTCCAATCCGTAGAAGCGGAAATATTCGCGGGCGCTCGGCACGAGGCCCCGGGTCATACGCTCCTTCTGCAGGCGCAGCATCATCACGACGTCGGCATCCTTCAATCCCGTCGCCATGTCGTGATGCACCTCCACGCCGAGCGCCTCGGCCTCGGCCGGGATCAGCGTCGGCGGCCCGACGACGCGCACGCGGCTGCCCATCGTCGTCAGCAGGTGGATGTTCGAGCGCGCCACCCGGCTGTGGCCGATGTCGCCGCAGATCGCGACGGTCAGGCTCTCCAGTCGTCCCTTGCGCCTGCGGATCGTCAGCGCGTCCAGCAGCGCCTGCGTCGGATGCTCGTGCGTGCCGTCGCCCGCGTTGATCACCGCCGCGTCCACCTTCTGCGCGAGCAGCGCGGGTGCCCCGGACTGGTCGTGCCGCACCACCAGCAGGTCGCACTGCATGGCGTTGAGCGTGGCCGCGGTGTCGAGCAGCGTCTCGCCCTTGTTCACGCTGCTGGTGGAGACCGACATGTTGAGCACGTCCGCGCCGAGCCGCTTGCCGGCGAGTTCGAAGCTGGTGCGCGTGCGGGTGCTGTCCTCGAAGAACAGGTTGATCAGCGTGCGCCCGCGCAGCAGGTCGCGCTGCGTCTTGCCCGAGCGGTTGAGCAGCACGTAGCTCTCCGCGAGGTCGAGCAGATGCGCGATCTCCGGCGGATGCAGCCCCTCGATCTTCAGCAGGTGCTTCTGGCGGTAGAACACGGCGCTTGGTGGCAGCGGATTGGGGCTGGCGTCAATGGCGGCGTGACGCAGTCTCGAACGCCTGTTGGAGCCTTCGATCGAGCGTGATGAGGTCGACGCCGAGTTCGATCGCAAGCCATAGGTAGCTCGCGTCGTAGGCGCTCAACCCGTACTCGATCGCCAGACGCATGGCTGCGTGATGGTCGACGGCTGACGATTGAATGTTGAGATCGAACGCAAGCTCGTACATCTCGATCAGCTCGGCCTCGCGCTCCGGCTGTCGACGTATCTTCTTGACGCAAACGTTGCCGATTTCGTGGAAGAGGAGATCGGGAGCGATCAACTCGCGACCTGCCGTCATCATCCGAACCTGCTCGGCTGCCGGTTCGCGAAAGGTCGCCGCTGCAAGCGCTGACGCATCAATCACGCTCTGATCGGCCATGATCGGTATCCCGATCCTCCCTGATCATGTCGACTGATTCGGCAGGCGTTTGCAGGCCGAGACGGCGGGCGTGATCGATTAATTCGGCAACCGTGATCCGCTTTTCGGGCCCGACGGTGCGCTCAAGAAGGGCCATCAGCTCTCCCTGCAGAGAGCGGTGGTTGAGGGCCGCGCGCTTGCGCAGCCGCTCGACGATGTAGTCGGGCACGTTCTTGATCGAAATGTTGACGGGCATGGCAACTTGCTCCACAGCGGATCCGGTATGGCGTCAATCTGGAGCCGTTTCAACTCCGCCGTGACTGCCGTTTCCTAGCCCGCCACCGCCGCGTTGATCCGGGCCAAGCTTTCCTCCCGCCCCAGCGCCGTCAGCGTGGCGTCGATCGGCGGGCTGACCGTGCTGCCGGTGAGCGCCGCGCGCAGCGGCTGCGCCACTTGGCCGAGCTTGCGCCCCGTCCGCTCGGCGAACCCACGCAGCGCGCCGTCCAGCGCCTCCTTCTCGAACGGCGTCCCGGCCAGCAGCGCCGCCAGCTCGTGCAGCAGCGACTTCGCGTCCTCGGTCAGCAGGGCCGCCGCCTTCGGCTCGAACGGCAGCGGGGCGGAGCGCGCCAGGAAGGCGGCACTCTCGGCCAATTCCACCAGCGTCTTCGCGCGCTCCTTCAGCGCCGGCATCAGCACGCGCACCCGCGCCGCCGCCGTGCCGGCCTCGGGCAGGCCGAGCCGCCGCAGCACCTCCGCGGTCAGCCGGTCGTCGTCCGCCGCGCGCAGCCACACGCCGTTGATATGCGTCAGCTTGGCGTAGTCCATCCGCGCCGCCGCCCGCCCGACATCCTCGATGTCGAACAGCACGATCGCCTCGTCGCGCCCGATCACCTCCACGTCGCCATGCCCCCAGCCGAGCCGCAGCAGGTAGTTGCACAGCGCCTCGGGCAGGTAGCCCTGTTCGCGGAACTCGAGCACGCTGACCGCGCCATGGCGCTTGGACAGCTTCGCCCCGTCCGCGCCGTGGATCAGCGGCACGTGCGCGAACGCCGGCGTCTCCCAGCCCATCGCGCGATAGACCATCAGCTGGCGGAACGTGTTGGTCAGGTGGTCGTCGCCGCGGATCACATGGGTGATCCCCATGTCGTGGTCGTCGACGACGACGGCGTGCAGGTAGGTCGGCGTGCCGTCGCTGCGCAGGATGATCATGTCGTCCAGCTCGGCATCGGCGACGCGCACCTCGCCCTGCACTAGGTCGCGCACGACGGTGTCGCCGTCGCGCGGCGCCTTCAGCCGGATCACCGGCGCCACCCCCGCCGGCGCGTCGCCCGGATCGCGGTCGCGCCAGCGCCCGTCGTAGCGGATCGGCCGGCGCTCGGCTTCGGCCTGCGCGCGCATCGCCGCCAGCTCCTCGGGCGTATCGTAGGCGCGATACGCCGCCCCCGCCGCCAGCAGCGCCTCCGCCACCTCCCGGTGCCGGGCCTCCCGCGTCGACTGGAACACCGGCTCCTCGTCCGCCCGCAGCCCGAGCCAGTCGAGGCCCTCCAGGATCACCCGCACGGCCGCCTCGGTGCTGCGGGCGCGGTCCGTGTCCTCGATCCGCAGCAGGAACTGGCCGCCGGAGTGGCGGGCGAACAGGTAGTTGAACAGCGCCGTCCGCGCGCCGCCGATGTGCAGCAGGCCGGTCGGGCTCGGGGCGAAGCGGGTGCGAACCATGCGCGGGCCTCTATCACGCCCCCTCGCGAGTGTTGAGGCGCAAGCGGCGTTCTGCCACCCTGGGTTGATAATGTCCGGCACCAATGTCGCCGTTCGCGCAGCCCTGCCCGACCTTCTCGCCGCCGCCTGGGCAGCGGCCGCCGACTGGGCGCGCGCCCTGCCGGAGGCCGAGCGGGGCCGGTTCGGCATCTGGCTGCCGGTGTTCATGGCGGCCGGCGTGCTCATCTATCTTGGCCTGCACGCCGAGCCGCCGGCCTGGGCAGGCGCCGCCGCCGGTGCGGCCTGCCTCGCCCTGACCGTGCTCGCGTGGCGCCAACGGATCGCCCGCGCGGCCGCCCTCGCGGCGCTGGCCCTGGCACTGGGTTTCGCTTCGGCCCAGGTCGCCACGCTGCGGGCGCCGGCGACGCCGCTGCTGCCGTATCGGGCGGTCACGGTCACCGGCGCGGTGCGGGGGATCGACATCCTGCCCGGCGGCGCGCGACGCCTGCTGCTCGAGGACGTGCGGCTGGCGCCCGACGCCCCACCCCTGCCCCGTCTGATCCACATCCGCCTGCGCGCCAACGACGCGCGGCCGATCGACCCCGGCGAGACCGTGCGCCTGCGCGCCCTGCTGCGCCCGCCCGCCCCGCCGGCCTATCCCGGGGCCTGGGACCTGCAACGCGACGCCTTCTTCGCCGGCCTCGGCGGCAGCGGCGTCGCCCTCGACCTGTCGGAGAGTGTCGCCGGCGCCCCCCACTCCGGTCTGTCGGAGTGGCTGCGCGGCCTGCGCGACCGGATCGCTGCCCGCATTCTCGCCGCCTCGAACCCAAGCGACGGCCCGATTGCCGCGACGCTGCTGACCGGCAACACGACGTCGATCCCGGACGCCGACCGCGCCGCCTTCCGCAACTCCGGCCTCGCCCACCTGCTGGCGGTCGCCGGGCTGCATATCGGCATCGTCATGGGCCTGTTCCTCGACCTGACGCGCGGTCTGCTGGCGCTCTCGGAGCGCGCGGCGCTGCACTGGCCGTGCAAGGAGATCGCGGCCCTGGCCGCGCTCGCGGCGGGCGGCATCTACATGCTGCTGACCGGCGCGCACATCCCGATCATGCGCAGCTTCGCCATGGCGTGCCTGTTCATGCTCGCGGTCGTCAGCGGGCGGCGCGCGCTGTCGCTGCGCGGACTGGCCCTGGCGATGACGACGATCCTGCTGCTCGCCCCGTGGGAGGTCGGGGGCGTCAGCTTCCAGATGAGCTTCTCGGCGGTGCTGATCGCCGGCTACGAGGCGCTGCGCGAGCCGTTGCGCCGGCTGCGCGGCGAAGGCAGCCGGCATCGGCGGATCGCATCGCACGTCGTCGCGCTGGCGCTCACCAGCGTGCTGGCGGGCACCGCCTCGGCCCCGTACGGCGCCTACCATTTCGGCCGCATCCAGAGCTGGTTCGTGCTGTCGAACGTCTTCGCGGTCCCGGTCACGGCGGCCTGGGTGATGCCGTGGGGCCTCGCGTCGCTGGCGCTGATGCCGCTCGGCCTGGAACACCTCGCGCTGGCGCCGATGGGCTGGGGGATCGACGTGATCCTGTGGATCGGCCGCACCGCCTCGGCGCTGCCGCAGGCGACGTGGCAGGTGCCGCACCCGCCTGCCTGGGGGCTGGCGGCGACCTCGCTCGGCATCGCGGGGCTCGGCATCTGGCGGACGCGCTGGCGGCTGGCCGGGCTGGCGCCGCTGGCCCTCGGCCTGCTCTCGCCCGCGATGTCGCCGCCGCCGGACCTGCTGGTCTCGCCCGACGCCCGCCTGATCGCGATGCGGGCGGCCGGCGGCGCCTATGCCGAGTTCGGCAGCGGCGCGCAGGACTTCGTGCGCGATGCCTTCGCGCAGCTCTGGGCGGTGCCGGACCTAGCAGCCTGTCGGAGTTAAGCACAAACCACGAACAAATCGGAGATTTCTTTCGATACTTCGCGGTTCTGCACAACAAGAGAATCCGCCGGTGGCCGTTGGCGACATATTCATCCGCAAAACTGCTAACTCCGACAGG
>DATEQV010000194.1:0-3547 GCA_035272265.1 Acidisphaera sp. | reverse complement strand
GATCGAACCGCGACGAGTTCATCATCGTCCGCCGGATGAACAAGGTGGACTGGCTCGACGAACCCGTCGCCGCGAAGGAGGCCGTGTGATGAAGGTTCGCGCGCAGATCGGCATGGTCCTGAATCTCGACAAGTGCATCGGCTGCCACACCTGCTCGGTCACCTGCAAGAACGTCTGGACGTCGCGCGAGGGCGTCGAATACGCTTGGTTCAACAACGTCGAGACCAAGCCCGGAATCGGCTACCCGAAGGACTGGGAGAACCAGAAGCGCTGGAAGGGCGGCTGGACCCGCAGGCGTGACGGGAAGATCGAGCCGCGCATCGGGGCGAAGTGGCGGGTGCTGGCGAACATCTTCGCCAACCCCGACCTGCCGGAGATCGACGACTACTACGAGCCGTTCACCTTCGACTACGCGCACCTGCAGAATGCGCCGGAATTGAAAGCCGCTCCCACCGCCCGCCCGCGCTCGCTGATCAGCGGCGAGCGGATGGAGAAGATCAACTGGGGGCCGAACTGGGAGGAGATCCTCGGCGGCGAGTTCGCCAAGCGCTCCAAGGACAGCAATTTCGAGGGCGTGCAGAAGGAGATCTACGGCGCCTTCGAAAACACCTTCATGATGTACCTGCCGCGGCTGTGCGAGCACTGCCTCAATCCGGCCTGCGCCGCCGCCTGCCCGTCGGGCGCGATCTACAAGCGCGAGGAGGACGGCATCGTCCTGATCGACCAGGACAAGTGCCGCGGCTGGCGCATGTGCGTCTCCGGCTGCCCGTACAAGAAGATCTATTACAACTGGTCGTCGGGCAAATCGGAGAAGTGCGTCTTCTGCTATCCGCGCATCGAGGCGGGCCAGCCGACGGTGTGCTCGGAAACCTGCGTCGGCCGCATCCGCTATCTCGGCGTGGTGCTGTATGACGCCGACCGCATCGCCGAGGCGGCGTCGGTCGCCGACGAGGGCGACCTGTACGAGGCGCAGCTCGGCATCTTCCTCGATCCGTTCGATCCGCGCGTGCAGGCGCAGGCGCGCGTGGACGGCGTGCCCGATGCGTGGCTGGACGCGGCGAAGCGCTCGCCGATCTGGCGGATGGCGATGGACTGGAAGATCGCGTTTCCGCTGCATCCCGAATACCGCACCTTGCCGATGGTCTGGTACGTGCCGCCGCTGTCGCCGATCCAGTCCGCCGCCGCGAACGGCGACCTGGGCGAGGTCGGCGGTCTGCCGGACGTGAAGAAGCTGCGCATCCCGGTGCGGTATCTGGCGAACCTGCTGACGGCGGGACGCACCGCGCCGGTCGAGCACGCGCTGGAGCGGATGCTGGCGATGCGCGCCTACATGCGCGCCAAGACGGTGGATGGCGTGATCGACGACCGCATCGCCGAGCGCGTCGGCCTGTCCGGCAACGACATCGAGGACATGTACCGCCTGATGGCGATCGCCAACTACGAGGACCGCTTCGTCATCCCGACGGCGCATCGCGAGACCGGCGAGGACGCTTACCAGCTTCGCGGGTCGTGCGGCTTCTCGTTCGGCGAGGGCTGCTCGGGCAAGACCGGCTTCGACCTCTTCGGCGCCAAGCCGGAGCACCACAAGTCGCCGATGGAGGTGCGCTGATGGCGCTGACCTATCGCGCGCTGTCCGCGCTGCTGTCCTACCCGACCGAGGCGTTGCAGCAAGCGGCGGACGAGATCGCCGGCGTGATCGAATCCGAAGCGCTGCTGCCGGCGCCGCAGCGCGCCGCCTTGCGCGGCGTGCTCGACGAGATCGCGTCGGCCGACACCTACGATCTGCAGGAACGCTATGTCAGCCTGTTCGATCGCGGCCGGGCGGTGTCGCTGCACCTGTTCGAGCATGTCCACGGCGAAAGCCGCGACCGCGGCCAGGCGATGGCCGACTTGGTCGCCCTGTATGAAAACCACGGCGTCGACGTCGCGGCGAACGAGCTGCCGGACTTCCTGCCGCTGTTCCTCGAGTTCCTCTCGCTGCTGCCGGACGCGGATGCGAGCGAGCTGCTGAGGGAGCCGGCGGCGATCCTTCGCGCGCTGGCCGACCGGCTTGCGTCGCGCGATGCCGCCTATGCCGCGGTGATGGACGCGATCGCGGCACTGGCGCACGCGCCGCGCGCCGGGCGGTCCGAGATCCCGGACGAGGACCCTGGCGACCTCGCGGCCCTCGACGCCGCTTGGGAAGACGCGGCCGTGCGCTTCGGTCCCGGCGAGGCGACGGACGGCTGCAGCACCGACCGCCTGCGCACCCGCCTGCGCGCCGCCGCCCGCGATGTGGCCGCCTGAGGAGACGCGATCATGAGCGACTGGCTCAACAACGCCCTGTACGGCTGGTATCCCTACGTCGCGCTGACCGTGTTCCTGGTCGGCAGCCTGCTGCGGTTCGATCACTCGCAATACACGTGGCGGTCGGGCTCCAGCCAGTTGCTGCGCCGGCGGCAGCTGATGTGGGGATCGAACCTCTTCCACGTCGGCATCCTGGTGATCTTCGGCGGCCACCTCGTCGGGCTGCTGACGCCGATCGCGGTGTTCGATGCGCTCGGCGTCAGTCACGGCTTCAAGCAGGTACTGGCGATGACGGCCGGCGGCATCGCGGGCATCGCCTGCTGGGCCGGCATCGCGTTGTTGGCGCACCGGCGGCTGTTCGATCCGCGCATCCGCCGCACCTCCAGCTTCGCCGATATCGCGATCCTGTTGCTGCTGTGGGTGCAGCTGACGCTCGGGCTGCTGACCATCCCGGTCTCCGCGCAGCACCTCGACGGGCACGAGATGGTCAAGTTCATGAACTGGGCGCAGGGCATCGTCACGCTGCAGCCCGGCGCGTCCGCGCTGGTTGCCGACGTCAATCCGATCTTCAAGCTGCACCTGTTCCTCGGGATGACCATCTTCCTCGTCTTCCCGTTCACCCGCCTTGTTCATGTCTGGAGCGCGCCGGTCTGGTATCTCGGCCGCACCGGTTATCAGGTGGTGCGCACGATGCGCCCCGCGTCGGAACACGTCCTGGCGCCGGCAACTGCGTCCATCGAATCGCCACAGCTGCGACCGGTGCCTGTGCGCGATCCGCGGCCGATCGCTGGAGACGATTAACTATGTGCATCGACACCGTCCGGCGTTCCGAGCCTGCCGTGGTCGTCGCGGTCAACGATGCGGTCATCAAGCGTGCCGCCATCGCTCGCGAGGTGCAGAATCACGCCGATGCCTCGCCGAAAGCCGCGTGGGACAGCGCGACGCGGGCACTGGTCGTCCGCGGACTACTGCTGCAACGCGCGCGCTCGCTCGGCCTCGCAGCCGAGCCCCGCTCCGAAGACGGCCTGCGCGAGACCGACGACGAGGCGCTGATCCGGGCGCTGCTGGAGCTCGAGGTCCGTACGCCGACGGCCGACGAGGCAAGTTGCCTGCGTTACTACCGCGCCAATCAGGCGCGCTTCCGCAGCCCCGACCTGTTCGAACCGCTGCACATCCTGTTCAAGGCGCCGCGCACCGACGAGGCCGCCTACGCGAAGTCACGGGTCTCGGCCGAGGCGGTGCTGACCGAATTGGCCTCTGC
>DATEQV010000193.1:0-7138 GCA_035272265.1 Acidisphaera sp. | reverse complement strand
GCGCGGGCTCGATGCGCCTGCCGTCGGGATTGTTCGGGTTGCACAGAACGGCGGTCTCCGCATCCTCCAGCGCCTCGAACCGGTCCACCATGCGCACCTCTGCGCCGGCGAGGGTCCAGGCGCGCGCGTGCTCGGCGTAGGTGGGACCGAGCACCGCGACCGATCGCGCCCGGAACAGCACGGGGAGCAGCCCGATCAGGACCTGCGTACCGGGAGCGGCCGCGACGAACTCCGGATCGGCTACGCCGTACGCGCGCGCGGCGGCGCGGCGCAGTGCGTGTTCGTCGGCGGGCTCGGGCAGGCGGGTGAGTGCATCCGGTTCCAGGGGCGGCATCTTGTAGGGCACTGGGTTGATGCCGGTGGACAGATCGAGCCACGGGTGCGGGGCGTGCGGGTAGCGCCGCCGCACCTCCGCGAGGCTCCCGCCATGCGCGATCGGCGGCGCCGTGATAGAGGCACCGGCCCGGACATTCTGGCCCATGTGGTTCGCCGACACTGCGCTCGTCATCTCTCTCGCCCTGCCGATCGAGGCGGTCGCAGGCTACCCCGACGCGATGTTCCGGGCGATTGGGCATCCGGTCGTCTGGATCGGCGCGCTAATCGCCCGGCTTGATGCCGGTTTCAATCGCGAGACCGCCGGGCCGCTGACGCGACGGCTGCTCGGCTGCGCTTCTCTGCTCATCGTGCTCGCCGCCGCAGTGCTGCCTGCGCTGGCCGTCGCGGCGGTCGCGCCGGCGCTGCTCCAGGCCTTGCTGGCCGCGACACTGCTCGCGCAGCGCAGCCTGCACGCGCATGTGCGTGACGTTGCAACGGCGTTGCGCACCGAAGGCCTTGCCGACGGACGGCGCGAAGTCTCGCGCATTGTCGGACGCAACCCGGCCACGCTCGACGAAGCAGGCGTCGCGCGCGCGGCGATCGAGAGCCTCGCCGAGAATTTCTCCGATGGCGTCGTGGCGCCGGCGCTGTGGTGCGCCGTCGCCGGGCTGCCGGGCATCGCCGGATACAAGGCGGTGAACACCGCCGACAGCATGATCGGCCATCGCACGCCGCGCCATGCCGCGTTCGGCTGGGCGGCCGCGCGGCTGGACGATGTGGTGAACCTGCCGGCGTCGCGGCTGGCGGCGCTGTGGTTGGTGCTCGCGGCATTGCTGCATCGGCGCGCGAGCGCCCGGGGGGCGCTCGCCGCGGTGTGGCGTGACGCCGGGCGGCACCGCTCGCCAAACGCCGGCTGGCCGGAGGCGGCGATGGCGGGTGCGCTCGGCCTGCGCCTCGCGGGGCCGCGCGTGTACGGCGACACCCGCATCGACGACGCGTTCATGGGCGACGGACGGGCCGATGTGACGGCGGCTGACATCGATGACGCGCTCGCGCTCTATCGCACCGCATGCGCGCTGCAGATGGCAGCGGCAGTCGCGCTCGCGGTCATCGTGCGATCCTGAGCAGCGCGTCGATCGCGATATGCCGCTCCAGATGCGCGGCCAGCGCGTCGAGTGCCGCCTCCACATCCGCCGAATGGCTGCGTGATGCGGGCGCCGCGCCGAGCGCGCGCAGCCACGCCGCGCGCGCACCATCCGCCGCGAACAGCCCGTGCAGATAGGTGCCGGCCACGCGTCCGTCCGCCGACGTCGCCCCATCCGCCCGGCCGTCATCGAGACGAGCGAACCGCCGCGAAGTGTCCGGCCCTTCGGTGCGGCCGACGTGCATCTCATAGCCATCGAAGGCCGCACCGTCCGCGAGCCGCCCGCGGACGGCGACCAGACGCTTGTCGCCGGTGAGCACGGTGGTCACGTCGAGCAGGCCCAGGCCGGGCGCCGA
This sequence comes from Acidisphaera sp., assembly GCA_035272265.1. Lineage (GTDB taxonomy): Bacteria > Pseudomonadota > Alphaproteobacteria > Acetobacterales > Acetobacteraceae > Acidisphaera. The sequence goes on along the minus strand of DATEQV010000193.1, from coordinate 5,323 downwards.
TCCGGGCGGGCCTTCGATCCCGTCCGGGTCGGCGATCTCGCGTCCGAGGATCTGATAGCCGCCGCAGATGCCCAGCACGCGCTCGCCCGCGCGCGCATGGGCGATGATGTCAACGTCCCAGCCCTCCGCGCGCAGCACGGCGAGGTCGGCGAGCGTCGCCTTCGACCCCGGCAGCAGCACCAGATCGGCGTCGCGCGGCAACGCGGAGCCGCGTGCGATGATCCGCAGATCGACGTCAGGCTCGCCGCGCAGCGGGTCGAGATCGTCGAAGTTGGCGATCCACGGCAGCAGCGGCACGACCACGCGCAGCCGGGCGCCGGGCCGGCGCGCGGACGGGGGCGCCTCGGCCGCGTCTTCGGCCGGCAGGGCGCGGACGGCGTCGCAATGCGGAACCAGCCCGAATGCGGTCCAGCCGGTCTGCGCCTCGATCGCGCGCATGCCGTCGTCGAACAAGGTCGGCTCGCCGCGCATCCGGTTCACGATGAAGCCCTGCACCATGGCTGCGTCGCGCGCGTCCAGCACGGCGCGCGTGCCCACCAGCGACGCGATCACGCCGCCACGGTCGATGTCGCCGACGATCACCACCGGCACGTCGGCCGCGCGCGCGAAGCCCATGTTGGCGATGTCGCCCGCGCGCAGGTTGGTCTCCGACGCGCTGCCCGCGCCTTCGACCAGCACGACATCGCACGCGGCGCGCAGCTCGGCGAAGCTGTCGAGCACCGTCGGCAGCAGCGAGGCCTTCATCGTCTGCCACGCGCGCGCCCGCGCGGTCCCGACCACCCGGCCGCGCACGACGACCTGCGCGCCGGTTTCGCTCTGCGGCTTGAGCAGCACGGGGTTCATCGCGACCGACGGCGCAACACCACACGCGAGCGCCTGCAGCGCCTGCGCGCGTCCGATCTCGCCGCCGTCCGGCGTGACCGCGGCGTTGTTGGACATGTTCTGCGGCTTGAACGGACGCACCGACAGCCCACGGTGCACCAGCGCGCGCGCGAGCCCCGCGACGAGCACGCTCTTACCGACGCCCGATCCCGTCCCCTGCAGCATCAGCGCGCGCGCTTGCATCAGAACTCGATTCCCTCCTGCGCCTTCACGCCGGCGGCGAAATGGTGCTTGCGGGGCACCATCTCGGTGACGAGGTCGGCCGCCTCGATCAGCGAGGGGCGGGCGTTGCGGCCGGTGACGACCACGTGCAGATCGGGACGGCGGGCGCGCAGCGCGGAGACGACTTCGTCCTCGGGCAGGTAGTCGTAGCGCAGCGCGATGCTGAGTTCGTCCAGCACCAGCAGCGCGAGGTCGGGTTCCGCCATCAGCGCCAGCGCGCGGTCCCAGGCGGCGCGGGCGGCGGCGATGTCGCGTGCGCGGTCCTGCGTCTCCCAGGTGAAGCCCTCGCCCATGCTGTGCCAGGACACCAGCGGCCCGAAACCTTCCAGCACGCTGCGCTCGCCGGTCGACCACGCGCCCTTGACGAACTGCACCACGCCGACGCGGCGCCCATGCCCGAGCATGCGCAGCGCCAGCCCGAACGCGGCGGTGGACTTGCCCTTGCCCGGGCCGGTGTGGACCAGCAGCAGGCCTTTTTCGATCGTCTTGCTGGCGACCTCGGCGTCCTGGACCTGCTTTCGCTTGGCCATCTTCTCGCGATGGCGCGCCTCGTCGTTGTCGCTCACTTCACCCTCATCGGCAGCCCGGCCACCATGAACAGCACGGAAGACGCACGTTCGGCCATGCGCTGGTTGAGCCGTCCGGCCTCGTCGCGGAACCGCCGGGCGAGCGCGTTGTCGGGCACAATGCCGAGCCCGACCTCGTTGGCAACCAGCACGGTCGGCGCGTCGCGCGCGAGCGCCTGTTCAAGCGCCGCCGCCGCGGCTGCGATGTCGTGCTCGCCCAGCATCAGGTTCGTCAGCCACAGAGTCAGACAGTCGACCAGCACGGGTATCGCACCGGCCGCACCGATGGCGCCCGGCACGTCGATCGGGGCCTCGGCGGTGCGCCATCCGGCGGCGCGGCGCGCGCGGTGGTCGTCGATGCGCGCGCGCATTTCGTCGTCCAGCGCCTGCGCGGTCGCGATGTAGAGCCAGGGCGGCGGCAGTGCGGTGAGGAGCCGTTCGGCCGCGAGGCTCTTGCCCGATCGCGCGCCGCCCAGCACCAAGGTCAAGTCCGGCATCACCGCCTCCTTTTGACGGCGGATCGGCTTCGCGCCTATCCTTCGCCGCGATGGTCCTTCCCGCCGGAAGGTGAAAAGGGAACGCGGTGCGGGGTTCGCCCCAATGCCGCGGCTGCTCCCGCAACTGTAAGCGGAAAGCGGCGAGGCGACACGTCACTGGGGCACAACCCCGGGAAGGCCGCCACGCTGCGCTTGATCCGCGAGCCAGGAGACCTGCCATCAGCGCCAACCACCGCTCCGGGCGGGATGCACCGGTTGCGGTTCTTGTTCAGTCCGCCGCACGGCGGCCGCATCCCGTTCGTCGGCGCCGCGCGCGCAAGGAAGGGATGATTGAACGGCCCACGACCGACCCTGAGCGTTTGCAATACCTGCCAAGCCGGACGCGAACTTGCGGAGGGCGAAACGCCGCCTGGCGCCCTGCTGTACGAAGCATTGCGTGTGCAGGTGGACGTGCGCCGCGCGCCGGTGGTGCTGCGCGAGGTCTCCTGCCTCGCGAGTTGCGAGCGCGGCTGCGCCGCCGCGATTTCGATGCCGGGCAAGTGGACGAACCTGCTCGGCTTTCTCTCGCCCGCGCTGGCGTCCGACCTGCTCGACTACGTGCACGCCTACGCCGCATCCAGCACCGGCACGGTGATGCCGTCGCGGCGGCCGGCGTCGCTCGGCACACTCATTCTCGGCCGCGTGCCGCATCCGGAGGCCGCATGATCGACACCGGCAAGATTCCCGTGACCGTCATCACCGGCTTCCTCGGCGCCGGGAAGACCACGCTGGTGCGGCACGTGCTGGAGAACGCGGGCGTGCGCCTCGCTGTAATCGTCAACGAGTTCGGCGAGCGCGGCATTGACGGCGAGACGCTGCGCAGCTGCGGCATCCCGGACTGCGAGGACACCGACATCGTCGAGCTTGCCAACGGCTGCCTGTGCTGCACCGTGGCGGACGATTTCCTGCCGGCGATGCGGGCGTTGCTCGACCGCCCGGCCCCGCCGCGTCACATCCTGATCGAAACCTCCGGGCTTGCGTTGCCGAAGCCGCTGCTGAAGGCGTTCGGCTGGCCCGACATACGCTCCCGCGTGACAGTCGATGGGGTGATCGCGGTGGTCGACGCGCCGGCCGTCGCGGCGGGGCGCTTCGCCGACGATCCCGACGCGGTCGCGCGGCAGCGTGCGGCGGATGCCGCGATCGATCACGACAACCCGCTCGCCGAGGTGTTCGAGGACCAGGTGCGCGCGGCCGACCTGATCGTGCTGGACAAGTCCGACCTGGTCGATCAGGCGCAGGCTGGTCTGGCTGCCGAGCGCGTGCGCGCCGCCGCACCCCGCGCGCGTATGCTGCCGGCGCGGGAAGGGCGGATCGACCCGTCGGTGCTGCTCGGCCTGGATGCGGCGGCGGAGGACGATCTGGCCGCCCGCCCGTCGCATCACGACGCGGTTGACGGCGAACACGAGCACGACGACTTCGACAGCTTCGCGGTTGCGCTGCCGGAAGCCGCGTCGGCGGATGCGCTGATGGGGCGGCTGCGCGCGGCGGCCGAGGCGCATGACATCCTGCGCATCAAGGGCTTCGCGAAGGTTCGCGGCCGGCCGATGCGGCTTGCGGTGCAGGGCGTAGGCGCGCGGTTCCGGCACCATTTCGACCGCCCGTGGTCGGCGGACGACTCGGGCGCCGTGGTGGTGATCGGCCGCAGCGGCATGGACCGCGCCGCCATCGCCGCGCTGCTGCAAGCCGCCGACTGACGCAACAGATGCATCTGCTGTTCTGCGAAAGCCTGACGCTCGACGACGACCAGCCGGCCGTCGATCTGGCGCACGCGCCGGCGGATATCGTGTTCCTGTCGTTCTCCGACAGCGATCTGGGGGCGGCGGCGGCGGCCTGGGCGGGCATGCGCGACGACCGTCCCAGCCTGCGGCTCGCCAACCTCGCGCGGCTGCGCCATCCGATGTCGGTCGATCTCTACGCCGAACAGACCATCGCGCGCGCGAAATGCGTGATTGCGCGGGTGCTCGGCGGGCTGGACTATTTCCGCTACGGCGCCGAGGAGTTCGCGCAGGTGTGCCGCGCGCACGGCATACCGCTGGCGCTTCTGCCGGGGGACGCACGCGACGATGCCCGGCTTGCCGTGCTGTCGACGGTGCCGCCGGGCACGCTCGCGTCGCTCGATGCGTATTTCGCGTATGGCGGGCCGGACAATGTCGCCAACGCGCTGCGCCTGGCCGCGACATTGGCCGGGGTGGCGGCATGCGAGCCCGCGCCACCCGCGCCGTTGCCGCAGGCGGGGGAGTGGCCGCTGGGTGTCCCACAAGACGGCGAGGCGGGGCGGACGGCGATCGTGTTCTACCGCTCGCATCTGCTGGCCGGCGACGTGGCACCGATCACGGCGCTGGCCGAGGCACTGGCCGTGCGAGGCCTCGGCGTGCGCGCCTTTTTCGTCGCCAGCCTGAAGGATCCGGTTTCGGCGGCAACGATTGCCGATTTGCTGCGGGAATGGCCCTCGGTGGTGCTGAACGCCACCGCCTTCTCCGCCGGCGCCGCCGCGTTGCGGATGGCCGGTGCGCCGGTGCTGCAGGTGGTGTTCGCCGGCAGCGATCGCGCGGCGTGGCAGGCGAGTGCGCGCGGCCTGTCGCAGACCGATCTGGCGATGCAGGTCGTGCTGCCGGAGCTGGACGGACGCCTGCTGACCGGGGCGATTTCGTTCAAGGCCGAAGCGACACCTGTTGCGGGCCTGGACTTCGCGCAGGTGATGCACCGTCCGGACCGGGACGGCACCGCGCTGGCGGCTGACAGGGCGGCCGGCTGGGCGCGCCTTGCGGCGACGCCACGCGCGCAGCGCCGCGTCGCGCTGCTGCTGTCGAACTATCCGGGCGGCGGCCAGGAAGGCCACGCGATCGGCCTCGACAGTTTCGCCAGCGTCGGGGAAATCGGCCGCACACTTGCCGACGCAGGCTACCACGCGGGCGACCTGTCGGACGTGCGCTTGAACACCCGCGCTATTCTGTCGCGTGTCGAGTACGAGCGGGTGTTCGCGACACTACCGGACGCCGCGCGTGCCCGCGTTCTGGCGGCATGGGGCGAGCCGGATGGCGACATCGCCGTACGAGGATTCGAGTCGGAGGGCGTGTTCGTTGCGTTGCAGCCCGATCGCGGCCATCTGCTCGACCG
>DATEQV010000192.1:0-20103 GCA_035272265.1 Acidisphaera sp. | reverse complement strand
GCCGCGCTGCCGAAATGCTGCTGCGCCTGATCGACGGACCGGCGAAGCGGCGTCTGGTTGCCGCGGAAACGAAGCGGCCCGTCCGACGGGCGCGGCCATAAGCAAGTCGCATTGTTGGCAACTGCTTCCGGGTGCTACGGTCCGGCAGCCAAGGGAGGAACGGCAGTGGCAGGATCCGCATCATCGGGTTCGAAAACCGTCCTCGCTCTGGCCATCGGCGACCCGGCCGGCATCGGACCGGAGCTTGCGGCCAAGCTTGCGGCCGATGCTGCGGTGCGTGGTGCGGCCGAGCTGATCATCGTCGGCGACCGAAGAGTGTTCGATCGCGCGTGCGGCATCGCCGGCGTCTCGCCCGATCTGCCGACCGCGCGGGACGATCAGGCCGCACCCGCGGCGACGTATTTCGTCGATCTCGGCCACCTCGATCCGGACAGCATCAAGGTCGGCGTCGCGTCGCGCGAAGGCGGGGCGTTTGCGCTGGCGAACTACAGGACCTGCCTGAAGCTCGCGGCGTCGGGGCGCGCCGGTGCGGTGTGCTTCACGCCGTTCAACAAGGCTGCGAACCGCATGGCGCACCCGCCCTACGACGATGAGATCAGCTACACCGAAGGCGTGCTCGGCATCGACGTCGAGGCGAGCGAGTTCAACATCCTCGAAGGCCTGTGGAACGCGCGCGTGACGTCGCATGTGCCGCTGTCGGCCGTGGCGGCGCTGATCAAGCGGGATGCGGTGCTGCGCCGCATCCGCCTGACCGACACGATGTTGCGCGGCAGCGGTATCGCCAAGCCCCGGATCGCGGTGGCCGGCCTCAATCCGCATGCCGGCGACGGCGGCAATTTCGGTCACGAGGACGAAGCGGAGATCCTGCCGGCGGTGCGGGACGCAATCGCCGAGGGCATCGAAGCCGACGGCCCCTTCCCGCCCGACACGGTGTTCCTGCGCGCCAAGCGCGGCGATTTCGACGCCGTGCTGACGATGTACCACGACCAGGGGCAGATCGCGATGAAGCTGCTCGGCTTCGACCACGGCGTGACGCTGCTGGCCGGGTTCCCGTTCCCGATCTGCACGCCGGCGCACGGCTCGGCCTACGACATCGCGGGCAAGGGCATCGCCAATCTTGGCGCGAGCCGGGCTGCTCTGCTGCTGGCCGCCCGCATGGCGGGCTGACGCGGCCGGCCGGCCGATCCAGCGGATAGCTGGTTTTCATGTAGAACGGGACGGGCCGCCAAACCCTCGAAGGGGGAGACGCTTGTGTTCGGCAGCAACTTTCCGGTCGACAGCCTGTGCGCGCGCTTCGACGAGATCATGCTGGGCATGCGGCGGATCCTCGCCCGCTACACGCGCGAGGAGCAGGCGGCGTTCTTCTGCGATACCGCGCGGCGGATCTACCGCACCTCCCAGCCTTGAAGGCGGGCCCAGTCGGGCTCCAGGCCGGCAAATCGCCGCAACGACAGCGAGCTGAGGTCGGCGAACGTGCAAGCGCCGTGCATCACCAGTTGCTGCACGGCGTGTCCGGTCGCGGGCGACAGGCCGAAGCCGATGCTGGACAGGGTGACCAGCACGACGTTGGCTGGGTCGGACAGGCGCTCGATCACGGGGCGCCCGTCGGGGGTGTTCTCGACGATGCCGGCCCAGCTGCGGATGACGCGGGCGTGGGCGGCGCGGGGGAACAGCTCGGCGAGGCGCGCGGCGATGTGCAACGCGAGCGGCGTGCCGGCATTCGGCAGCGGCGCGTCGCCGTCGGCCAGCCATTCGTGCGGGCCGCCGCCATAGGCGAGGTCGCCGCGCAGGGTCTGCCGGCCGTAGAGCCCGTTGCCGTCCACGCCGCCCAACGGCAGCAGCGGCAGCGGTTCGGTGACGATCATCTCGGCGCGGGCCGGCAGCATCGGCACATGCACGTCCAGCAGCCGCGCCAGCCGCGCGGTCGCGGGGCCGGCCGCCAGCACGACATGGTCACATCCGAAACGGCCGCGGGCCGTGTGGACGGCGGTGATGCGCCCGGCGCGGTGCTCGAAGCCGAGCACCTGCGTGTGCTGCATCAGACGGCCGCCGAGATCTTGCATCGCCCAGGCATAGGCCTGCACTGTGCGATGCGGGTTGGCGTGGCCGCCGAAGCGGTAGTGATAGCCGCCGACAGTAGCATCGCCCGCCAGCGGTACCGCCGCGCGCACGACGGCGGCATCCAGCACGTCCGAGGCGAAGCCCTGGCGGGCGGCGTTGGCAGCCGCGCGGCCGTACAGCCGCATCTGCCGCTCGGTCAGCGCGATGCGGATGCGGTGGGGCTGGAACTCGGTGGGGTAGCCGAGCAGCGCGTCCATCTGCGGCCACAGCCGCTGCTCCTCGGCGAACAGCGGGCTGAAGTGGTGCGAGCAGCCGCCGCCGTTGCGGCCCGAGGCCTCCCAGCCGACGAGCCCGCGCTCGATGACGAGCACGTCGGCGCCTTCGCGCGCGAGCCACCATGCGGAGGACAGGCCGCTCGCACCTCCGCCGACGACGATGACCGATGCACCGGTCATCCGACGTCGTCCGGATCGCGCGGGCGGGTCGCGGCCGTGTAGGTCGGTGCGACGTCCCAGTACGGCACGTATTGCGCATACATGCCGAACCATGTGTCCCAGTGGCGGCGCATGTCCGGCGGTTCCGCGACGGCTTGCGCAAGGCGCAGCGGCAGCGGACGCACCGGTGCGCGGTGGGTCGCCAGAGGCACGGACGCCAGCGGCTCGCCGGTCCCGAGGGCGAGCAGGCACGCGACCTGTTCGCGGCAACGCCGGCCTTGGCAGACGCCCATGCCGGCTCGCGTGAGGCGCTTGACCTGGTCGGGGTTGGGCGGCCCTTCGCCGAGCAGCGCGCGCAGGCTGGCATCGTTGCGGCGCGACGGCGGCGCGTGCAGGTAGCGCGGCGGGCGCAGGTGAAGGATGTCGCGCGCGGTGACGTCCTCGCAGCGGCAGACATGCACGTCGTCCGCGCCGTCGAGGACCAGGGCCTCGACCCATGCCATGCGATACGCGGCGATGTCGGGCTGCGCGGGGAAGTCGCCGGCGCAGCCGCCGACGGCGGAGACGAACGGCAGGCTGGTGCGGCCTGCCGCATCCAGCAGCGGGACGTGGCCGCGACCGGGATCGAAGACGATGCGGCAGCCGGCGGCGTCGAGCAGCTCGATCACGGGCACCGTGCCGATGCCGAGCAGCACGGCGTCGCAGGCCAGGCGCCGCTCGCCGGTTGCGGATGCAACGACCAGGGCGGTGACGCCGTCGATCCCGCCCTCGGCACGGACCACGCGATGGCCGCACAGCACCGGCGCGCCGAGCCGCCCGGCGTCCGCGAGCGGTGCCGCGACCTCGACCACGGCGACGATGGTCACGCCGGCTGCGATCAGGATGTCGGCGGCTGCGAGTGCGGCGTCCGACGTGCCCAGCAGCACCGCGCGGCGCGGCGCGAAGGCGCCGAGCGCGGCGAGCGACGCGGCCGCCTGCACGCCGGCGACGCCGGGCAGGTCCCAGCCGGCGAAGGCGACGCCCATGTCGCGGCATCCGGCGGCGACCACCACGCGCCCGACGCCGAGCAGCCACGCGCGGGTTTCGTCCGCCAGGCCGGCGATGGGGCCGGGCAGCCAGCCGACCGACGGCCCGTTCGCGTACAGGCCCCAGCACGACGTGCCGAGCCGCACGTCCACCCCGGCCTCGACCGCCGTGGCCAGGCCCGGGCGTGCGGCGAGCAGCGCCTCGGTCATGGCGGTGCGGTTGCGCGCGGCACCGGACGCGGCCCCGCCCCACAGCATCGGGATGTCGTCGCCCATCGTTTCGGCCGGAACGGGATTTTCGTCGACCAGCACCACCGCGGCACCTTGCCGGCGCGCGTCCAGCGCCGCGGCGATGCCGGCGCCCCCGGCGCCGACGACGAGGACGTCGGTGCGCTCCGCGACGTCGAGGGTCTTGCCGGCGACGGAGGCGGGATCGATTGTCACAGCACCTGCTCCAGGAAGGCGCGCGTGCGCGGTTCGGTCGGCGCGCCGAGCACCTGCGCGGGCGGGCCGCGCTCGACGATGACGCCGTGGTCGAGGAAATACACCGTGTCGGCGATGCGGCGCGCGAAGGCCATCTCGTGCGTGACCAGGATGCACGTCATGCCCTCGGCCGCGAGGTCCTGGATCGCCACCAGCACCTCCTTCTTCGTCTCGGGATCAAGCGCGGCCGTCACCTCGTCGAACAGCATCACCTTCGGGTCCATCGCCAGCGAACGCGCGATGGCGACGCGCTGCTGCTGGCCGCCGGACAGTTCGCCGGGATAGGCGGCGAGCTTGTCGCCGAGCCGCACCTTCGCCAGCAGCGCGCGGGCCTTGGCCTCCGCCTCCGCGCGGGGCCGACGCAGAACATGCACCTGCGCCATCACCACGTTCTGCAGCACCGTGCGGTGCGGGAACAGGTTGTACTGCTAAAACACGATGCCGACATCGCGGCGCAGCGCCAGCTTGTCGAGCTTCGCGTCGGCGACCTCGCGCCCGTTGACCACGATGGAGCCGGCGTCGATCGGCACCAGCGCGTTGATGCAGCGCACCAGCGTGCTCTTGCCCGATCCGGACGGGCCGATGATGCAGGCGGTTTCGCTGCGCGCGACCGCGAGCGAGATGCCGCGCAGCACCGGGGCGGCGCCGAAGCTTTTCTCGACGCCGCGCAGTTCCACGATCGGCGCACCGAGCGCGTGCGTCATCCGGCATGCAGCCGGCGTTCCAGCACGCCGGTCAGCCGCGCGATCGGATAGGTGTAGGCGAAGAACAGCGACAGCAGCAGCAGGTAGAACGGCATCATCAGGGCGGGCCGGCCTTCGGCGGTGACGGCGCTGCGCACGATGGCGAGCCCGTCCTGGATGCCGACGACGGAGATCAGCGTCGTCGCCATCGCCAGGATCGCATACAGGTTCATCCATGGCGGCAGCATGCGCCGGAACGCCTGCGGCAGGATCACCATCAGCAGCACCTGCGTCCGCGAGAATGCGAGGCTCTCCGCACTCTCCCACTGCAGCACGGGGATCGATTGCAGGCCGCCGCGGACGATCTCGGCGACGTTGGCGGAAACCGGCAGAGCGAGGCCGAGCACCGCCTTCACCCAGGCCGGCAGCGGGATGGTCCAGCCGCCGATATGCAGTTCGAACGGCAGCAGGAACATCACGTAGAACAGCAGCACCAGCCACGGCGCGTTGCGCAGCAGCTGGATCACCAGCCACCCGGTCGCGCGTACCGGACGGATCGAGGCGAGCTGGGTCAAGCCCAGCGGCAGCCCGGCGAGCGTGCCGAATGCCATCGCGAGCACGCCCACCAGCACGTTGAACAGGAAGCCGGTGAACACCAGCGGCAGCCATTTGAGCAGCACGGCGACGGTGCCCGCCTGCGCCGAGCCTCCGGAAGGCGCGGCCGCGGCCGTGGCCGCGAGGCCGACGAGGGCTGCCAGCAGCAGCCACGGCTTGCCGAGGGAGTGCGTGACGGCGCCGCCGATCACGGCGACCAGCCAGGGATGCGCAACGCGCGCTCAAACCGGTGCAGCGCCCAGACCAGCAGCGCGATCAGCAGGATGTAGGCGAGCAGCATCGCGTTCATCGTCTCGCGCACGTTCATGCTCTCGCCCCAGATCTCCGACGAGGCGTACAGCAGCTCCGGCACGGCGATGGCGTAGGCGAGGCTGGTCGTCTTGACGAGATTGACGAGGTTGTTGCCAAGCGCGGGCAGGCACACGCGCAGCGCCAGGGGCAGCGCCACATGGCGCAGCGCCTGCAGGCGGGTGTAGCCGAGCGCCTCGGCCGCTTCTTCGGTGGCGCGCGGCACAGCTTCGAGGCCGGAGCGGAAGATCTCGACGTTGAACGCGCCAGCGAACAGGCTGAACGAGACGACCGCCCAGCCGGCGTTCGATACCAGCGGCACCGATGCGCCATAGCTGTCGCGCACCGTCGGCAGCAGGCCGCCGACGGCGAAGTAGAAGAACAGCAGCTGCACGAGCGGCGGTGTGTTGCGGAACGCCTCCACATACGCGCGCGACGCCCAGCGCAGCGGGCGGACGGGCGCGGTCAGCAGTGCCGTGCCGATGAGCCCGATGACGATCGACAGCGCGCCCGCGACGATGGACAGCCACGCGGTCGTCCACAATCCGTACAGGAAGTGCGCGCGGTCATACGCGTCGTAGACGACGGAGACATTGATGCCCTGGGTGTCGGCGAGCCAGCGGAAGAACGACTCGATCCCCACCGTCCGTGGTCAGGCGAGCTGCTTCTTCATGTCGATCAGATAGGGCGACGGCGCGATGCCCCACTTCGCCTCGAGGTCGAGGATGTGGCCGCTCTTCAGCCACTCGGTGCACATCTCCGACAGCTTCTGGCCGAACGGCGCGTGCAGATCCGCGAGCCTGACGCCGATCGCCCATTTCTGCGGGTCCTCGGACGGCAGCGGCATTTCGTAGCTGCCCCACTTCGCCGGGTCGCCGCTGAGCGTGGAGATGATCAGCGTGTTGTCGAACAGGAACGCCACGCAGTTGCCGCCCGCAAGCGCGTTCAGCGCATCCGGGACGGCCGGAAAGATCTGCAGGTCCGGCCCGTAGAGCTGAGCGACACGGCGGTTGTAATACGCACCCTGCACCGCGCACACCTTGCGGCCGCGCAGCTGTTCCCACGTTTTGAAGCCGGCGGATTTCGGCGCGAGGATGTTGGTCGCGCCCGCGTAGTAGTCCGGCTCGACCATGCCGACGATCTTCCGCCGCTCCGGCGTGTCGCCCATCGTCGCCAGGATCATGTCGATCCGGCCCTGGTTGAGGAACTCCATGCGGTTCGCGGCGATCACCGGCACGAGGTCGAGTTGCACGCCGATGCGGGCGGCGACCTCCTTGGCGAGGTCGATCTCCAGCCCAACGATCTGGCCGGACGGATCGAGGAAGCCGTACGGGCGGTAGTCGTTCTTGCAGCCGACCGTGAGCTTGCCCTTGGCCTTGATCGCCGCAAGCGTGTCCTCGCCCTCCGCGAGCGCGGGCATCGCCGCTGCCGCCACCAGCCCCGCGATCGCCGCGCGCCTCGATACGTTCATGTTCGCGTCCCCCTCAGGCTTGTTGCGCCGCGTGCAGCCGGTCGAGGCGGAACGGCGACAGGTCGACGTCGCCGCGCCCGTCGCAGACCAGCTGTGCGACGGCCTCGCCGATGCCGGCGGAATGCTTGAACCCATGCCCGGAGCAGGCCGAGACGACGACGATGCGGTCGTCCTCCGGATGGCGGTCGATGACGAAGGCGGAGCCCTGCGTCACCGTGTAGAGGCACGCGGCGGCGCGCGCAGGCGCCGCGCGGGCGCCGCGCAGGCGGCCGGCGATGTGCTCGGCGAACATCGCGGCACTTTCCGATTGCGGCACCTCGCGATCGAACGTGTCGGGGTCGCACGCCTGGCCGTACTGCTCGCTGGCGACCTTGACCTCGCCCGAGCCGGGCTGCGCGGGGAAGCCGTAGAAGTAGTCTTCCGGCTGCGCGCCGTGCATCCAGATATAGGCCGGTGTCGAGCCGGGATGGAACGCCGCCTCGTTGTCGAGCGGGAACCAGTGCAACACCTGCCGGTACGGAACCAGCGTGCGGTCGAACGGTCCGCGCAGCAGCTTGCCTGCCCAGGCGCCCGCGGAGACGACGACGCGGTCTGCCGCGATCGTGTCCGCGCCGGTCTCGATGTGCACGAGGTCGCCGTGCCGGTCGATCGACTGCACGGCGCAGCCGGTACGGATCGCGGCGCCGAGGTCGCGTGCCCGGCGGAGCTGTGCGGCGATGCACCGCTCCGGACGCACGAACCCGCCGCCGGGTTCGAAATAGCCTTCCTCGTTGCCGCTCAGGCCGAAGGCGGGGAAGCGCGCGGCGATGGACGCGGCGTCGAGCAGCTCGTGCGGGATCGCGTGGCGGCGCGCGACGTCGATCGTGCGGCGGAGGAAGTCGGTCTTGCCGTGGTGGCCGGTGCGCACGCCGACCGGCGCCATCATCAGCAGGCCGCAGATCTCCAGCAACGCCTCGCCGGTCTCGGCTTCCAGCTCGCGCCAGATTGCGTGCGAACGCTGCACCAGGGGCACGTAATGGTCGCCCTCGCCCACGGCGCATCGCGTGACGCGTGTCTCGCCGTGGCTGGAGCCCATGCTGTGGGGCGGATCGTAGCGGTCGATGCCGACCGCCGCCACGCCGCGGCGTGCGAGCTGGTACAGCGTCGCGGCCCCCATGGCTCCGAACCCGACCACCGCCACGTCTGTTCGGATCATGCTCACCAGCTCAGGCTACCGAAACCGTGCGGGCCGGCAAGGTGCGGGTATGCGCAGGATCAGGCCTCGACCTTGATCGCCGTCATCGGACCGCAGCGGCGCAGGACCGTCAGCAGCGCCGGCAGCGCGAGCGCCACGCAGCCGTCGGTGGCGGCGAAGTCGGGGCTCGCTACGTGCAAGAAGATCGCACTGCCCTTGCCAGCGATCACCGGCGCGTCGTTGTAGCCGATGACCGCGATCACGTCGTACAGGTGGTCGGCCCGCCACAGCTCCTCGTGATGCGCGGAGGACGGCAGCGTGATGAGCGTGTTGTAGCGAGGGGCCGCCGCGTCGTCGCACCAGCCGTCGGCGGGCGACAGCGCACGCGCAGGCAGCGCGGTTTCCACGCCGGCCACGCGGTCGGGGCGGAACAGCACAAGGCGCAGGGCGAACCGCCCGGCCGGCGTGGCGCCGTCGCCCTCCACCTTGTCGCGCCGGACGCCGCCGCGGCCGACGGCGCAGCGCAACCGCAGCTCGCCTGCCGTCAGGACACCGCGGGAGACAACCAGCTCATCGAGCAGCGCGGGAGCGGCGCCGGACGCAACCCGCGCGGTTCCGCTCAGGACAGCAGCGAGAAGCACCCGGCGGCTCAGCAACGCAGGTGCATCGTGCGTTCGTGCGTCAGCAGGTTCTCCGAGATCCAGTGGTCGGGCGCGATCGTGTAGCGCACAAGCTGTCCCGCTTCGCTGTTCGGGGTGCCCACGTCGCTCAGCACCGTCGTGATGATCGTGTTGCCTTCGATCCGGTCGATCCGCTCGACGGCGACGTTGAGGCGGCCGCCCGGCAGGTGCCATTCGAAGATGATCTTGTCGTCGCTGACGCTGACCGTGCCGAACAGCCGCGTGCAGGCGCGTCCGTCGGGAATACGCCAGCGCCCGACCATGTACTGCGCGGGCGAGGCTTGCTCCGGCTGCTGCGGCGGCGCCAGAGGCTGGGTCAGCGCCAACGGTCCCGGTGCCCGCGCCGTCGACGGCGGCGCGGACGGTGCTGCCGGCGCGAGCGGCGGAGGCGCGGGCGTCATCGACGCGGCTCCGCTTGCACCCGTCGCGAAATAGAAGTCGCCTTCGATCGGCGAGTTGGAAACCCAGGGCTGCTGGCGTCCGCCGGTTTCGTGCTTCACCGTCACGCCGATGCGGTTGAACGTCTCCAGCACCGGCAATCCGGGAGTCGCCAGTGTCGCGGTGATGGCTGTGGCGAAGGGGCTGTGCTCGCCGGTGCCGTCCTCGGCGACGTTGCCCGGCTGGGTTGCGTAGGAAATGATCGTCCCCTCGGGCGCCTGCATCTGCGCCAGTCCGGTGGCGATGGCGCGCCCGAGCCCGCGCCCGCCGAACGGATTGTTGCGGCAGGCATCCAGGATCATGATGTTGAGCTTGGTCTTCGAGTCCTCCATCTGGCGCAGCACGAGGTTGGCGTCGACCAGCTCGAAATCGATGTCAGCCTCGCGCGTCGGATTGGCGTCGACTGGCACGAGATAGTTTTCGCCGTGCACCTGCAAGCCGTGCCCCGCGTAATAGAACAGCCCGACATCGCCTTCCTTGAGCGCGTCGCCGAACGCACGGATCGCGCCTTCCAGGCCCGGCTTGTCGAGGTCGAGCTGCGCGCCGCCGCCGATCAGCGTGAACCCGAGCGACGCGAGCGCGGCGGCGATGCTGCGTGCGTCGTTGTCGGGATTGGCCAGCCGCGGCACGTTGCGGTACGCAGCGTTGCCGATGACGAGCGCGATGCGCCGGCCCGGCGCCGGATCGGCGACGGCGGCGCCGGGCCAAACGCACCCGACCAGCCTGACACAGACCAGGAAGGCGAAGAGCCGGCGGATCACGGTGTCTGGCGGAGACGGCGCTACTCGGCCGCGAGCGCCGTCTCGATCCGTGGCGCGATGGACTCGGGCGAGGTGGTCGGCGGGTAGCGGTCGAGCACGCTGCCGTCGCGGCCGACGAGGAACTTGGTGAAGTTCCACTTGATCGCGCTGCCGAGCAGGCCGCCCTTGCGCTCCTTGAGCCAGGCGAACAGCGGATGGGCGCCGGGGCCGTTGACGTCGACCTTGGCGAACAGCGGGAACGTCGTGTGGTAGGTCGTCTCGCAGAAGTCGCGGATCTGTTCGTCGCTGCCCGGCTCCTGGTGGGCGAACTGGTCGCACGGAAAGGCGAGCACCGAGAAGCCGCGTGCGCCGAACCGGTCCTGCAGCGCCTGCAGGCCCTTGTATTGCGGCGTGAAGCCGCATCGCGAGGCCGTATTGACGATCAGCAGCACCTGCCCGCGATAGTCGCCCAGCGACTGCTCCTCGCCCGCGTTGCGCCGTGCCGAAATGTCGTAGATGTCCATCCTGGTCCGTCACCCTTGGCAACCGTGGCATGGCTACGCGAGGACGGCCCGCAGGTCTATGGTCCCTCAAGAAAACAGGGGGCATCGTCGCATGCGTCTGACCAGCGCCGCGTTCGCGCCCGGCGGACAGGTGCCGGTGCGCTTCACCTGCGACGGGGCCGACGTTCCGCCGCCGCTTGCCTGGACCGATCCGCCCGCGGCGGTGAGGAGCTTTGTGCTCGTCTGCTCCGATCCGGACGCTCCGGGCGGCACGTTCTATCACTGGGCGATCTACGACATCCCGCACGCCACGCAGGCGCTCGACGAGCATTGGCCGGCGGTCGGTCCCTGGCCGCAGCAGGCGACCAACGACTTCGGGCGCCGCGGCTACAGCGGCCCCTGCCCGCCACCCGGAGCGACGCATCGCTACGTGTTCCGGCTGTATGCCGTGGACGCCGAGCGCCTGCAGGTCGGCGCCCGCCGACAGTGCCGCGATGTCGAAGCCGCGGCCGCGGCGCACGCCGTCGCGACAGCCGAACTCGTAGGCGTCTATGGACGCCGCTGAAGCGGTGTCGCCCTCCGACCGGGCAACCGCCTGACCCGTTCCGGGTCGCGTCCCTCGTCTCTTTACCAAATCTTCATCTGCCGCGCCGGATCCTGCGGGACGTCTGCGATCGATGACGGCCGGCTGTCGCGAGCCCGGCCGTCACCCGCAGTGCCGGCGCACCAGAATGGGGCACGACGACGTTGGCAACGATTCAGCTCGGTCCTGGCCTCGCCGGGTTTCCCGCCTATCCCAGCCTGGCGGGGCTATCGACCTCCTACATCGCCGGGCTTCTGCTCGGGCCGCTCGGTCTGCAGGTTACGCCGACCTCGCTCAGCTTCACGCTGGACAGTTCGCTGTTCGGACTGCCGGCGGGGCAGTTCGACTACACGTTCGATTTCACCGGCAACTTCGCCTCGATCGTGCCGGACACGCTTTCCACGATCATCGCGGCACTCACGCCGGCGACGGCCGGCCACTATCCGGTGCAGTTCCTGTCCGCGACGGTCACCGACGACACGACGGGCAAGCTCGCGGTGTCGGCGGCGGCCAATGCGGAAGGCCCGGCGTTGCCGTTCGCCGAGTTCCTCTCCGTGCTGCTGAACCCGTCCAACTTCACGCAGGACGTGCTGGGCGCGTTGACGCAGAACTTGTCGCAGTTCTCGACGCTGGATCTGTCCGCATTCACCGGATCGGTGATCGACACGCGCCCGAACGGCCCGGCGGTGGGCACCGCCGGCGTCATCCAGAAGCCTGACGGCAGCGTCGAGCCCGCCCCTTACGGGCTGGTGAGCGTCGAGCAGGAGGTGTCGAAGCTGAGCTTCACCTCCGTGGTCGGCGGATCGGGGAACGACATCCTCGGTGCGGGCGACGGCAACACGACGGTCACGGGGGGAAGCGGCAACGACCTGCTGCTCGGCGGCAAGGGCACCGACGTGCTCGATGGCGGCAGCGGCAACGACATCCTGATCGCGGGGAGCGGCCACGCGACGCTGTCGGGCGGGACCGGCACCGACTACCTCGTCGCCGGCGGCGGCGCGGACTCGCTCAATGCCGGCACCGGCGAGGTCACGCTGGTGGCCGGCAGCGGGGCCGACACGCTCACGGGCGGGTCCGGAGCGGACCGTTTCGTGATCCAGCGCGCGTCCGGCGCCGTCACAACAATCACCAACTTCAACGCCGGCCGCGATCGGCTGGTGCTGGCCGGCGTTTCCGGACAGCAGCGCTATGGCACCGACGGGCACGGCGATCTGACGATCACGCTCGGCACCGGCGGATCCGCACAGACCGTCATCCTCAACGGGGTCGCGAGCGCATCGCAGCTGGGGTCGAGCGTCCAGACTGCCGGTCCGGGCGACAGTCAGGGCGCGATCCTGCTCGCGCCGCTGACAGGCGGCGTGCTGCTGGCGAATGCGCAGGGCGAGACTCTGATCGGCCAGGGCGGCACCGACCTGCTGGTCGGCGGCAGCGGCAATGACACGCTCGTCGCGGGCAGCGGCAACGACGCGCTGGTCGCCTGGAGCGGCAACAATGTCCTGCTCGGCGGGCCGGGCAACGACACCCTGATCGGCGGCAGCGGCAACGATGTGCTCGACGGCGGGGACGGCAACGCCGTGCTGGTCGCGGGCCTGGGTGCGGACGTGCTGACCGGCGGGCCGGGAAACGACACGTTCGTGTTCACGCACCTGTCGCCGACGTATAGCCGGATCACGGACTTCCAGCCGGGTCAGGACAAGATCAACCTCGCGGCCCTGTTGGTGGGCGCGAACGTCACGCCGGGTGATCTCGCACAGTATGTGAAAGTCGTGCCGCTTGGCCCGACCGCGTTGACCGGCTTCCTGGAAGTCTCCCCGACGGGGACAGTGAACGGCTTCCAGGTCGTGGCGCAGATCGACGGTGGGGCATTCCAGATTGGCGGCAGCGGGCAGTCGCAGTCACAGCTGACCTACAACGACTTCATCTTCGCGCCGCCGCACTGATCGAAGACCGGGACTGCTCCCGTGTTCGCGCTGCGACGACCTACGGCGTCACCATGAACGGGTTCACCGCCCCGCGCTCGAAACCCTTTTCGCGGACGAGCAGGTCGAGGCCGAACGATCCGATGTCGTCGGCCAGCGGCTCGATCCTGGTGTCGCGTTCCTGGTGCAGATGCTTGATGTAGGTCCTGCAGATCCCGCACGCCTCGACGGCGTGATCCTTCGACTGTTCCTCGATCGTGTAATAGGTCAGGTCGGCCGTCGACTCGCAGGACGTGCACTTGATGCGCACGTAGTTCCACATCGTGCCGCAAAGCGCGCAGGCGCAGTAGCGGGCGTTGTCCGCCTTCGCCCAGCCGACGACGACGCTCGCCACAGGCATGCTGCCGCAGGCCGGACACACGGCGGCTTCGAGCGGCCGCAGCGACGCCTGGTCGAGCTGGGCCGCGCGCCGCGCGAGATGCACTTGCAGCGCAGCAGCCACGTACAGGCACTCGCCCAACTGCTCGGCCGGATAGCTGCCGTCGAAGGCCGCGTTCGCCAGCGTCAGGCGCTCGGGCCAGGGCATCTCGGCGAGACGCGACAGCGCGGCGACCGCCGGCTCGGGTGCCGCCGACACGTAGAGCGCGTGGCAGACCCAGTCGAGCGCGCGCGCGAAATCGTCATCCCCGGCCAGGTCGTCCTTCGACAGCAGCGGCATGCCGTGCGACAGGCGCTGGGCGATGCGGTCCTGGTCGGGCGGCGGCAACGGCGGCAGCGCGCCGACCGCGCGGTGCTGTGCGTCCGCGATCCGGACGAGGAACGTCAGATACGGACCCAGCGCATTGTCCGCCGCCAGCGCGGCGAACCGCGCCGCGCGCGTCGCGAACAGCCGGCTTGGATCGGGCAGCCGGGCAAAGTCCGGCTCGCCGATGCCACCCCGGCTGACCTGATCGAACCGGCTGCCAGTGTCTTGCGGGCGGTCCTGCTTGCGGTCAGTCATCACCGTGCATGGCAGGGCCCGTGCGGGTCAGGCCTTTCTCCAGGCTTTCGCGATACCAGCGGCGGTGATGCGTGTAGGCCCAGCCGCCGGTCACCGTGCCGCGAATCATCGCCCGGCCGGTGCCCACGACCCAGAACGCGGCGTAGACATGCACGATGATGATCGTGATCGCGATCACCGCCGCGAGCGAGTGGAGCAGGATGGCGATCCGCTGTCCCTCGATCGACAGCCAACCGCCGAAATACACCTGCCAGATCATCAGCCCGGTGACGAACATGATCGGGATCATCGTCACCTGGCCCCAATAGACGATCTTCTGCCCGGCGTTGTACTTGCCGAGATCGGGCAGGTCGTCATGCCGGTTGGCCATGACGGTGCGGATCTTCCGCATCCACCGCACGTCGTCCCCGTTCGGCACGTTGTTGCTGACGAACTGGACGGCGAGCAGGAAGAAGCTGAGCACCAGCGCGCAGCCCAGATACGGGTGCACCCAGCGCGCCGCCTCGCCCCCGTTGAAGATCCACGACAGCCAGAACAGCGACGGATACCACATCGACAGGCCGCTGGCCGCGAGCAGTATGAACAGCGTCGCCGTCAGCCAGTGGTTCAGACGCTGCAGCGGACCGTAGCGATACACATAAACGCGCTGGTGGCGCTCGGTCGTCGCATCCATGACTATGCCCTCCTCTCGGAGGCGCGGGCCTTCGTTTCGGCCTCCATCCGCAGCGCCGCGTCTTCGGCGTCCTCCTCCACCTCGTCGCGCCCGACCGTGATGTAGTGCACGAACGTGCCGATGGCGGCGAGGCCCATCATCGCCCAGCCGAACACCTTCGCGCTGCCCTTCCAGACGTTGACGAGCGGGCTGATGCGCGGATCCTTCGGCAGGCCCTGATACAGCTCCGGCTGGTCGGCGTGATGCAGCACGTACATGACGTGCGTGCCGCCGACGCCGGGCGGATCGTACAGGCCGGCGTTCTGGAACCCGCGCTCCTTCAGCTCCTCGATGCGGTCGGCCGCCTGCTCGATCATGCCGGCCTTGCTGCCGAACATGATCGCCCCCGTGGGGCACGCCTTCGCGCAGGCCGGCTCGAGGCCGACCGAGACGCGGTCCGAGCACAGCGTGCACTTGTACGCCTTCCTGTCGACCTCGGCGTAGCGCGGGATGTTGAACGGGCAGCCCTTCACGCAATAGCCGCAGGAAATGCACTCGCCTTCGTTGAAGTCGACGATGCCGTTCGCGTACTGCACGATCGCACCGGGCGACGGGCAGGCCTTCAGGCAGCCCGGATCGCTGCAGTGCATGCAGCCGTCCTTGCGGATCAGCCACTCCAGGTCGCCGCCCTCGGTCTCGTGCTCGGTGAACCGCATCAGCGTCCACGTCTTGGCATCGAGGTCGGGCGGATTCTGGATCGAGCCGTCGAACGTGCCGGGCTTCTGGCGCAGGTCGTTCCACTCGTCGCACGCCGACTGGCAGGCCTTGCAGCCGACGCAGCGCGTGACGTCGATGAGCTTCGCGACCTCCATCTCGGTGCGGATCTGGGGCGGCGCCGAGTTCGTCGCCGAGCGACGGATGATGTCGAGCGACGGGTAGTTGTTGGTCTGGACGGTCATGGCGCTCCCCCTCTCAGCTCACCGCTTCCTGCGGCGATGGCGGGGGCGGGGTCGTCAGTTCGACGTTGACCAGCCACGCCTTGAACTCGGGCGTCTGCGTGTTGGCGTCGCCCACCACGGGCGTCAGCGAGTTGGGGCTCCAGCCCTTCTTCGTCTGGCCCACGAAGCCCCAGTGATGCGGAATCCCGACCACGTGCACGGGCTTGCCGTCGCATATCAGCGGCCGGATCCGCTTGTTGACGCTCGCCCGCGCCTTGAGCTCGCCGCGCGCGCTCCAAACACGGACCCAGGCGCCGTCGGCGATGCCTTTCTCGCGGGCCAGCGCCTCGCCGATCTCGACGAACTGCTGTGGCTGCAGGATCGCGTTGATTTCAGCGTGCTTGGTCCAGTAGTGGAAGTGCTCGGTGAGGCGGTAGCTCGTCGCCACGTAGGGGAAGCTGCTCGGGAGACCGAGTTGCTCCAGGTCGTCCTTGAAGATGCGCGCGGCCGGAGCACCCCGGAGCTTCGGTGCAACAAGGTTCGCCTGCGGTGATTCGAACGGCTCGTAGTGCGACGGAAACGGCCCGTCGCCCATCAGTCGGCGCACGTACAGGCGCGCCACGCCCTCCTGGTTCATGATGAACGGGCCCACGCCCTGTGCGGGCGAGACGGTCGGAGCGTAGTCCGGCACGTCGTAGCCGACCCATTGCTTGCCGTTCCACCAGACCAGCCGGTTCTCGGCGTTCCACGGATTGCCGTTCGGGTCGGACGAAGCGCGGTTGTACAGGATCCGCCGGTTCACCGGCCACGCCCAAGCCCAGCGCGGCGCGATGCCGCGTTCGTCCGGATCGGTCGAATCGCGGCGGGCCATCATGTTGCCCGCCTCGGTGTAGCAGCCGGAATAGATCCAGCAGCCGCTCGCGGTCTTGCCGTCGTCGCGCAGCTGCGCGAACCCGTCGAGCTGCCGCCCCGCCGGCATCACCACCTTCGTCGGATCGCTGGGATCGGTGATGTTCTCGACCACGTAGCCGTTGATCTCACGGGCGAGTTCGTCGGGACGCGGCGCCTCGGGATTCGTATAGGGCCACTGCAGGTTCAGGATCGGGTCCGGGAAGGCGCCGCCCTCGAGCCGGTACAGATCGCGCAGGCGCAGATACATGCCGGCCATGATCTCCGTGTCGGCTCGCGCCTGACCCGGCGGCTGTTGCGCCGCCCAGTGCCATTGCAGCCAGCGCGAGGAGTTCGACAGCGAGCCCTCGTCCTCCGCGAAGCAGGTGGTCGGCAGCTCGAACACCTCGGTCTGTATCTTCGACGGGTCGACGTCGTTGTAGACGCCGTGGTTCTCCCAGAACCGCGCGGTCTCCGTCTGCAGCGGGTCCATGACCACCAGGAACTTCAGCCTGCTCAGCCCCTCGGTCATCTTTGCCTTGTTCGGGAACGTCATCAGCGGGTTGAACCCCTGCATGACGTAGCCGTTCATCTTGCCCTGCTTGGCGAGGTCGAACGCGCGCAGGATGTCGTAGGTCGGCACGTCGCGCTTGGGCAGGTAGTCGAAGGCCCAGTTGTTGTCCGCCGTTGCCGCCTTGCCCCACACCGCCTTCATCAGGCTGACGAAGAACTTCGGATAGTTCTGCCAGTAACTGGTCTGGCCGGGACGCAGCGGCTTGAACGCATGGCGCGACATGTAGCCGCCGATGTCCTTGTCGGCATCGGTCGGCAGATCGAGATAGCCCGGCATCAACTCGCTCAGCAGGCCGAGATCGGTCAGCCCCTGGATGTTCGAATGGCCGCGCAGCGCGTTGACGCCGCCGCCCGGCATGCCGACGTTGCCGAGCAGGCTCTGGACGATGCACATCGCGCGGATATTCTGCGCACCCTTGCTGTGCTGCGTCCACCCAAGAGCGTACAACGACGTCATCACGCGGTTGGGCGTGGAGCACGACGCGATCATCTCGCAGACCTTCAGGAACTTGTCCTTCGGGCTGCCACAGATGCGCTCGACCATCTCGGGCGTGAACGCCTCGACGTGCTTGCGCAACAGCTGCACCACGCAGCGCGGATGCTGCATCGTCGGGTCGGTGACGGCGAAGCCGTCGTCGCCGATCTCGTATTCCCAGCTGGTGGTGTCGTACGCGCGCTTGTCTTCGTGATAGCCGCTGAACAGGCCTTCGTTGAACTCGAAACCGTCGCGGACGACGTAGCTCGCGTTGGTGTATGCGGTGACGTATTCGTGGTGGATCTTGTCGTTCTCGAGCAGGTATCTGGTCACGCCCGACAGGAACGCGATGTCGGTTCCCGGACGGATCGGGCAATAGAAGTCGGCGACCGATGCGGTGCGCGTGAAGCGCGGATCAACGACGATCAGGCGCGCCTTGTTCTTGACCTTAGCCTCGATGACCCACTTGAAGCCGACCGGGTGCGCCTCCGCCGCGTTGCCGCCCATGACGATGATCAGATCCGCGTTCTTGATGTCCATCCAGGTGTTGGTCATCGCGCCGCGGCCGAAGGATGGGGCCAAACTGGCCACCGAGGGTCCGTGTCATACTCGGGCCTGGTTGTCGAAGACCAAGGCGCCCATGCTGCGGACCACCTTCCAGGTGAGGTAGGCGGTCTCGTTCGTGGTGGCGGACGCCCCGAGGAAACCTGTGGTGATCCAGCGGTTCACCGTCACGCCGTCGGCGTTCTTCGTGATCAGGTTCTTGTCGCGGTCTTCCTTGATCAGGCGGGCGATGCGATCGAGCGTCCAATCCCAGGACTTGATCTCCCACTTGTCCGATCCGGGCGCGCGATAGAGCGGGAACTTCGTGCGGGTGTCGGAATGGACGAAATCGAGCAGCGCGGATCCTTTCGGACACAACGAGCCGCGGCTGACCGGATGGTCCGGGTCGCCTTCGATGTGGAACACCGACGGCTTGGCGTTCTTCGACCCGTCGCCGAGGCTGTACATGATGATGCCGCAGCCGACGGAGCAATACGGACAGTTGTTCCGCGTCTCCTTGGCGCCCGCGAGCTTGAACGGCCGCACCGTGGCGGCCGCCGCCTGTTCGAGCGCGCCAAAGCCGAGAGCGCCGAGGGAAGAAACCGCAAGCCCCGCGCCGACGCCCTGGAGAAGGCCTCGGCGGGTCAACTGCATGGTCATGGTCGTGCCTCCCAGCGCACCGACGACAGCTATTCGCTCGTTGAAATCAGGGTCAGTCTGGCGTGCTGCGCTGTCAAGCCAGCCGGGCTGACGGCCAGCCACCAGCCGCGGCCGGTTGTTCAGTCGGTGACCTCGACGCCCGGGACACCGGCCGACAGGCGGCCAATGATCGCTGCGCGCTCGAACCCCGCCCCGCGCACGACTCCGAGGACGCGCTCGGCGGCATCCGGCGCGATCGCCACCAGAAGCCCGCCGCTGGTCTGCGGGTCGCACAGCAGGCCCTGCCGCCAGGACGCGATCGGCGCCGGCAGGATCACCTCGGCGCCGTAGCTGTCCCAGTTCCGTCTCGCCGCGCCCGTGGCGACGCCAGCTTCGGCCAGCGCCGTGGCCCCGGGCAGGATCGGCACGTCGGCCTCGCGCAGCGACGCGCGCAGCCCGGAGCCACGGCACATCTCCAGCAGGTGGCCGAGCAGCCCGAACCCGGTCACGTCGGTTGCCGCATGCACGCCGTCGAGTCCCGCCAGCACGGGGCCGACGTCGTTGCGCTGCGTCGTCGAGGCCAGCATTGTGCGGTAGTCCGCATCCGCCAGCCGCCCCTGCTTGAGCGCCGCGCTGAAGATCCCGATGCCCAGGCCCTTGGTCAGCAGCAGCACGTCGCCGGCCTGCGCGGTCGCGTTCCGCAGCACGCGATCCGGATGCACCAGGCCGAGCGCCACCAGCCCGTAGATCGGCTCCGGACTGTCGATCGAATGCCCGCCCGCGACCGGAACGCCCGCCTCGGCGCAGACTGCGGAGCCGCCCGCCAGGATGGCCCGGACGATCTCCTCCGGCAGCTTGCCGACCGGCATGCCGAGCAGCGACAGCGCCAGGATCGGCCGGCCGCCCATCGCATAGACGTCCGACAGCGCGTTGGTCGCGGCGATGCGGCCGAACTCGTACGGATCGTCGACGATGGGCGTGAAGAAGTCCGTCGTCGCGACCAGGGCGCGCTCGGCATCGAGTCGCAGCACCGCCGCGTCGTCGGCCGTCTCGGTGCCAACGAGAAGATCCGGAAACGGCCCGCCGGCAGGCAGTCCCGACAGCAGGCGCTGAAGCACGGCCGGCGCGAGCTTGCAGCCGCAGCCGCCGCCATGCGCGAGCGACGTCAGACGCGGCGTGCCGAGGGGCGAGGTGGGGTGCGGTGCGTCCAAGGCGTTCTCCTCCCAATCCGGTGCGTTTGGCTGTTTCCACCGGCCGGCCACATAGTGCTTGCAAATGCACGGTATGCACGGCGGCCC
>DATEQV010000191.1:0-16274 GCA_035272265.1 Acidisphaera sp. | reverse complement strand
TGGCGAACGTGCCGAAGCCGGCCAGGCGCACCTCCTCCTTCTGCTTCAGCGCACCCACGATCGCGCCGAGCACGGCATCGACCACCTCGGACGCCTTGGCGTCCGGGAGGGCGGCGGTACCTGCGACGGCCGCGATCAACTCCTTTTTGTTCACTGGCTGCTTCCTTTTGCAATACTGGGTAAGGGGGGGTTGTGGGATGCCGCCATACCCTCGCTGGCGGCGACCGGGCCGGACACTAGGGGGGTGGCTTCGGCGTCGTCAACGTGAGCGGTCCGCCGAAACCCTCGGCGGACCGCCCAACGTGCGGCATCGTCAACGGCAGAACGAAGGCCCTAATGCGGCAGCGACGCTGTCGCCTCGGCCGGCAGCGGCGGGGTCGGTAATGGCTGCTCGGGCGGCTCTTCCCACTCGATCGGCTCGGGCCGGCGCGCCAGCGCCTGGGCGATCACCTCGTCCACGTCGGCAACGGCGATGATCTTCAGGTGCTTCTTCACGTTGTCGGGGATCTCGGCCAGATCCTTCTCATTGTCCTTGGGGATCAGCACCGTGGTGATGCCGGCCCGCAGGGCGGCGAGCAGCTTCTCCTTCAATCCGCCGATCGGCAGCACGCGGCCGCGCAGCGTGATCTCCCCGGTCATCGCGATGTCGCGGCGTACCGGAATGCCAGTCAGCACCGAGACGATCGAGGTGGCCATGGCGACGCCAGCGGACGGCCCGTCCTTCGGCGTGGCACCCTCCGGCACGTGCACGTGGATGTCGCGCTTCTCGAACAGCGTCGGCTTGATGCCGAAGCTGATCGCGCGGCTGCGCACATAGCTGAGTGCCGCCGAGACGCTCTCCTGCATCACGTCGCCGAGCTTGCCGGTGTGCTTGATCCCGCCCTTGCCCGGGACCATCACGCTCTCGATCGTCAGGATCTCGCCGCCGACCTCGGTCCACGCGAGCCCGGTGACCACGCCCACCATGTCCTCGCTCTCGGCCTCGCCGTAGCGGAACTTGCGCACGCCCGCGAACTTCTCGACGTTCTTGCGGGTGACCGCGACCTTCTTGGTCTTCTTGGTCACGATCTCCTTGACCGCCTTGCGCGCCAGGTTCGCGATCTCGCGCTCCAGGTTCCGCACGCCGGCCTCGCGCGTGAAGTAGCGGATCAGGTCACGCAGCGCGTCGTCGCTGATCGACCACTCCTCGGGCTTGAGGCTGTGCGCCTCGCCCTGCTTGGCGATCAGGTGCCGCTTGGCGATCTCCACCTTCTCGTCCTCGGTGTAACCGGGGATGCGGATGATCTCCATGCGGTCCATCAGCGGCTGCGGCATGCGCAGGCTGTTGGCCGTGGTGACGAACATCACGTCCGACAGGTCGTAGTCGACCTCCAGGTAGTGGTCGTTGAACGTGCCGTTCTGCTCCGGGTCCAGCACCTCCAGCAGCGCCGAAGACGGGTCGCCGCGCCAGTCCGCGCCCAGCTTGTCGATCTCGTCGAGCAGGAACAGCGGGTTGGACGTCTTCGCCTTCTTCATGCCCTGGATGATCTTGCCGGGCATCGAGCCGATGTAGGTGCGCCGGTGTCCGCGGATCTCCGCCTCGTCGCGCACGCCGCCGAGCGACATGCGCACGAAGTTGCGGCCCGTCGCCCGCGCCACCGACTTGCCGAGCGAGGTCTTGCCCACGCCGGGAGGACCGACGAGGCACAGGATCGGCCCGCGCATCTTGTTGCTGCGCGACTGCACGGCGAGGTACTCGAGGATCCGCTCCTTGACCTTGTCCATGCCGTAGTGGTCGGCCTCCAGCACCTGCTGGGCGGCGTCGACGTCGTTGCGGACCTTGCTGCGCTTCTTCCACGGGATCGACAGCATCCAGTCGAGGTAGTTGCGCACCACCGTCGCCTCGGCGCTCATCGGGCTCATCGAGCGCAGCTTCTTCAGCTCGGCGATCGCCTTCTCGCGCGCTTCCTTCGACAGTTTCGTCTTCTTGATCTTGGCCTCGAGCTCGGCGGTCTCGTCCTTGCCGTCCTCGCCCTCGCCCAGCTCCTTCTGGATCGCCTTCAGCTGCTCGTTCAGGTAGTACTCGCGCTGCGTCTTCTCCATCTGCCGCTTGACGCGGTTGCGGATGCGCTTCTCGACCTGCATCACGCCGATCTCGGACTCCATGTGTCCGAACACGCGCTCCAGCCGCTCGCTGACGCGCAGCGTCTCCAGCAGCTCCTGCTTCTCGGCGATCTTGAGGTTCAGGTGGCTCGCGACGGTGTCGGCGAGCTTGCTCGGCTCCTCGATCTGGTTGAGCGAGACCAGCACCTCGGGCGCGATCTTCTTGTTGAGCTTGATGTACTGCTCGAACTGGTTGACCACGGTGCGGCCGAGCGCCTCGAGCTCCTTCGGCTCGGCGCCGTCGTCCTCGGCGTTCTCGACGAAGGCCTCGAAATACACGTCGGTCGTGTTGAAGCCGACGATCTTGGCCCGGCGGCTGCCCTCGACCAGCACCTTCACCGTGCCGTCCGGCAGCTTCAGCAGCTGCAGGATCGTCGACACCGTGCCCATGCGGTAGATGTCGTCCACGCCCGGGTCGTCGTTGGACGCGTTCTTCTGCGCGACGAGCAGGATCTGCTTGTCGTCCTTCATCACCGCCTCGAGGGCGCGCACGCTTTTCTCGCGGCCGACGAACAGCGGCACGATCATGTGCGGGAAGACGACGATGTCACGCAGCGGAAGAACGGGCATCAGCTCGCCGCCGGCGACCGGCTTGGTCCTGGCTGGCTCGGGCGCATCGGCCTGGGGCGGTTTGCCTGCCTCCGGCTTGTCTGGACGGTCCGTCATAGTTCGACCTCCTTCAGGACAGTCAGGCGACCTGGTCCCGCCCTAGTGTAGGCACGGGCGCCGCCTTTCGTGTGTGGGTAAAACGCGGTGGTTGTTCACGGATATCGTAAGGCAACGAAAGTGCCACAAGGTCTTGAAAACCTGCTCGCCGGACGCGACGCTTGTATGCGCGCCTGATCCGCGGCCGGGATTTCGCCGCCTCAGGCGCCCTCGGCGCGCTCCTTGCCCCTCACGCGCCTTCGGCGCGCTCCTTGCCGTACACGTAGACCGGGCTCGAACGCGACTCCGCCACTTCACGGTTGATCACGACCTCCTCCACGCCATCCAGGCCCGGAAGGTCGAACATCGTCCCCAGCAGGATACTTTCCATGATCGAACGCAATCCGCGCGCCCCGGTCTTACGCCCGATCGCCCGAGTCGCCACCGCCCGCAGCGCTTCCTCGGTGAAGCTCAGCTTCACCCCTTCCATCTCGAACAGCCGGCCGTACTGCTTGCTCAGCGCGTTCTTCGGCTTGGTCAGAATTTCGACCAGCGCGTTCTCGTCCAGGTCCTCGAGCGTCGCGACCACCGGCAGGCGGCCGATGAATTCGGGGATCAGGCCGAACTTCAGCAGGTCCTCCGGCTCGACCTCGCGCAGGATCGCGCCCATCCGCCGCTCGTCATGCGCCCGGACCTCGGCGCCGAAGCCCATGCCGGAGCCCTTGCCCCGCGCCGCGATGATCTTGTCGAGGCCGGAGAAGGCGCCGCCGCAGACGAACAGGATGTTGGTGGTGTCGACCTGCAGGAACTCCTGCTGCGGATGCTTGCGGCCGCCCTGCGGGGGCACCGACGCGACCGTGCCCTCCATGATCTTCAGCAGCGCCTGCTGCACGCCCTCGCCGCTGACGTCGCGGGTGATCGACGGGTTGTCCGACTTGCGGCTGATCTTGTCGACCTCGTCGATATAGACGATGCCGCGCTGCGCGCGCTCGACGTTGTAGTCGGCCGATTGCAGCAGCTTGAGGATGATGTTCTCGACATCCTCGCCGACATAGCCCGCCTCGGTCAGCGTGGTGGCGTCCGCCATGGTGAACGGCACGTCGAGGATGCGGGCCAGCGTCTGCGCCAGCAGCGTCTTGCCCGAGCCGGTGGGGCCGACGAGCAGTATGTTCGATTTGGCGATCTCGATGTCGCTGTTCTTCGCGCCGTGCGCGAGCCGCTTGTAGTGGTTGTGCACGGCGACCGACAGCACGCGCTTGGCGTAGTCCTGGCCGATCACGTAGTCGTCGAGCACCTTGCAGATCTCGCGCGGGGTCGGCACCCCGTCGCGCGACTTCACCAGATGCGTCTTGTGCTCCTCACGGATGATGTCCATGCAGAGCTCGACGCACTCGTCGCAGATGAACACCGTCGGGCCGGCGATGAGCTTCCGGACCTCATGCTGCGATTTGCCGCAGAACGAGCAGTACAAGGTGTTTTTCGAATCGCCGGACTTGCTCATGACTGCTCCTGGCCCGGGCGCCGCCCCGAGGCCCAACACGGAAATCTAGACCCCGCCTGAACGGCGGGACAAGGATTGCGCTCCGCTCCGCCCTCCCTCGGCCCCAAGCCCCGGCAGCCCGCCTGCCGTCCCCCTACAGTGAGGTCAGACGGCGAGACCGGCAAGCCGCATGCCAGGGAACCCCGGGACGGGGTTACGCCTCGGCCGGAACCGGGCGGTTCTCGACCACGATATCGACCAGCCCGAAGTCGCGGGCCTCCTCGGCCGACATATAGGTATCGCGCTCGAGTTTCTGCTCGATGGCCTCGATCGGCTGGCCGGTGTGGCGGACATAGATCTCGTTGAGCCGGCGGCGGAGGGTCAGGATCTCGCGCGCCTGGATCTCGATGTCGGCAGCTTGGCCCTGCGCCCCGCCGGACGGCTGGTGGACCATGATGCGGGCATTGGGCAGGGCGTAGCGCTTTCCCTTGGCCCCGGCGCACAGCAGCAGCGAGCCCATCGAGGCCGCCTGGCCGATGCAGACCGTGCTGACCGGGCTGCGGATGTACTGCATCGTATCGTAGATCGCGAGGCCGGCGGAGACCACGCCGCCCGGGCTATTGATGTAGAAGGAGATGTCCTTGGTGGGGTTCTCGCTCTCCAGGAACAGCAGCTGGGCGCACATCAGCGAGCTCATGGCGTCGAACACGACGCCGGTCATGAAGATGATCCGCTCCTTCAGCAGGCGGGAGTAGATGTCGTAGGCGCGCTCGCCGCGCGCCGTCTGCTCGACGACCATCGGCACGAGCGTGTTGTCGTAAACCTCGACCGGGTCGCGATCCCTTATCAAAGCCGGCATCCTTTCTTACGGGCGACGCCCAAGGTAGGGCCGCCGCCCCGTTCTTTCCAGCAGGCCGATGGTCCGGGTGAAATCCTCAGCCGGGCTCGGCCGCGGCAGGGGGCTCCTCGGCCGGCGGGGCGTCGGGCGGCGGGGCCTCGGCCGGCGGCACCGTCTCGGCCGCTGCGGCCGGGGCCGCCGCCGCTGGGGCCGCCGCCGCTGGGGCCGCTGCGCCCGGGGCGCCGGGCTCCGTCTCCGCGTCGGTCAGCGTCTCCGGCGAAACCTGCTCCTCGGTGACCGCGGCGAGCTCGAGGATGAAGTCGACGACCTTGTCCTCGAAGATCGGGCCGCGGAGCATCTCGGCCGATTGCGGGTTCTTGCGGAAGAACTCCATCACCTGCTGCTCCTGGCCCGGATAGCGCATCGCCTCGGTGCGCATCGCCCGGTTCATCTCGTCGGGCTGGACCTGGATGTTGTTCACCCGGCCGATCTCGGCCAGCAGCAGGCCGAGCCGCACCCGGCGTTCGGCGATGTCGCGATACTCGGACTTCAGCGTCTCCTCGTCCTTGCCGGCGTCGTCCGCCTCCAGCTTCCCGGCTTTCATGTCCGCCTCGACGCGCTGCCAGATCATCGCGAACTCGGCGTCCACCATGCCCTGCGGCACGGCGAAGTCGCTCTGTCCGGCGAGCGCGTCGAGCAGCGCGCGCTTCACCCGCAGGCGCGAGAGCTGGTCCAGCTCGCGCTGCATCCGCTGGGTCAGCAGGTCGCGGACCCGGCCGATGGTCTCGAAGCCCAGCTCCTCGGCGAGCCCGTCGTCCAGCGCCGGCTCGATCGGGTGCTGGAGCTTCTTGGCGGCGATGTCGAAGGTCGCCGCCTTGCCGGCCAGCTCCGCCGACCCGTACTCGGCGGGGAAGGTGACGTGGATGGTCCGGCTCTCGCCCGGACGCATGCCGGCGAGCTGCTCGGTGAAGCCGGGGATGAAGCCGCCGCCGGAGACCTCGACATTGGCGTCGGTCGCCGTGCCGCCCTCGAACGGCACGCCGTCGACCTTGCCCTCGTAGTCGACGGTCAGCACGTCCCCCGCCTCGGCGGCGCGGTCCTCGACCGGCTCGAGCTTGCGGTTGCGGCGCGCGACTTCGGCGAGCGCCCGATCGACCGCCTCGGGATTCACCTCGGCCTTCTGGCGGGTCAGCTGGACCGCCTTCAGGTCGGGCAGCGCGATGTCGGGCAGCAGCTCGAACTCGACCTTGAACTCCAGGTCGGCCGCCCCCAAGGCGCCCCCTGGGGCGGCCCCTGGGGCGGCACCGCTGACGACGTCGACCTTGGGCTGCATCGCCGGGCGCAGGCCGCGGTCGGTCAGCATCTGCCTTGTCGCCTCGTCGACGCTCTGCTCCAGCACCTCGGCGTCGACCGCCGAGCCGTAGCGCTGGCGCACCACGCCGAGCGGCACCTTGCCGGGGCGGAAGCCCGGCAGCCTCAGCGTCTTGCCGAGGTCCTGCAGTCGGCGGGTCCGGCGGGTTTCGATGTCCGCCGCCGGCACCAGCACCGTGAAGGCGCGCTTGAGGCCGTCGGACAGGGTTTCGGTCACTTGCATGGGCGTGTCGGTTTCCTTGGCGGGACGAAAGGGCCGACCGGCAGGGTCTGCATTCGCGGCGGCTGGTGCGGGCGGAGGGACTTGAACCCCCACGGCTTGCGCCACCAGAACCTAAATCTGGCGTGTCTACCAGTTCCACCACGCCCGCACCGCGCGCCGGGCCGGCCAACTCAAGCGGCGGGGTGTAGCCGACCGCCCGAGAGGCAACAAGGCCACAAAGTGAGCGGTTGAACGTGCGGTTGATTAGAATCAATGCCGGATCGGCCTCCATCCGCGACAACTGCGCCACTCCGCAGCCTGCGCGCCGCGGCGAACGCTCGAACGAAGCGGCAAAAAAGAGCCGAAGACGGGCGGGTAGACACGGCGCTGCAGAATTATCGTTCCGGTCGAGCTTTGACTCAGTTGCTGCGCTGCGCCTAAGCTCGCGAGTTCGTTACCATGGACCCGTCCTTTGCAAACGCAGGTGTGGCAAAAGTGAAAGCGAGCAACGTGGCGGCATTGGAATTCAGCGGGGCCGCTCAAATCCAAATCCCCGCGAATGGAAACGGGACGACCGCGCCTGACGGGGCGGAACGAACCTATAACATTGCGGCGGTAGATCGAGCGCTCGACCTGCTCGAGGCGCTGGCGAGGATAGGTCCGGCCACGCTCGCGGCATTGGCCGAGGACGCCGGCATGACGCGCACCGCCGGCTTCCGGCTGTTGCGCACGATGCAGGCGCGGGGCTTCGCGATCCAGGACCGCGCACGCGGGCTATGGCGACTGGGCGCGCGGTGGGGAATGCTGAGCCGCGCCGCGGCGAGCCAGGGCGCGCTTGGCGCCACGGCCGCGCCGGTGCTCGCGGCACTCGCGGCGGAGACCGGCGAGAACTCGTATCTGATCGTGCGCACCGGGCTGGAGGGCGAAGTGCTCGCGCTGCACCGGGCCGATCCGTCGCTGCGCGTGTATGTCGAGGCCGGCAAGCGCTTCCTGCTGCATGCCGGGCCGGGCCGTCTGCTGCTCGCCTACGCGCCGGACACCATCCAGACGCAGGTCCTCTCCAAGCGCCTGCCGCGGCTGACGCCGGCCACGCGGGTCGACCCGGGCTGGATCGCCGCCGATCTCGAGCGGATCCGCTCGCGCGGCTGGCTGATCACCACAGACGAGATGTTCGCAGGCGCGTGCGCGATCGCCACTCCGGTGCGCGATGCCGGCGGCGATGTCGTGGCCGCGATCGTCATCGCCTCGCCGTCGCTGCGGATGCGCCCGCCGCGGCCACGGTCCCTGCTCGCCCCGACACTCGCCGCCGCCACGCAGATGTCCGAGGCGCTGGGTGCGCCGGGCAGCGCCCGTTCGGCGCCCGCCGTGCCCACCCGCCGGATCCACCGCCTGCGCCCGAACGCGCAGGTCGAGACTCGGGCAGACGGCGACGCCGCGGGCGACGGCGATGCCGCTGCGGCCCTCGCGAACGGCGACCGCCACGCCGCCTCTATTGGCCACGCGAACGGCGACGGCCACGCCGTTGCTGCCGCCCTCGCGAACGGCGGGGACCTGGCAGCGCAGTAGGCGCACCGGCTGAGCGCACCGCGGGACGCCCCTGGGGGCGCCCCTGGGGGCGCTCGCCGCCCGGCGCCGCTTTCCCCACCGCCGCGTCCCCGCCTACCATGCCGCCACACCACAGGCGGGACACATGGCAAGCACAGACGAGCGGCCGCGCACGCTGCTGCTGACCGGCGCGAGCCGC
Source organism: Acidisphaera sp. (assembly GCA_035272265.1). Classification (GTDB taxonomy): domain Bacteria; phylum Pseudomonadota; class Alphaproteobacteria; order Acetobacterales; family Acetobacteraceae; genus Acidisphaera. Next base: position 7,852 of record DATEQV010000191.1, on the reverse strand, counting down.
GGAATCGGCCACGCGACGGTCAAGCGCTTCGCCGGCGCCGGCTGGCGGGTCCTCACGGTCTCTCGCCAGCCCTTCCCGGGCGCGGCCTGCCCGTGGCCCGGCGGCGAGCGCGACCATGTGCAGATCGACCTCGTCGACCTCGCCTCGATCCCGGCCGCCGTCGAGGACATCCGCGGCCGCCTCGACCACGGGCGGCTGGATGCGCTGGTCAACAATGCCGGCATCTCGCCCAAGGGCGCGGGCGGCTCGCGGCTCGGCGTGCTGGAAACCGACGGCGAGACGTGGATGCAGGTGCTCAGCGTCAACCTGATCTCGACGGCGCTGCTGGCCCGCGGGCTGATCGGCGAGCTGGAGCGGGCGGGCGGCGCGATCGTCAACGTCACCTCGATCGCCGGCACGCGCGTGCATCCGTACGCGGGCGTCGCCTACGCGGCCAGCAAGGCGGCGCTGGCGGCGCTGACGCGCGAGATGGCGCACGACTTCGGCCCCTACGGCGTGCGGGTGAACGCGATCGCGCCGGGCGAGATCGCCACCTCGATGCTCTCTCCGGGCACCGAGGCGATCGTCGAGCGCGAGATCCCGATGAAGCGGCTGGGCACCACGGCGGAGGTGGCGGAGACGATCTACTTCCTCTGCACGCCGGCCAGCAGCTACGTGAACGGCGCCGAGGTGCACATCAATGGCGGCCAGCACGTCTGACGCCTCCGGCCCCGGGCAAAAGCACGTCGTGGTCATCGGCGCCGGCATCGTCGGCGCGGCGAGCGCGGTCGAACTGCTGCGCGACGGCCACCGCGTGACGATCCTGGAGCCCGGCGAGCCCGGCGGCCCGCAGGCGGCGAGCTTCGGCAACGGGGCGTGGCTGTCGGTGGCCTCGGTGCTGCCGGTCTCCGCACCGGGGCTGTGGCGCAAGGTGCCGGGGTGGCTCGCCGATCCGCTCGGGCCGCTGACGATCCGCTGGGCGTACCTGCCGCGCCTGCTGCCCTGGCTGGTTCGCTTCCTGCGCTCAGGCGACAGCATGGCGAAGATCGAGCGCACCGCGCAGGCGCTGCGCCCGCTGGTCGCCGACGCGCCCGCCCGCCACCGCAAGCTCGCCGAGGAAGCCGGGGTGCCCGAGCTGATCGAGCGCCGCGGACTGCTCTACGTCTATCCGGACCGCGCCGCGTTCGCGGCCGAGGCGGCGTTCTGGCAGATCCGCGCTGCGACCGGCGTGCGCTGGGTCGAGCTCGACGAGAACGAGCTGCGCCAGCGCGAACCTGCGCTCGACCGGCGCTACACCTTCGCCGTCATCGTCGAGGCGAGCGCGCATGCCGCCGATCCCGGCGCCTACGTCGCCGCCCTGGTGCGCCACGCCGCCTCGCTGGGTGCCACGATCCGGCGGGGGAGCGCGCACGGCTTCGCCATCGCCGGCGGCCGGCTGCGCGCGGTGGAGACCGAGGCCGGGCCGATCGCCTGCGACGCTGCCGTCATCGCCGCCGGCGCGCGGTCGAAGGCCCTCGCCCGTGCCGCAGGCGACGCCGTCCCGCTGGAGACCGAACGCGGCTACCACGCCCAGATCGCGCATCCCGAGGCCGGGCCGCGCACGCCGATGCAGCTCAGCGACGGCAAGTTCGTGGCCACTCCCGTTTCCGGCGGCCTGCGCATCGCCGGACAGGTCGAGCTCGGCGGGCTCGCGGCGGCGCCCAACTGGCGGCGCGCGCAGATCCTGCGCGACCAGGCGCTCCGCCTGTTCCCCGGCCTGCCGCGCGACCTGCCGGCCGAGCGCCTGTCGGTCTGGATGGGCCACCGCCCCTCGACGCCGGACGGGCTGCCGGTGATCGGCCGCGCGCGCACCTGCGCCGCCATCGTCCACGCCTACGGCCACGGCCATATCGGCCTGTCCGCCGGGGCGATGACCGGGCGGCTGGTCGCCGACCTCGTCAGCGGCAAGCCGCCGACGATCGACCCCGCGCCCTATTCGCCCGCGCGTTTCGCCTGAGGCTCGGCGCCCGGCTCAGGGCGAGATCAGCAGCGCCGCCGGGGCATCGCCGGTGGCGAGGACCAGCGACAGCCTCACCCCGGCATCCCGGGCGATCAGCGCCGTCACCGGCGCCTGCAGGTGCCGGCTGTTCTCGACCGATGACAGGGCGGCCTCCGGCTCCTGCAGCACCTGAGCAAGGTGCTCGGGCCAGGCGGCGCGCTTGCCCTCGATGACGACCAGGATGTCCATCCCCGACAGCGCGGTGGAAATCCGGCCGCTGCCCTTCAGCGCCTCGGCGGCGAGCAGCAGCACGTTCAGCAGCACCCGCGCGAGGTCCGGCGACAGCTCCGGCCGGGCCGCCAGTGCCGTCAGATCCGCGACCGTCCGCGGCGCGCCGGGCAGCCCGACCGTCATTCCGGCGATTTCGGACAGCGACAATGGCGCCGGGTCCGGCCCCCAGGCGGCCCGCAGCAGGCGCAGCCGCGCGCTCAGCACCCGCGCCGCCTCGTCGGCGGCAGTCAGCGCCTCGGACTGCGGCTGCTCGTCGAGCGCGAGTTCCAGGGCACTCGCCACCCCAGCCACCGGGCCGCTGAGGTCATGGCACAGCCGGGACGCGAGCAGTCCCGCCAAACTCATCGCGCCGTCCATGATGCTCCCCCTACGCGGCCGACCCGGATCAGCGCCGAATCATCTCCCGATAGTCAGCCGGAGCGCATTGAACGTGTCGTTACCGGCGGCGTCACCATCTACACTGGTCGATCGCGCGGGCGTCGGCATCGCGCAGGGGGAACGGCATGGGCGCGGCTGACCGAACCGTCATCTCGACCGGCGAGCGCGCCGAGCTGGAGCCGGGACAATGGGTGCTCAACCCGGCACGGCCCGACTGGGGACTCGGTCAGGTGCAGTCGGCGGTGGGCGCGCGCGTGACGGTGAACTTCGAGCACGCGGGCAAGGTGCTGGTGGACACCGCCGCGGCAACGCTCGTGCTGACCGATCCGGACGCCGTGCCGACTGGCCGGTGAGGCCGGCACTTGAAGCCCCTGCCGAACTGTCGCACCTCTCGCTGATGGCCGACGGCATGATGATCTCTCCCGCGCGACTGACCGACCCGTTCGGCCGCTCGATTACGTATGTGCGCATCTCGGTCACCGACCGCTGTGATCTCCGCTGCGTCTATTGCATGGCGAAGGACATGACGTTCCTGCCCAAGCGCGACCTGCTGACGCTGGAGGAGATCGACCGCATCGCCGGCGCCTTCGTCCGCCTCGGCACGCGCAAGCTGCGCATCACCGGCGGCGAGCCGCTCGTGCGTCGCGGCGTGATGTCGCTGTTCGAGCGCCTGGGCGCTCGCGTTGGCTACGGCCTCGACGAGCTGACGCTGACGACGAACGGCACGCAGCTCGCGCGCTACGCCGAGGCCTTGCGCGCGGCCGGCGTGCGGCGCGTCAACGTGTCGCTCGACACGCTCGACGCCGACCGCTTCGCCGACATCACCCGCTGGGGCAAGCTGTCGCAGACGCTGGATGGCATTGCCGCGGCGAAGGCGGCGGGGCTTGCGGTGAAGATCAACGCCGTCGCGCTGAAGGGCGTCAACGAGGACGAGATCGACGATCTCGTCGCGTGGTGCGGCGCCGAGGGCCACGACCTCTGTCTGATCGAGACGATGCCGATGGGCGAGGTCGCGCACCGCGTCGATCAGTACCTGCCGCTGTCGATCGTGCGCGCACGCCTGCGCCGCCGCTGGACGCTGACCGAAACGCCGTACCGCACCGGCGGCCCGGCGCGCTATTACGACGTGGCGGAGACCGGGCGCCGCATCGGCTTCATCACGCCGATGACGCATAACTTCTGCGAGAGCTGCAATCGCGTGCGGCTGACCTGCACCGGCACGCTCTACATGTGCCTCGGTCAGGACGATCAGGCGGATCTGCGCGCGGTGGTGCGCGCCAGCGACGACGACACCGCGCTCGCCGGCGCCATCCGTGCGGCGATCGCGCGCAAGCCGAAGGGCCACGATTTCGTCATCGACCGCCAGCACGACCGGCCGGCGGTCGCGCGGCACATGAGCGTGACCGGCGGCTGAACGGCCGGAGGGTCGCTCCGGCCGCTCGGCGTCACGAAATCAGCCGTAAATCAGTAGGTGTGCGGCTGCACGACTCAGTAGGCGTGCGGCTGCACGACGACCGTGCTCGGCGCGGCCGGCACGGCCACGGTCGGGGCCGGCGTCACGACGGCGGGCGTGGCCACCGTGGCGGCCGGCGGCGCCGTGTTGACCGAGCATGCGCCGAGCGCGACGGCGCCCAGCAGCGCCAGCGTGGCGCGCGCGATGAAGCGATGATCCATGGTGTCCTCCTCAGCGTGGGCGTTTCGTTGCGGCCTGCCTACGCCTGCCTGCGGGGAAAGTTGCAGGTCCGCGAGCACGTCCGGCGGCCAGCTTGTCGGTAACGGCGCGCGGGCCTATCACACGTCCCGGCATCGAAATGGGGGATCGCCATGGACAGCGACATGACGAGGCGGGTTGTTGCGGAGGCATTCGGGACGTTCTGGCTCACGTTCGGCGGCTGCGGCGCGGCCGTGCTGGCGGCGGGCTATCCGACGCTCGGGATCGGCTTTCTCGGCGTCGCGTTCGCGTTCGGGCTGACGGTGCTGACGATGGCCTACGCCGTCGGTCACATCTCGGGCGGCCACTTCAATCCGGCGGTGACGCTCGGCCTGTGGTCGGCGGGCCGCTGCGCCAACAAGCATGTGGCACCGTACATCGTCGCACAGGTGGCCGGCGCGATCCTCGCGGCAGCGGTGCTGTATGTGATCGCCTCGGGCAAGGCGGGGTGGGTGCCGGGCGGCTTCGCGTCGAACGGCTACGGCGATCTCAGCCCGGGCAAGTACAGCCTCGGCGCCTGCTTCCTGACCGAGGTGGTGCTGACGTTCTTCTTCCTGTTCATCATCATCGGCACGACGTCGAAAGGTGCGGCGACCGGTTTCGCCGGCATTCCGATCGGTCTGGCGCTGACGCTGATCCACCTGGTGTCGATCCCGGTGACCAACACGTCGGTCAACCCCGCGCGCAGCACCGGTCCGGCGCTGTTCGCCGGCGGCGAGTATATCGGCCAGCTCTGGCTGTTCTGGCTCGCCCCGATCGCCGGCGCGATGATTGCGGGCGCGATCACGCGCTGGCTGCAGGAGCCGGTCGTCGACACGATCGTCATCGAGGAGGAGCGCATCGCGTAGCGGGAGCGTCTCATCGCACTCGCTCCATGATCGTCATGGTCCGCCCCCGGGCTGCGCCTGAGGCGCACCCGGCGCGGGCCATGACGGGGACGGAGCGACTCCGTGCGTACAGTCGGCATGCCTGACGCCCCCATCGACGTCGCGACGCAACCGAAGGCGGAGTCAGCTGTCGCCGGGACCGTCGTCATCGTCGCCAACGCCACAGGCGTCCAGCGACGTGCGACCACGGACGCTCTGAGCGATATCGTCTCCGCCGGCAGGCTCAGCTGGATCGACATCGTCGGCGCAGACGCCGCTGTACAGAGCGCGCTGCTGCAGAAACTCGGCGTTCACGCCGCCGAGCAGTCCTGGCTGCAGCGGTTCGGTCAGGTGGGCCGCCTGTTCGTGGATCAACACACCGTCCGGGCGGTCACGTCGCTGGCGGAGCGCCGGGACGAGTTGACGGAAGTCCACCTCTTCGGTGCCGATGGACTGATCCTGACCCTGTGGTCCGGCAATCCCGACACGCTCGACCCGATGCGAAACCACTTCGCGGCACGGGCCAGCGAGCTGGAGCGCAGTCACCACAAGGCGGCGGCCATCGTGCTCCAGCTTCTGCTCGCGACGCTGCAGCAGGCAGTCAGCGACATCGATGACGAATTGGACCGCACGCTTCGAACCCTGAACCTCGGCCGCGGTACGACCGACCTGCCTGCCCTGCAGCGCCGAATTCGCCTGCTGCGGTCCCTGTGGTCGACCATCGACCGCTACAGAGGTGCCGTGCGGCTGGCGGTCACGGGTGTGGAATCGCTGCCGGGCATCGACCCCGACGGCGCCGCCGAGTTCAACAATTACGCGCAGCGGGTCGAAGACGTCGAAGGCCGCCTGTATGAGCGCAGCCGCTGGGCCTCGGAAATCGCGCAGGACTACGCCGACGCCGTCGCACAACGGCAGAGCGAGCAGATCAACCGGCTTACCATTGTCTCGACGATCTTCCTGCCGCTGATGTTCCTGACCGGTTTCTTCGGGATGAACTTCAACTGGTTGATCGGGTGGATCGGCAGCGCCGCGGCCTTTGCCGTATTCGGCCTCCTGCTGCCCGTGATCTGCACCGCCTTCACGGTGCGATGGTTCAAGCGCCGTAACCTGCTATAGCAAGGGGGCGGATGGAGCGAAACGCAATCCGCCGTCTTCCGGTGGACAGACAGGCGGCGGACTGCGTCCGCGCTACTTGCCGACTGCGATCGCACTCACGTTGGTCTCATCATGGTCCGCGCAGGCGGACCATGACGTTGCAAAGGAGCGCATCACCGCCGAGAGGACGACGAGGTCCGACCGAAATGCATGGCGCACAGCCCGGTCGGGGACGCTTCCGCGGCCGATGGCTGCGCTCACCAGCGTCGAGGCGTCGATCACGATCACGCCGGCGGCGGCGGGTCCCGGCGCTCGGCGTTGTAGGCCGCGAGTTCCGCCTCGAGGATCTCGTCGGTCAAACCGCGGCGGCGCGCCTCGGCCGACAACGCGTCCATCGCCGCGAACAGGCGGTCAACGCTGCTTGGCCGGAGCATGCGGCTGACCAGGCGCCCGACCCGGGTGCGTGTCGCCGGGTCGTCGAGCGCGGCGGCGACGCCGGCATCGACGGGAATCGACACGTCCACGGTGCGAGCGTCGTCTGGCATGAGCTGAAGCCTAGCCGACCCTCCCCTCACGGTCAATTTCACGCATGATAACGGACGTTACCATATCTGAGACCCGGCACGTAAACACGCAGGGCCAGCCCCGCGAAGCACGCGATCGCTCTTAGCTCCGGCTCTTGGCGGGAGCTGCCGTATTGGCTTTCATGTCTCTCTCACGTGAGCGAACATGAAGCAGTCGCGGGGTTGACCACGAAACGGGCGTGACCGCTCCCGGCGAAAGCGAGCGCGCGCTTCCGTTCAAGGTCCGCAAAGGGTATGCGGGAGAGAAATCTGCCGGGTCTTCTGCTTTTGGCCGCCCACCATGAATATCTCATGTCTAAAGGAGCGAGTTGCTCGTGTCCAGCACTGCCCACCAACCCATGAGCGTATTAAACTGGCTGCGATATGACGAGTCACTCGCTGGCAAGAGCGGCATCTATCTTTTCGTGATCGCCTCCGGCTTTGCCCCATTCTATGCCGGTGTTGCGCGCCGTTGCACGCGGACGGGGAAAGTCGCGCCGCGCCCGTTCGGGAATAGGCTTGATCAGCACAAGCAATGCTTCCAGTGCACTGGCCTGCACACATTTTTTCGGCCAACTTTGATGGAGAATCCAGAGGCGTGTCCTGCCAACATCATTAGGCGATGGAAGGATGTCCGCGACCGGCCCGACGAGCTGCACAAATTCGTTTACATCCCAGACAAAAAAGGGACAAAAGACGAGACTATACTAAGTGAAGGAAGAACGTTCTGGGACGGACTTATCACGCTGGTTTGCCCGATCGATGACGCGTCCTGGGACGGACTTGCTGAACTCGTTCGCCCGATCAACGGTCTGAGGCCACAAGAAGAGATTTTTGAGCGTCATATACAGGAACTGGAGAGTGCCGAGTTCTCGGCTACTTTCCGCCGGCCGATCGCTTGCGCTCGTAGTCTTCGAGCCACGGCTCCATGAGCTGGTCGAATTCCTCCATCTGTTCGTCGGTGTAGGATTCTGGCGCGCAGTTTTCCAGC
>DATEQV010000190.1:0-20930 GCA_035272265.1 Acidisphaera sp. | reverse complement strand
CAATGGCCGAGGCCCCACGCATGGCGGCCGAGTAGCCCCGGCCGCCCGGCCCGGTCCACCGGCCCTCCCCAACCCGTCATGGCCGGGCTTGTCCCGGCCATCCACGACTTTCTTCCTGCCCGTCCTTTCTGGCCCCCCTCGCCGTCACCCATAAGTCCGTTCGTACAAATCCTCCCACTCGGGATTTCCCGCGTGGATCAGCCGCACTTTCCACCCGCGTTCCCATCGCTTGATGCTCGTCTCGCGCTGGATGGCCGTGCGGATATCCTCGTGCCGTTCGGCCCACACCAGCCGCGTCACCCGGTGCCGCCGCACGAACGAGCTGCCGATCCCCTCGCGATGTTCCCACACGCGCCGCGCGAGATCGGCGGTCGCGCCGACGTAGAGCACGCCATTACGTGCGCTCGCCATGATGTACACCCATCCACCCGTCACGCGTCGTCTCCGCTCGGATCACGCCAGTCAGAAAGTCGTGGATGGCCGGCACAAGGCCGGCCATGACGGAACAATGCTGATAACGATGTTCTAACGTCCGGCCCCCGTCTCAGGTCCGCCCCACCTCTCCACCGTCATGGCCCGCCTCGTCCCGGCCCACCTCTCCACCGTCATGGCCCCCTTGTGCGGCCCACCTCTCCACCGTCATGGCCGGCCTTGTGCCGGCCATCCACGACTTCCTTGCGTTTGCGCCCCAGGGCCAAAGCGCAGCCGACCAAGTTTTCCTCTTGCCAACCACGCATTCCTAGGTCTATCTTCTTAGGGCAACCCGGGCCGCAGGAGGGCCAACATGCTGCGCTGGCTCCCAACGTCCCTGATCCGCCTCTACCGCCGCCTCGCCGACGCCGTGCCCTACGCCCGCAAGACCCGGCCCCGGCCCATCGCGCCGGACGACGAGAGGCCCGCGTGCGGCCAGGCCCGCCACTACCGGCTCGAGATCGCCTACGACGCCTTCTGCGAGCACCGCCCGCCGGCGAAGGAACTGTTCCGCCACAACCCCGCCCGCCGCGACCTCACCTCGTGGTGCGAGCGGACGACACGTTGGACACAACGCCGCAAGGCGCGCTGCCACCACTGCGAGACCGCCCGCGCCCACTACATCGCCGCCCGCGATCACGGCGACTGGAAGGCCGAGGTCGCGCTCTACAAGCTCGCCCGACGCGGTGCCGTGCGCCTGCTCGCCGAGCGGCGCCAATACCGCGAAAGCCGCCGGCAGTTCTGGGCCCGCCACCGCGAGCACGTCGCCCGCAACGGCCCCGAGCCGATGCCGCCGCAGTTCGAGCCCGAACTCTGGCCGATGATCGCCCATCGCGGCTCGCTCGAATCCTGGCACCACCGCGACCGCCGCGAGGTCGAGCGCGACCTCGTACGCGCCCACGCCCGCCATCTGCGCCGCGAGATCCAGCGTCGCCGCGAACGTGTGCGCGACCTCGAAGCCGACGAACCCGTAGGGCGCAAAAGCGCGCAGCGCACATTGCACCAGGCTGACGTCGACGACGCCACTTCAACGCCACCGCCCGAGCCCCGTCATTGTGAGGACCCCGGCGCAGCCGGGGTCCGTGGCAATCCAGGGCCGCGCGACAAACGTGTGCGACGCGGCCCTGGATCGCCACGCCGCCAAGCGGCGGCTCGCGATGACGCTGGTGACAAGACCGGCCTACCGGAGCCAACAGCCGACACCGCGCCTCCGCCCGACGCAGCCGACACCGCGCCCGCGCGCGCGAACTCGATGCGCGTCTCGACGCGCCCGCCGAAACCGGACGGCATCAAGATCGGCGCCGCGCGGCCGTGCATACCGCCGCCGGGCGCGCCCCGCTCAGGCGGCGGGCACGGTGTCGTGCGGAGCGCCCTGCGCCGGCCAGCTGTCGAGCCGGCGGCGATGGGCGAACATCGAGCCCGCGACGGCCAGCCAGATCGCGGCGACGCCGAACTGGACGTAGCCCTCGATCGGGGCCGTCTCCTCGTTGATGCCGCTCAGGTCGAGGATGCCCATCGCGATACTCAGCACGCCGAACACGGTGCCGAGCCAGACCAGCATGGTGAGCTGCTTGCGGTAGGCCGCGCGATAAGCGGCGGCGTCGCCCTTGAACTTCGGCGGCACGAAGCCGGCGCGCAGCTTGCGCATCTGGATCGGCGTGAGGACGAGCAGGACGACGCAGCAGATCACCGAAATCAATTGCAGCATGGCACGCCTCTTCCCGGACCGGGGGTTCCGGCGGACGATACGCCGGAGCCGAGACCGGGCAAGTGAAACGTTTCAGGTCGTAGGGCGGATGCAGCGCAGCGAAATCCGCCGTGTTGGTGCGCGAGCCCAATCATTGCAGCATACGACTCATCCCGATGGCGACAGCATACGGTCAGCGCGGCGCGCCCTTGAGCTGTCCATGCCCGAGCGCGTCCGCACCGCCCAACCTTGCGACCGCCGCCTGGGCATCCGCGTTGCCCTGGTCGGCGGCCTTTGGATACCAGACGAGCGCCTGCGCGACGTCCCTCGGCACGCCCTGCCCTCGCTCATAGAGCCGGCCGATGCTCAGTTGCGCCGATGCATATCCCTGGTCGGCGGCCTTGCGGTACCAGGTCATTGCGTCGGCGTAGCTTTGCGGAACGCCGTACCCGTTCTGGCACATGCTCCCGAGCATGTCCTGTCCGATCTTGTCGCCTTGCTCGGCGGCCTTGCGGAACCAGGTCGCGGCCTGCGCGTAATCCTGCACGACGCCATTGCCGAAATAATACAGGAACGCCAACGAGGTCTCGCCGCTGCGGTCTCCCTGCTCGGCGGCCTTTCGGTACCAGACCTCGGCCTGAGCGTAGTCCTGCGGCGTGCCCTCGCCCTTCTCGTAGAAGAACCCGAGGATCCACTGTGCGTTGGCGTATCCCTGCTCGGCGGACTTGCGAAACCAGACGATCGCCTGAGCGGAGTCCTTCGCGACGCCCTCGCCTCGCCGGTAGAGCGAGCCCAGACGCCATTGTGCGTCGGCATTGCCCTGATCGGCGGCCTTGCGGATCCAGAACACCGCCTGCGTGAAGTCCCGTGCGATGCCTCTGCCGGCGTAGTAGCTGACGCCGAGCGAGTCCTCGGCGACGACATAGTTCAGATCCGCCGCCTTGCGGAACAGCTCGACCGCTTCGGCGTCGCTGTGACCGGCGCTCAGCGCGCGGCCGAGTTCGAAGATGAGCCGTGGCGAAGTCGGGTTCGCGGCCAGGGCGGCGCGACAGGCTGGGACCGCCGTGTTCGCATCGACCTTGTCCAGCGGGACGCCGGGGATTCCCGCCGGCCGCGCGGTGTCGGAAGGGCTTGCGGCGGCGAGATCGCAGGCACGCGCGGGATCGTCCTGCGCAAAGGCATCATGGGGTGCGAGCAGCGCGCAGAAAAGCGCGACGAGCGCGGCGCCGACCGGCACACGGAACAGGCGGTGGAGGATCACGCTTGCCTGTCCTTCCGAACCAGATAGGCAAGTTCATGCTACCGTTTCGATCGCGAACGGTCAACGCTGCGAACGCTCCAGCACGATCCAGCCCTGCGTATCGACGCGCGCCGTCCAGCCGGGCCCGACGAGCGTCGATGTCTCGTCCTCCGCGATGATCGCCGGACCGCTCACGACGGCGCCTTGCGGCAGCGCGGCGCGCGCGCGGATCGACCAGTCGCGCACCTCGCCGCTCGCCGTGTCGCGCACGGGGCGGGAGGTCTCCGGCCCGGCGACAGGCGCAAGCGCCGTGGCGGCGATGCCTGGCACCGGGGCGGTCGCGACCTTCACCGCGTAGCTCATCACCTCGACATCCGACCCGGGCACGGGGCGGTCGTAGAAATTCGCGTAGGCCTCGTCGTAGCTGCGCCGGATCGCCGCGACGTCATCTTCTTTGATGACTCGCGACGGCAGCTTCACCGGAATTTCGTGCCCCTGGCCGACATAGCGCATGTAGGCAACGCGGGTCTCGTGCAGCTTCGCGCCGAAGCTGCCTTGTGCCACGACTCGCGCCGCTTCACCGGCCATGTCGGACAGCAGCGCGTTGACCGCGTGCACGTCGAACGTCGAGAACCGCTGGTACAGGCTGCGCACCACCTCGTAGCCGACGGGCGCGCGCAGAAAGCCGATCGCGCTGCCGACGCCGGCGCCGGTGGGGACCAGCACGCGCACGATGCCGAGCTTCTCGGCCACCCGAAACGCATGCACCGGACCGCCGCCGCCGAAGGCGATCATCGTGCGGCCCTCGTAGGTCTTGCCGCTTTCGATCGCGTGCACGCGCGCGGCATTGGCCATCGTCTCGTCCACCATCTCGACGATGCCGAGTGCCGCCAGTTCGGGATCGAGCCGCAACTTATCGCCGACCGCCGATGCAACCGCCGCGCGCGCCGCCGCCGTGTCGAGGCGCAGCGCGCCGCCGGCGAAGTGCTCCGAATCATAACGGCCAAGCAGCAGATTGGCGTCGGTCACCGCCGGCTGCGTGCCGCCGCGTCCGTAGCAGGCCGGTCCTGGATCGGCGCCGGCACTCTCCGGCCCGACGGCGATGCGGCCGAGCGCGTCGATATGCGCGAGCGAGCCACCGCCCGCGCCGATCTCGACCATCTCGATCACCGGGATGCGCAGCGGCAGGCCGGAGCCACGCTTGAAGCGGCCGACGCGAGCGACCTCGAACGTGCGCGCGGTCTGCGGCGCGAAGTCGTCGATCAGACAGATCTTCGCCGTGGTGCCGCCCATGTCGAACGACAGCACCCGCGGAAGGCCGGCTTCGCGGGCGATGTCGGCGGCGAAGATCGCGCCGCCCGCCGGCCCGCTTTCGACCAGGCGGATCGGGAAGCGGCAGGCGGTTTCGATCGTCGTCAGCCCGCCGCCGGACAGCATCAGGAACAGCGGCGCCGTCAGCCCCATCTCGTGCAGGCCGGACTCCAACGCACGCAGGTAGCGCGCCATCAGCGGCTGCACGTAGGCATTGGCCGCGGTGGTCGAGAAGCGCTCCCACTCGCGCATCTCCGGCGAGACGTCCGAGGAGATCGAGATCGGCAGATCCGGCATCGCGCGGGCGATGAGATCGCGTGCGCGCTGCTCGTGCGACGGGTTGACGAAGGCGTGCAGGAACCCGATCGCGAGGCTTTCGACGTCCTCTCGCTGCAGGACGGGCACCAGCGCCTGCACGGCCGCTTCGTCGAGCGGCAGCAGCACCAGGCCTTCGTTGTCCAGCCGCTCCGGCACCGGCAGGCGCAGGTAGCGCGGCACCAGCGGCTCCGGCAGCACGATGTTCAGGTCGTACTGGTCGTAACGGCTCTCGTTGCCCATCGCCAGCACGTCGCGGAAGCCCTGCGTGGTGACGAACGCGGTGCGCGCGCCCTTGCGCTCGATGATCGCGTTGGTCGCGAGCGTGGTGCCGTGGATCACGATGGCGATGTCGGCCGGCGACAGGCTCGCGTGCGACAGGATCAGCCGCACGCCGTCCAGCACGCCGCGTTCGGGCGCGGCCGGCGTGGTGAGCACCTTGACGGTGGTGCGTTTGCCCTCGGCTTCGAGGGCAAGGTCGGTGAAGGTGCCGCCGATATCGACGGCGAGGCGAGCCATGCGAAGTCTCCGTGACGTGTCAGTAGATCTCGTCTTCGCTCAACGGGCGGTCGGCCGCGACGCGGTCGTAGCCGAACGGCGTGAGGTCGAGCGTGCGGTATTCGCCGTGCACGACCAGTTCGGCAATCGCGCGCCCCGTGGCCGGCGCGTGCTGCACGCCGTGGCCGGAGAAGCCGGTCGCGATGAACAGTCCCGCGATGCCGGGCGCGGCTCCGATGACGGCATTGTGATCGAGCGTGCAGGTGTCGTAGTGGCCCGCCCAGGCGCGCACGCGGCGGAGCTGTTCGAAGGCGGGGATGCGGTGCGCGAGGCGCGGCCAGACCTCGTCCTCCAGCATGTCGAGGTCGGGTTCGAAATCGCCGTCGGCGTCGCGGTCCTGCGCCTCGGGCGGCGAGATACCGGCGAGGAAGCCCTCGCCCTCCGGCCGCAGCCACAGGCCGCTGGCGTCCAGGATCAGCGGCATGTCGGACACCGAGAGCGGCGCGCGCAACACGAACACCGTGCGCTTGCGCGGCACCACCGGCAGCGCGAAGCCGATGCGGGCGGCGAGGCGGCCGGACCACGCGCCCGCGGCGAGCACGGCGTGCGCGGCGTCGATGCGCGTGCCGTCGGACAGGAGCACAGCAGCGACGCGGCCGCCGGTTGTGTCGATGCCGTCCACCTCGCCCGTCGTGTAGCGCGCACCGGCCGCGACGGCCTCCGAGCGGACGTGGCGCAGCAGCGCGTGCGCGTCGAACCAGCCCTCGTCGGCAAGGCCCAGGCTGCCGGCGGCGAGATCGTCGGTGCGCAGCCACGGAAACCGCGCGGCGAGTGCGGGCGGATCGAGCCACGCGAGTTGCGCGCCCGCCGTGCGTTGCGTGTCGTGGTTGGCGCGCAGGCGTGCCGCGTCGGTGGCGAGCAGCAGATAGCCGTTGCCGCGCCAGCCGATCGTGTCGCGCACGGGACGGAGGAAGTCGGCGCCGAAACGCGACATGGCGACGTTGAGCGGCAGCGAGAACTGCGTGCGCAGCCCTGCGGCCGACAGCGTCGTGGAGGCCTGCGCGTAGGTCGGGTCGCGCTCGATCACGCGCACGTCCGGCGCGTCCGCGCGAGCGAGGAACAGCGCCGTGCAGCTGCCGACGATGCCGCCGCCGATGACGACCGTGCTCAGCCTGCGGCCTCCAGCGTCCAGCGCAGCATGACCGCGCAGGCATCGGCGAAGTCCTGCATCCGCATCGCCTCGTGCGGGTTGTGGCTGCCGTTCTGGTTGCGCACGAACATCATCCCGGCCGGGATACCCGCCTGCATGAAGGCCGCCGCGTCGTGACCGCCGCCCGACGGCATCGTGCGGCACGGAACCCCGATCGACTGCGCGGCGGCGCGCAGCCCGGCCTGGATGCCGTCATCGAGCGGGGTCGCGGGGCTGCCGCTCTCCGCGCCGAGCTCGAAACGCACGCCGCGAGAGCGTTCGATTTCGGGCACGAGGCGGTGCAGTTCGGCAAAGATGGCGTCGACGCTCTCGGGATCGACGCTGCGGACGTCCAGCGAGAATGCCGCCTCGCCCGCAACCTTGCCGAAATCGGCCGACGGCGTGGTGCCCAGCGTGCAGAACGTGCAGACGAGCTGATGTCCCTGCGCGTCCAGCGCCGCCCAGTGCGCGTCGAGCCGCACCGCCAGTTCGGCCGCCGCGAGGGCAGCGTCGCGGCGGTGCGCGCGCGGCGTGGCGCCGGAGTGGTTGGTTTCGCCGATGACGCGCGCCTCGCGCAGCCGGCGCGAGCCGGGGATGCCGGTGACGATGCCGACGGGGATCTCGGCGGCCTCCAGCACCGGGCCCTGCTCGATGTGCATCTCCAGATAGGCGACGGTATCCCGCAACGACGACGCGCCGGCGCGCACCGCGTCCGGATCGAAGCCGCAATCGCGCATGTGCTGGGCGAGCGTGCGGCCGGTGTCGGTGCGGCGTATGTCCAGCGCCTCCGTGGGCAGCGTGCCGAGCGCCATGCGGCTCCCCGGATAGCTGGTCGGGAACCAGGCGCCGGCTTCCTCGGCCCGCACCGCCGCGACCGTCACGCTGCGCGCAGGCCGGATGCCGGCGCGCTGCATCGCGGCGGCGACGGCGAGGGCCGCCAGCACGCCCGCCGCGCCGTCGTAGTTGCCGCCCTGGCGGACGCTGTCGAGGTGGCTGCCGAGCACGATACGCCCGGCGCCGGCATTCGCGCCGGGCAGCGTCATCAGCAGGTTGCCGGCGTGGTCGACGGCGACCTCGAGGCCGGCCGCCTCCGCCGCCTCGCGCACGATCGCGTGGGCGCGCTGCTCGCCGGGGCCGTAGGCGTCGCGCGTGACACCCTCGCCGTCGCGGCTGGCGTCGCGCAGTGCGACGAACAGGCGTTCGGCCAAGGCGATGTCGGGCATCAGGTTGGCGCGCATGGCAGAACCGTGCGCGCCCGCCGCCCCTTTCGCAACACCGGGCGAGCGGCCATCATGGCCCCGGCCGGATGGAGGAGAAGCCGATGAAACCTCGCGTGGTCGTCGCCTGCCGCGTGACCGACGCGGTCGTCGCGCGAGCCCGCACCGCATTCGACGCGGTCGTGGCCGCCGCGGCGGACATGACTGCCGACGAAGCGATCGAGGCGACCACGAAACACCAGGCCGAGGGGCTGGTGTTCACCTCGTCGCTGAAGCTGAATGCCGACGAGATCGGCCGGCTGCCGCCGGCGTTGCGGGTGGCGGCGACCAGCAGCGTCGGCTTCGATCACATCGACGTGGCGGCGGCGCAGACGCGCGGGCTGGTTGTCACCAACACGCCCGACGTGCTGACCAACGCCACCGCCGATCTGAGCTTCTTCCTGGTGCTCGCGGCGTGCCGGCGAGCGGCCGAATACCTCACGATCATGCGCGAGGGCTGGCGGCGCCGGTTCGCTCAGCACGAGATGCTGGGCATCGAGGTGACCGGCAAACGGCTGGGCATCATCGGCATGGGCCGCATCGGCCGCGCGGTGGCGCAGCGCGCACGCGGCTTCGAGATGGAGGTGCACTACACCAACCTCTCCCGCCTGCCACCGGAACTGGAGAAAGGCGCGATCCACCATCCGACCATCGAGGACATGCTGCCCAACGTCGACATCGTCACGCTGCACGCGCCGGGCGGTGCGGCGAATGACAAGATGATGAACCGCGCGCGCATCGGGATGCTGCCACGCGGCGCGGTGCTGGTGAACGCCGCGCGAGGCACGCTGGTCGACGAGGACGCGCTGATCGAGGCTCTGCAATCGGGCCAGCTCGCCGCCGCCGGGCTGGACGTGTTCCGAAGCGAGCCAGACTTCGACCTGCGCCTGCGCGACCTGCCGAACGTATTCCTCACCCCGCACATGGGGAGTGCCACGCTGGAGACGCGCAACGCGATGGGCAACCGCGCGCTCGACAACGTCGAGGCGGTGCTGTCCGGCCGGCCGCCGATCGATCCCCTGTGGCGCTGAGAGAGTCCATGAGCAAACCCGTCCTGTACGTCACCCGAAGGCTGCCGCCGTCGATCGAGGCGCGCGCGAAACGCGAATACGACGCCCGCCTGTCGCCCGACGATGCGGTGGTGACGCCCGAGCAGATTTTGCGCGGCGCGCAGGGGGCCGATGCCGTGCTGTGCTCCCCGGCCGAGAAGCTGTCGGCGGAAACGATCGCCGCGTTGCCGGACAGCGTGCGGGTGATCGGCACGTTCAGCGTCGGCTTCGACCACATCGACATCGCCGCCGCCCGCGCCCGCCGCATCCCGGTGGTGAACACGCCCGACGTGCTGTCGGTCTCCACCGCCGAATGCGCGCTATTGCTGATCCTGATGGCCGCGCGGCGCGCGGGCGAAGGCGAGCGGCTGGTGCGTAGCGGCAAATGGGCAGGCTGGGCGCCGACGCAGCTGATGGGGCAAGGCGTGGTCGGGCGGCGCATCGGCATCTTCGGCATGGGCCGCATCGGCCGCGAGCTGGCGAAGCTCGCGCGGGGCTTGGCGATGGAGGTGCACTACCGCGACGTCTCGCGCCTGCCGGTCGAGCTCGAGGAGGGTGCGACGTATCACACGACCGACGAGAGCTTCCTGCCGGCCTGCGAGATCCTGTCGTTGAACGCACCCGGCGGCGAGGGCACGCGGCATTGGCTGAACGCCAAGCGTATCGCGCTGCTGCCGCGCGGCGCGGTGGTGGCGAATGCGGCGCGCGGCACGCTGATCGACGACGAGGCGCTGATCGCCGCACTGCGCAGCGGCCACGTCGCGGCGGCGGGGCTGGATGTCTACAACAACGAGCCGAACCTGAACCCCGCGTATATGGAGCTGGAGAGCGTCGTGCTGCTGCCGCATCTCGGCAGTGCGACGATGGGGACACGGGACCGGATGGGCAATCTGGTGCTGGACGGAATCGGCGCCGCGCTCGCCGGTCGGACGCCCGCGAACCTCGTCCAGTAACGCCAGCGCGCGGCCGGCCGGCGGCGCTGCGTGGCGATCATCCTCGGCCTGACCGCGGCCCTGTTCTGGGGCGCCACCGACGTCCTCGGCCGCATCGGCAGCCGGCATGTCGGCGTGGCGCGCGCCATGCTGTACGGGCAGATGCCGGCGGTGGTGCTGCTGACGATCTATCTGGCCGCGGCGCCGGTCCGCCTGCCGCACGACGCGCCGGCGCTTGCGTGGATCGCGGGCATCGGCTCGTCGCAGGTGCTGCTTGCCGGGACCTATGCGCTGTTCCGGGGGTTGAGCACCGGGCGGCTGATCGTCGTCTCGCCCGTCACCGCGAGCTACGGCGCTGTCACGGCGTTACTCGCTGATGTGTCGGGCGAGACGATCGGCCTGCTCGGCTGGACGGGGATCGCGGTGACGGTGGCGGGCGTGGCGCTGATGGCGGTGCCGCCGCGCGGCGCACAGCACGCGGGGCGGACGCACAGCGGGCTGGGCTGGGCGCTGGCCGCGTCGCTCGGCTACGGGTTCGGATTCTGGCTGCAGGGCGCGCTCGCGGTGCCGAGCCTCGGCGCGGTGCTGCCGGTGTGGCTGTACTACGTGTCCGGCGTGCCGACATTGCTGCTGCTGTTCGGCCGCGGCAGCCTGACCCTGCCGCCTGCAGGGACGCGGGCGATCCTGACCGGCATCGGGGTTTTGGGTGTCGTGGCCTACGTCGCGTTCAGCGCGGGGCTGGCGACCGGTGCCGTGGCGGTCGTGACGGTGCTGTCGTCGCTGGCCAGCGGTGTCGCGGTGCTGATCGCGCGCGTGGCGCTCGACGAGAAGGTGGCACCGCATCAATGGGGCGGACTGGTGGTGATCCTGGGCGGACTTGCCTGCCTCGGTGCGGCGCGTTGATCTCGAGTTGACGACCGGAGTCCCACCGTCATCGCGAGCGAAGCGTGGCGATCCAGGGCCGCGTGACAAGCGCCTGCCGCGCGGCCCTGGATTGCCACGTCGCTTCGCTCCTCGCAATGACGGGATTCGGCGTGTCCGGGACTTGATATGAGGCCAACTCGACCGCCCGACAGCCGGTCCGTAAAGTTGCAGCTTTACGCAAGGGAGGACGGAATGCGCGCGATACGCTGGATCGCGACGTTGCTGGCGGTGCTCGCGCCCGTCGCGGCGGCGCGCGCAGCGGAGGAGACCGATCCGCACCATCGTCCCGTGGCCGCGGTCGGCGATCAGCGTGTGGCGGTCGGCAACGCGGAGCTGCCGGTGTACGTCTCGCGCGACTGGTCCGCACCGCTGCCCGGTGTGAAGCGCGGCGTGCTGGTGCTGCACGGACTGCTGCGCAACGCGGACGTCTATTTCGCCTCCGCGCTGAAGGCACAGGCGGCGGCGGGCCCGGCCGGAAGCGCGAGCCTGATGATCGCGCCGCAGTTCCTCGCCGGAATCGACCTGCCGGCAAATCACCTCTCCGACCGGTCGCTGCACTGGTCGTACGACGACTGGGAAGGCGGCGAACCGGCGCACGGTCCGACGCATGCGAGCTCGTTCGGCGCGCTCGACGCGATCCTGTTGCGGCTGTCGGATCGGCGGCTGTTTCCGAATCTGACGGAAGTCGTGATTGCCGGACATTCTGCCGGCGCACAGGTAGTGCAGCGCTACGCAGTGCTGGGCAAGGCGGAAACGACGCTGCGCGCACGCGGGATCGCGGTGCGCTACGTGGTCGCCAACCCGAGCAGCTACGCGTGGTTCTCCGCCGACCGGCCCGACGCGGCCATCGCGAAAACCTGCCCGGGCTACGACCGCTGGAAATATGGGATGCACGACCTGCCGCCGTATGCGGCAGGACAGGACGTCGTCGCGATCGAGACGGCCTATGCCGCCCGCGACGTGGTCTATCTGCTGGGCACGCTCGACACCAATCCGAACCACCCCGCGCTCGACAAGTCCTGCATGGCCGAAGCGCAGGGGCCGTACCGCTACACTCGCGGGCATGCCTATGTCGATACCTTGCGGGCGCGCTTCGGCGCCAGCTTGCATCAGACGGAGCACGACGTGCCCGGCGTGGGACATGACGGCGACAAGATGCTCACCTCGCCTTGCGGACTGAGCGCGCTGTTCGACATTCCGGGCTGCAGCCCGTAAAGCCCGCTGCCGCACGACCCAAGGAGCACAGGATGCTGTTCGACATGGAGGCGCTCAGCCCCACCGACACTACAAACTGCTGGTCGCCACCGTCGTGCCGCGGCCGATCGCCTGGGTGACGTCGATCGACGAGAAGGGCGCGGTCAACGCGGCGCCGTTCTCGTTCTTCAACGCGATGTCGGGCTCGCCGCCGATCGTGTGCTTCGGCATCGGCGGCCGCCGCCCGGGCGATGCCAAGGACACCGGCAACAATATCCGCCGCACCGGGCAGTTCGTGATCAACCTGGTGGACGAGGCGTGCGCGCCACAGATGAACATCAGCGCGATCGAGTTCGACCACACCATCGACGAGCTGCACGAGGCGGGGCTGACGCCGATCCCCAGCACCAAGGTGAAGCCGCCGCGCATCGCCGAAAGTCCGGTCAACATGGAGTGCGAACGGCTGGTGCTGCTGGACGTCGGCATCGACCGCACGATCGTGGTGGGCCGCGTGCTGGCGATGCACGTGCGCGACGACGCGGTGATCGATCCGGCCAAGTGCTACATCGACACGCCGAAGCTGGACCTGATCGGGCGCATGCACGGGCGCGGCTGGTACGTGCGCACCACCGACCGCTTCGAGCTGCCGCGAATCGACGTGAAGGATTGGCACGGCCGGGAATGACCGTCGCATGATGCTGCTGCGCCCGCTGCGGCAGCGGGCCATCGCACTTCTCTGGAGTGGACTGGCGACGTCGGCGATCGGCGACCAGCTGTACAACGTCGCGATCACCTGGATCGCGGTCGAAGCGCTGGGTGCCGCCGCCGGCTATCTGTCGGCCTTGCAGGCGAGCATGACGCTGACGACGGCGCTGGTGGTCGGCGGCTGGGCCGACCGCCGCGACGACCGCACAATGATGATCGGCGCCGACGCCGCGCGAGCGCTGGCACTGGCTCTGCTGGTGGCGACGGCGATGACGACGGGACGCACGTCCGCCGCAGCACTGGTCGGCACCGTGGTGGTGCTCGCCGCCGGACAGGCAGTGTTCCGTCCCGCGTTGCAATCGCTGCTGCCGGTGCTGGTTCCGGATCGCAACCAGCTGCCGGCTGCCAACGCGCTGTTCGACGCGACCGAGCGCATCGCGCGGCTGACCGGCCCCGGGCTGATCGCGGCGCTATCGGGCATCCTGGCACCGATCGCCTTTCTCGCATTGAACGCCATGACGTTCCTGATCTCGGGGCTGGCGGTGTGGCGGATCGGACGGCTGCGCGGCACGGTGCGCGCGCATGTGCCGGGAAACGTGCTCGTGCAGATGCGCCGCGGCTTCACCGCGATGCGGCGCGATCCGCTGCTCGGGTTCCTGCTGAAGTCCACAGGTGTTCTCAATGGCGTATGGTATGCGGCGATGTTCCTCGGTCTGCCGTTGGCGCTGGCTGCGAGCGGCGGCGGCGGGATCGGCGACTACGGCCTCGCGATCGCGAGCTATGGCGTGGGCAATCTCGCGGCAAACCTGATCGTCGGCAGTCGCCCGCTTCCACATCGGCCGGGAGCGCTGATCTTCAGCGGCAACCTCGTCAACGGCATGGGACTGGTCCTGATCGGCGCCGCGGCCGGACTGGGCGGTCACGTGCGGCTTGCGGCGATCTGCGGTGCGAGCGCACTGGCCGGCGCGGGAGGCCCGATGAACGACATCCCGCGCGCCACGCTGGTGCAGATGATCCTGCCGCATGGCGAGGTCGCGGCCGGCATGCGCGCCTGGATGGCGACCAACAATGCCGGGATGCTGGTCGCGATGGCGGCATCGCCCAGCGTCGTCGCCGCGTTCGGCCCGCGCCTGACGGTCTCGCTGTGTGGCGCCGTGATCGTGGCTCTCGGCCTGCTCGGCCTGGTGCGTCACGCGGCGCACGCACCGCTGCCCGCCCCGGAGCCGCTCACCATCCGCTGAGCGTTCCACCCGCCGATTGTGCGCGCGCGTCTCGGCTGCCGGGCCCGCCCGCCCCGATGGCGCTGGTTGCGACCGAAACCGTCAGGCGGTTCCGGCCAGCGAGGCCTCGTTGGTGATCAGCACCACCGTTGCCAGCAGGCGCAGCGCGTCGGGGCCGCCGCGATCGGTGATGGTGCCGTGCTCGATCTCCTCGGCCAGTTGCTGGGCCTGCGAGGCGAGCGTGTGCGAGGCGCGGCGCAACGCTTCGCGGGACAGCGCGAGCTGCAGGTCGTCCGAAAGCAAGTTCCAGTCGGAGAGCATGGTTTGCCCTCTTTCGCCCGGCCATTTTTGGCGTGTTCCGCGTCTCGGCACGGCTTGCGACCGGTATGGCAGGCACTGATTAACCGGCCGTTTCACGGGACGGCGGGGCGGGCGAGCTCGGCGATGCGCAGGCGCACTGGCGGCAGCGGCGGGAAGTCGACCTCGACGTCGCACGGGCGATCGAGCCAGACCACCGGAATGACGCTGCCGAGCATGATCCATTGGCCGGCGCGTAGGCCGCCAAACGCAGCGGTGAGTTCAGAACCGGCGAGCCAGGCGAGGCAATCGATCGGATGGCCGAGCAGGTCGCGGCCGAAGCCGCTGTCCTCGTCGGCGCCGTCGATGCGCAACGTGCCGTGCAGCGCGGGCAGATCGAGCGCGCGCCAACCGGTGACCGGCTCGCCGACGACGGCGGCGCGGTGGAAGAACTGGTCGGCGATCAGCGTCGGCGTGCCGATCTTCGTGAAGTCCGTCGTGCGGTTCTCGACCAGCTCGATCGCGGCGGCCAGCGCATCGACAGCGTCTTCCGCCTGCGCGCGGGTGCAGGGCGCGGGCGGCAGGTCGCGGGAAAGGCGGACGGCCAGTTCGCATTCCACCCCCGGGCGGATCGCACCGGTGAACACGGCCTCCGATGGCGAGACGGCGGACATGTAGCCGGCGGCGGGCTCGGAGATGCCGAGATAGGCCTGCATGCGGCCACCGGTGGCGCCGATCTTGAAGCCGGCCGGCGGCAGGTGGCCTCGGCTGGCGGCCAGCGCGTGCTGCAAGGCGACGGCTTGGGCGACGGTGGCGGGGGCGACGGTGGCCGGCAGCGGGGCGAGCAGGCGGCCGGACGTGCGCGCCGCCTCGATCGCGGCGATGGCGGCCGCGACTTTCATCGCCGGGTCAGTTCGTAGAGCGCGATGGCGGCGGCGGCGGAGACGTTCAGGCTCTCGGCCGAGCCGGGCATCGGCAGGCGGGCGAGCTCGTCGCACGTCTCGCGCGTGAGGCGGCGCAGGCCTTCGTCCTCGGCGCCGAGCACCAGGGCGACGCGGCGCTCGGCGAGCGCCGGGCCGGACAGGGCGCCGGATGCGTGGGCGTCGAGGCCGACACACCACATGCCGGCAGCCTTCAGTGCCACGAGCGTGCGGGCGATGTTGACCGCGCGCAGCAGCGGCACGGTTTCCATCGCACCCGAGGCGGCCTTGGCCATCGAGCCGGTTTCCTCCGGCGCGTTGCGGTCCTGCGTGACGATGCCGGCGGCACCGAACGCGGCGGCGGAGCGCAGGATGGCGCCGACGTTGCGCGGGTCGGTGATCTGGTCGAGCACGATGAGCGGGCCGGGGCGCTCGAGGACGGCGGTCAGCGTCGGTTGCGGCAGCGGATCGGCGAGCAGCGCGATGCCCTGGTGGACCACGTCGCGGCCGAGCATCTGGTCCATGCGCGCCCGCTCCATGTGCTCGGGCTGCAAGGACCAGGGCGGCGGCAGGCGGGCGGCCAGTGCTGCTTCGGCTTCCTCGGTGAGGACGAGACGGCGCAGCAGGCGCGAGGGGTTGGACAGCGCCGCGACGACCGGGTGCTGCCCGTAGAGCCAGACCGCGCCCCTCGGCGTGTGCGGCACCGGGTGAGCCTGTTCCGGGCGGGGACGGCGGTCGTCGCGGTAGGGCCGGTCGTGCTGCGGGCGCGGACGGTCGCCGTGGAAACGGTCGTCGCGGGGGCGATCGTCGCGCGGGCGTTCCGGACGCGGGCGGTCGTCGCGCGGGCGGTCGCCCTGGAGTCGCTCGCCGTGCGGGCGATCGTCTCGGCTGCGATAGGGCCGGTCGCCTTGCTGCGGGCGCGGGTTGTACGGGCGCTCGCCTTGCGGGCGGTCGCCATAGGGTCGGTCGCCTTGCGGACGGTCGCCGTACGGACGGCGTGGCCGGTCCTGATCGACGCGTGACGCGGCGGGGCGATCGTCCCGCGGCCGATCATCTCGCGGCCGGTCGTCGCGGGGACGGTCGCGATAGGGACCACCTTGCGGGCGAGGGCTGTATGGGCGGTCGCCGGGCTTGTCGTCCGGGGACCGCTTGCGCCAGCCGCCCTCGCCCGCGGGCTTGGCGCCGCCAAATCGGCCAGGGCCGGACGGGCGCGGCCGATCGTCGCCGCTTGGTCGCCCGGGGCCCGGAGGGGCGCCGGGCCGCCGCGGTCCACGCGAATGAGGGGGTTTCATCCGCGCGGCTATAGACGCGGCCGTGCCCGCTGCACAGGGCGCGGCGGCCGGGCTGGGCTTCGTTGACAGCGCGGGCAGGGCGGGCGTACTGCGCTCCGCTCGCGCGGAGGGGTGCCCGAGTGGCTAAAGGGGACGGACTGTAAATCCGTTGGCGCACGCCTACGTTGGTTCGAATCCAACCCCCTCCATACGATTTCTTGCTTAGAGCCGCCTCCGCGATGCAGTCACGTCCAGCGACGTGACCGTTCCGGGTGATGGATGGGCTCGCGTGGCGTCCGGATTCAATCCGGTTTCCAGCCTGTCCAGGAACAGCGTGGCGGCGAGCAGATCGCCGCAGCCGCCTGGGCTAAGGCGTCGAGCGACGAAAGCCCGGTGCACGGCGCCGGCAGAGTCGACCCACCCCGGCCGACCAACGCCCCCTGCAGCGAGGAACGAGCGTGCGGCCGTTCGCGCGTAGTCGAGGCCCGCCATGCCGCCGCGATGCAGAATGTTGGTATCATCCGCGACCAGGAGCAGGGCGAAGAACGCCTGCACCCGGGCCGCCAAGGCATCGCCCGGCGCAAGACGCCGGCCGCGCCGCAGCGCTGGCAGGCCGACCTGCAGGACGAGCCGGAAGCCGCCGGCCGCCTGCGCACGCGCGCCTCCCGCGCCGAACCGCCGCCAAGCGTTCGTGCCGTGGCTGCCGATCGGGATCGGTCCTGCGAGAATCGCGCGACCCCAGCGCTGCCGAACGATCGCGCCCAGCACGTGAGGCGCACACATCCAGCGCGCGCCGGATCTCGGGCTCGGCGCGGGGGAACCCAGCGCGGCGCCCGCCGCCGCGCACAGCAGGCCGAGTCCGAAGATGGCTCCGCGATGTGTGTTCACGCCGTTCGTCGCCGCGAGCATCGCCCGCTCGGCACCCACACCGATCCGCCGCAGCTCCTCCATCTCCGGCTGCGATGCCCCTGCCGTGACGAGGGCTGCGTAGAACGGTTCGATCGCCGCCGCGCTGCGGCGGAATGTGCCTGCGTCCATGTCGTCGTGACTGCCCGTGTCGACGTGGCTGACCAGGCCGGGCTTGGGCCATGTCTCGAGCTCGTCGAGCAGGGATGCTGCCGCGGCCGCCGCGATCGTCGCTGCCATCCGGGCGTGCAGGCGATCGGGTTCGCGATTCGTCTCCCACGGTGGCGCGGCAACGCGCCGTCCGCGCGCCGCACCCGCCTGCGTCATGGACGAACAACCAGGAGCCAGCCGCTTGTCAGCCGCGCTCGTTGGCATCGTGCTCGCCCAGGATGTCTCCGATCGTCGACAGGAGCAGATCAAGCGAATGCCGGCGCGCCCGGCCACACTCGCGCGCGGGCCGCCGGCACACAAGGCAGCGCCTTGGCGGATACCCGAGTGCTTTGCGGGACACCGCTGACACTGCGGGATCGATGATATCGAAGTCCCACAACCGGCCGATCGGCTCATGGTCCTCGAGCTCGATCGCCGATGCCTTCAACCTCACGAGGTCGGCGTCGACAGCATAGAGTGCTTCCGGGCCGCTCCGCAGGCACCGGTGCTCGCGCGACAACACCGGCCAGTTCCGCGCATCGCACAGCCGGTCGAACGACAGCATCGCTTCCTGCAGGGCACGTCGCGCCCATCGATTGTTCTTCACGGGCCCGGGCATCACGATGGTCAACGATACCACCGGAACCCCGTGCTGCTCGATCAGCATGGCCTGCCGCGCGACCCGCCGTTCGCGCGCCGCCAGCAGCTCCTCCAGGCCGACGACATCGCCGCGGCATCCGGCCAGGGGGGCATCACTCGCGTTCATCGACCTGGCGGACGACGTCGATGACCGTTCCGTCGCGATAGCGGATAAGACCGACGATCCGGTCAAGGAACTTGAGCGGCTCGGGCTCCCCGGTCAGCGCGATCGCCCTGCGGTGCAGCTCCTCGATCCCGACCACGGGCAGCCCGGCATCCAGCAGCCGCTTGGCCAGCTCGGGATGCTTCGAATTGACGGCAATCCCCTGGTCGGTGACGAGCACGCCGATCGACTCGCCTGGCGTGACCACCGTGGTGACCTTGCTCACGACCGTCGGAAGGCGGCCGCGCACCAGCGGTGCCACGACGATGGCGAGGTTCGCGGCCGCCGCGACGTCGCAGTGGCCGCCGGACGCGCCACGCAGCACACCGTCGGACCCGGTGATGACGTTGACGTTGAAGCCGAGGTCGATTTCCAGCGCCGCGAGAATCACGACGTCGATGCGATCGACATACGCGCCCTTCGATGTCGGATTCGCATACTCGTTGGCGGAAATCTCGATGTGCGCCTGGCCGAGACGCAGCGACTCGGCGGCATCGCTGTCGAACGACTGCACGTCGATCACCGTCTTGATCAGGCCCTTGGCGTGCAGCTCGGCGATGCCGCCGGTGATGCCGCCCAGGGCGAAGCTGGCGGTGATGCCCGTCTCCGCCATCTTCTCTCCCAGGAAGCGCGTCGCCGCGATCGACGACGCGCCCGACCCGGTTTGCATCGAAAAGCCGTCGCGAAAGTAGCCGGAATGCTCCACGACGTCGGCCGCCAGGCTCGCGATCAACAACTCCCGCGGGTTCTTGGTGGTGCGCGCCGCGCCCTTGCTGATGAGCGTCGGATCGCCGACGTCGTCCAGGTGCACGATCAGGTCGACCTGGTCCTGCGAAATGCTGGCAGGATGGTTCGGGAACGGCACGAGCTCCGCCGTCAGCAGAACGACCGAGCGGGCGTACTGGGCGTCGACCTTGGCGTAGCCGAGCGCCCCGCAGATCAGCTTGCCTTGCGAGCCGCTGGCGTTGCCGAACTCGTCGCAGCAGGACACGCCGAGGAACGCCACGTCGATCTTCAGCTCGCCGCTCTGCAGCAGGTTCACCCGTCCGCCATGCGAGTGGATCTGCACCGGCCGCGGCAACACCCCGCGTGAGATGGCCTCGCCTATTTTGCCCCGCAGGCCGGAGGTGTACACCTGCGTGATCACGCCGGACTTGAAATGCTCGACCAGGGGATCGTGGCAGTTCAGCAGCGAACTGGTCGCGAGCGTCAGGTCCTTGAACCCCATCTCGGCCAGCTTGTTGACGACCTGGTTGATGACCTTGTCGCCTTCACGGAACGCGTGGTGGAACGAGATCGTCATCCCGTCGCGCAGGCCGGACCGCCTGATCGCGTCTTCGAGCGAAACGCAGAGCTTCCGGTGGAGCTTGGCTTGCGGATCGGCGAGGTACGGCGTGTGCGCCGCGGCGCCAGCGAACGCTTGAAGTTTCCGCAGGTCAGGCACCTGCCTGGCAAGCTCTTCGACGAGTTCGGTCATGCAGGACCTCCGGGCTCGGTCAGGCGGCTTCCGCTCGCCGGATCACCAGTTCGGCGTGGGCGATGACAGGCGGATCGATCATCTTGCCGTCCAGCGACGTCACGCCCAGGCCTTCGCGCTTCGCCTTCTCCGCGGCCTCGATCACGCGACGGGCGTAGGCAAGCTCCTGGCGGGTCGGCGCGTAGGCCTTGTGCAGCGGCTGGATCTGCCGCGGATGGATCAGCGACTTGCCGTTGAAGCCGAGGTTCTTCGCGATCATCACCTCCCGCAAAAAGCCGCCTATGTCGTTGACGTCGCCATACGCCACGTCGTACGCGCCGATGCCGGCGGCGCGCGCGGCATGCAGCACGGCGGCGCGCGCATAGAACAACTCCGGCTCGGATCCGCCGCTGCGCTCGCTCTGCATGTCCACGAGGTAGTCGAAACCGGCCAGCGCGACCGCGATCATCCGAGGCGAGGCGCGCGTGATGCTGACGGCGTTGACCACGCCGGAAGCCGATTCGATCGCAGCGATCACCCGCGTCTGGCCGATCGGTCGTCCGCACGCCTGCTCGATCCGGGTGATATGGCGGTCGAGCAACTCGATATCGGCAGCCGTTTCGGTCTTCGGCAGGCGGATGAGGTCGGCGCCTCCTCGCACCGCCATTTCCAGGTCTTTCGGCCCGTACTCGGTGTCCAGCTCGTTGATCCGTACCGCCGTCTCGATGTCGCGGTAGGCCGGATGACGCAGCGCCTGATAGACCAGCAGACGGGCGCTGTCCTTCTCCCGCGGCGAGACCGCATCCTCCAGGTCGAACATGATCGTGTCGGGCTTGAAGACGAACGACGTGCTGACCATGCCGGCGGCGTCGCCGGGCACGAACAGCATGCTGCGGCGGAGCTTCATCACAGCACGTTCCAGTCGAGGTCCTGCGCGTCGGCCGCGCGCAGCACGGCCGCCTGCACCCGCGCCCTGATGACGCAGTCGAGCGCCCCCTTGTCGGAGACGACAATCGTTGCCGCGCTGACCGACAGCGCTTCGAGCGTCTGCATTACCGTTGCGCGTATCTGCTTTCCGAACTGCTTGATGACCTCGCTCTGAATGTGCAGGGTCAACGTGCCGTCCTGGCTCGGCGA
>DATEQV010000189.1:0-11526 GCA_035272265.1 Acidisphaera sp. | reverse complement strand
CGACTTGCCCCCATGGCTCGCGGAGGTGGTGTGCGCCATCGCGCCGCAAACCGGCAGGGTGGTCGCCGTGGCCAGCGCGAGGCCGGCGAGCAGGGCGGTCGTCGTGATCTTCGTGAACATGACCGAAGTCTCCGAACCTGTCTGGCGCGTGCTCGGGGACCATCCCTCTGCCGTTCGCCGACGGGCGGAACCATGCCTCGCGCAGTAACCGTGCGCTGCGACCGGATACACACCGTAACCCTGCCGGGCGCACGGAGTGTGAAACGCTTCAGGTACAGCCCGCCTCAGGCGCGACGCATCACGCAAGGAACGTGCGTCGGCGCATCGCATCACCTCCCGCCGCCGATCCTGCCAGACGCCGGCGGGGTTCGGAACAGCGGAACGCGGGTTCGTGCCGCGCGGTCAGCGCGAAGCGGCCGTCAATGCGGCCGCTCGCCCTCGCTGATGATGGACTGCACCCGCAGCGCCAGCTTCTCCACCGCGAACGGCTTGGTGAGCACGTGCATCCCCG
Source organism: Acidisphaera sp. (assembly GCA_035272265.1). Taxonomy (GTDB): domain Bacteria; phylum Pseudomonadota; class Alphaproteobacteria; order Acetobacterales; family Acetobacteraceae; genus Acidisphaera. Next base: position 11,015 of record DATEQV010000189.1, on the reverse strand, counting down.
GCTCGAGCTGTCCGTTGCCGATCGCCGCGTTTGTCGCATAGCCGGTGATGAACAGCACCTTCAGGTTCGGACGCTGCTGCCGGGCCGCGTCGGCCATCTGGCGGCCGTTCATCCCTCCGGGCAGCCCGACATCGGTCACCAGCAGGTCGACGCGCGCCTTCGATTGCAGCACCGCCAGCCCCGACGTGCCGTCGGTGGCCTCCAGCACGGTGTAGCCCAGCTCCTTCAGCGAATCGCCGACCACCATGCGGATGCTCGGCTCGTCGTCGACGACCAGCACCGTCTCGCTCGCTTCGGCGGGCGAGAGGTCCGCGCGGTCGTCAGCCTCGTCCTCGCTCGGTGCGCCGACGTGGCGCGGCACATAGATCGTCACCGTCGTGCCGTGGCCGACCTCGGAATAGATCCGCACCTCGCCGCCGGTCTGCTTGGCGAAGCCGTACACCATGGACAGGCCGAGCCCGGTGCCCTGGCCGATCGGCTTCGTCGTGAAGAACGGATCGAAGGCGCGCTCCTGCACCTCCGGCGGCATGCCGGCGCCAGTGTCGCTCACGCTGACCGCGACATACTGGCCGGGCTGCATGTTGCGCTGGCGCGCGCCGATCGCATCCAGCCACGTATTCGCGGTCTCCATCGTCAGCCGGCCGCCGTCCGGCATCGCGTCGCGGCTGTTGATGCACAGGTTGAGGATCGCGCTTTCGAGCTGGTTGGTGTCGCACAACGCCTCCCACAGCCCGATCGCCAGCACCGTCTCCACCTTGATCGCAGGGCCGACAGTGCGCCGGACCAGCTCCTCCATGTTCGCGACCAGCCGGTTCGCATCCGTCGGTTTCGGATCGAGCGTCTGCCGCCGCGCGAACGCCAGCAGCCGGTGTGTCAGCGCCGCGGCGCGCGACGCCGCACCCAGCGCCGCGCCGATGTAGCGCTCGATCTCGCCGATGCGCCCCTGCGCAATGCGCGTGCGCGAAATTTCCAGGCTGCCGATGATCCCCGCCAGCAGGTTGTTGAAGTCGTGCGCCAGCCCGCCCGTGAGCTGTCCCACCGCCTCCATCTTCTGCGCCTGGAACAACTGCTCGCGCGACTGCTCCAGTTGCCGCTGCGCCTCGCGCCGCTCGGTCAGGTCGCGGGTGATCTTGGCGAAGCCGATCAGCGTGCCGTCGTCGTCGTGGATGGCATCGAGCACGACATGCGCCCAGAAGCGCGCGCCGTCCTTGCGCAGCCGCCATCCCTCGGCCTCGTAGCGTCCGTCGCGGCGCGCCGTCTCCAGCGCCCGCGCCGGCGCGCCGGCGTCGAAGTCCTCCGGCGTGTAGAAACGCGAGAAGTGCTGCCCGACGATCTCGTACGCCTCGTAGCCCTTGATCCGCGCGGCCCCGGCGTTCCAGTTGGCCACGTGGCCGTCCGGGTCGAGCATGAAGATCGCGTAGTCGGTGACGCTCTGCACCAGCAGGCGGAAGCGGCGTTCGCTTTCCAGGGCGGCGCGCTGTGCCGCGCGCTGCTCGGTCATGTCGCGCGTGACCTTCGCGAAACCGATCAGCTCGCCGTCCTTCCTGATCGGATCGATGACGACCATGGCCCAGAACCGACTGCCGTCCTTGCGCAGCCGCCAGCCCTCGGCGGTGAACCGGCCGGTCTCGGCGGCGGTCCACAGCGCCGTCGCCGGCACGCCGCACGCGCGCTCCTCCTCGGTGTAGAACGTGGAGAAGTGCCGGCCGACGATCTCGTCGGCGGTGTAGCCCTTGATCCGCTCCGCGCCAGGGTTCCAGCTGACGACCCGGCCTTCCGGGCTGATCATGTAGATCGCGTAGTCGATCACGCTGCTGATCAGCAGCTCGTTCAGGTCGGCGGTGGCAGCCACGTCAGTTCCCCTCTGAGCACGAGGTGCGATCGCCTGCCTCGCCCAGCGCCGCGCACACGCTTAACGAGTGAGAACGCCCGGTCCAGGTGACGGTTCCGCGTCGGCCGTTTCATGGCAGCACCCAACATGGCCGACGCGATCCCACGGCGGGCGATCCCATCAGGGGGACGGTACCATTCGGTAACATCGCCCGGCGCCGCCCGGCCGACCCTACATCTTAGCCGATTGCGCGAGTGCCCGGTAGCGCGCCTGGCTGTTCGTCAGATGTGTCCGCATCGCTTGACGCGCGCGCTGCGGATCACGCGCCTGGATGGCGCGGTCGATCTCGCGATGCTCGGCCTGGAAGCCGCGCATGTAGGCCTGCTGATCGGACACCCGGTCCGGCTCGGCGCGGATCGAGTAGCGCGGGATGATGAAGCTGCCGAGATAGTCCAGGAACCGCACGAATTGCGGGTTGCCGCTGGCGCGGGCGATGGCGCGGTGGAACGCGGCGTCCTCCTCGATCGCCATCTCGTCGCGCGCCATCGCCCGCTCGATCGCGTCGCAGCTGCGCGCAACGGCACGAAGCTGCGACGGCGATCCGCGCTCCGCGGCCAGTCCCGACGATTCCATCTCGACCGCCGTGCGCAGCTCCATGATGTCCAGCACGTCGGACACGGTGTCCACGTCCGCCGCCGAGATGCGGAACGGCAGCCGGGCGGCGGCGACGAACGCGCCGGCGCCCTGGCGCGTCACCACCATCCCGTCCGCCCGCAGCGCCGCCACCGCCTCGCGGATAACGGTGCGGCTGACGCCCATCGCCTCCATCATCTGCTGCTCGGTCGGCAGCCGGTCGCCCGGCGTGTAGCGGCCGGCGGCGATCTGCTCGGCGATGCGCCCCGCCACTTCGGCGACGCGGTTGCGTGGCGGTTTCAGCGGCCGAAGCAGCGCGGGCATCGGCGGCCGGCCGGCGCTTGCGGGTTGTCGGGTCATCGTATAAGCGATCGTTACACCAGCGGCCCGGGCAACGGAAGCCGCATTCGAGGGGAGGGAATCGGATCATGATGCACCGACGCGACGCCATGCGCCTGGGCGGCCTCGCCGCGATCGCCGCCCTTGGCATGCCCCGCCTTGCTTCCGCCCAATCCAAGCTGACGCTGAAGGCCGCCGACGTGCACCCGGAGGGCTATCCCACCGTCGCCGCCGTCGAGAGCATGGGCAAGAAGCTGGACGCCGCGACGGGCGGCCGCATAACCATCCAGATGTATCCGTCGATGCAGCTCGGCGGCGAGAAGGAGACCATCGAGCAGACGCAGATCGGCGCGATCCAGCTGGTGCGCGTCTCGGTCGGCGCGCTCGGGCCGGTGATCGACGACCTCAACGTCCTCAACCTGCCGGTCCTGTTCCGTAACAGCGCCCACATGCGGCAGACGATGGACGGCGACGTCGGCGCCGACCTGCTGTCGAAGGTCACCGACAACCCCAACGCGAAGCTGGTCGGGCTGTGCTGGATGGATGCCGGCGCGCGCAGCTTCTACAACACGAAACACCCGATCAAGACGATCGCCGACATGCACGGGCTGAAGGTGCGCGTGATCGGCAACCCGATCTTCGTCGACATGGCCAACGCGCTCGGTGCCAACGGCATCGCGATGGGCTACGATCAGGTGTTCTCCGCGCTGCAGACCGGCGTGATCGACGGCGCCGAGAACAACCCGCCGAGCTACGTGTTCGACCACCACTACGAGGTCGCCAAGAACTACACCTTCACCGAGCACCTGATCGTGCCGGAGATGCTGATGATGTCCAAGCGCACCTGGGAGGGTCTGTCCAAGGACGACCAGGCGCTGTTCCGCAAGCTCGCGCGAGAGGCGCAGATGGAGGCGCGCACCTTGTGGGACGCGAAGGAGCGCGACGCGCTCGACAAGGCGAAGAACGCCAACATCGCCATGGTGCAGATCGACGACAAGAAGCCGTGGCAGGACGCGGTCAAGCCGGTGTGGGACAAGTACGGCGCCAAATACGCCGACTCCATCAAGCGGATCCAGGCGGTTTCCTGACGGATTTGCCCGTAGTGACCGTGCTCCGTCATTGCGAGGAGCGCAGCGACGAAGCAACCCAGGGCCGCGTGGCAGACGCCTGCGGTGACGCCCTGGGTTGCTTCGCTCCGCTCGCAATGACGGGTTTCTCGACACGGCGTAGCCCCGCATGACCGCCTTCCGCCGCGTCATGGACGCCCTCTACGTCGTCTGCGCCGGCATCTCCGGCGCAGCGCTCGTCTTCATTTCGTTCATCATCCCGTGGGGCGTGTTCACCCGCTACGTGCTCAACCACGCCGCCTCGTGGCCCGAGCCGATGGCGATCCTGCTGACCGTGGTGATGACGTTCTTCGGCGCCGCCGCCTGCTACCGCTACGGCGTTCACATGCGCGTCGCCTATGTGCGCGACCAGCTTCCGCAGCCGCTGGCCATCGCCGTCGACGTCATCGCCGAACTGCTCGTGCTGCTGGTCGGACTGTTCATGCTCATCCGCGGCCACGCGCTCTGTGCTGCGACCTGGGAGCAGTCGATCGCCGAATTCCCCATCCTCTCGGCCGGCGTCACATATCTGCCGATCCCGCTCGGCGGCGTGTGCCTGATGCTGTTCGTGGTCGAGCGCCTGACCCTCGGCCGACCGGCCGACCCGCTCGCCGACACGCATGACGGCGCCCAGGCGGCCGCCGTCGAGTTCGACTAGCGCGCATGGACGCCCTCGTCGTCATCCTGACGCTGTTGGGCTGCGTGGTCCTCGGCGTGCCGATCGCCTACGCGCTCGGCCTGTCGGCGATCGCCGCGGCGTGGTGGGTCGACATTCCGCTCGAAGCGGTGATGCTGCAGGTGTCCAGCGGCGTGTCGAAGTTCGCCATGCTGACCATCCCGTTCTTCGTCCTCGCCGGCGCGATCATGGCCGAGGGCGGCATGGCCGGGCGGCTGGTCGCACTCGCCAACGTGCTGGTCGGCGTCACCCGACTGCGCGGCGGCCTGTCGCTGGTCAACATCGTCGCCACCACGTTCCTCTCCGGCATCTCCGGCTCGGCGGTTGCCGACACCTCGGCGATCGGCTCGGTGATGATCCCGCAGATGGAGGCGTCGGGCTATCCGCGCGTCTTCGCCACCAACCTCACCATCACCTCGTCGGTGCAGGCGCTGCTGGTGCCGCCGAGCCACAACGCGGTGATCTACTCGCTCGCCACCGGCGGCACGATCTCGGTGCTCAGCCTGTTCATGGCCGGCGTCATGCCGGGCCTGCTGCTCGGCCTGTCGCTGATCATGCTCTGCCTGTTCCTCGCCTACCGCAACGGCCACCCGCAAGGCGAGAGGTGGTGCCGGTGCGCCAGGCGGGGCGCATCATCTTCGATGCGTTCTGGGGGCTGATCACGCTCGTCATCATCCTCGGCGGCATCCTGGGCGGCGTGTTCACCGCCGTCGAGGCGGGCGCGGTCGCGACGGTGTGGTCGTTCTTCGTCACCATGTTCATCTATCGCGACTACCGCTGGCGCGACCTGCCGCGCCTCGTTCACCGCACGATGCGCACCGTCGCGATGGTGATGACGCTGATCGCGTTCGCCTCGGCCGTCGGCTACATGATGGCGCTGATGCAGGTGCCGTCGAAGATCACCGCATTCTTCCTCACCATCAGCCACAACAAGTACGTGATCCTGATGATGGTCAACGTGCTGCTGCTGGTGCTCGGCTGCCTGGTCGACATGGCACCGTCGATCCTTATCACGACGCCGATCCTGCTGCCGGTAATGCTCAATTTCGGCGTCGATCCGGTGCACTTCGGCATGATCATGCTGCTCAACCTCGGCATCGGCCTGTGCCACCCGCCCGTCGGCTCCATCCTGTTCGTCGGCTGCGCCATCGGGAAGATCACGCTGGAACAGGCCATGCGGCAGATCTGGCCGTTCTACCTCGTGATGTTCGGCGTGCTGATGCTGGTGACCTACGTCCCCCTCATCTCGCTCTGGCTGCCGCGCTCGCTCGGGCTCTGACCCGCCTTGTTCGCAGGCCGAGACGCGCCGGGCCCGCATTGATCCACGTCAATTGACGCGGACGTCTCACCTGTCAAGCTGCGTTGACAGCCATGGGAGGCCCGGCGATGCTGGAGCATCCTGGAGTGGGAGAAGTACCGCTACGTCCCGTTCAACTGCCGCGTCGCGATCCCCAACATGGCGCGCGGCTGCCCGTTCACCTCCTCGTTCTGCAGCCAGTGGAAGTTCTGGCGCGACTACCGCATCCGCGATCCGAAGAAGGTCGTCGACGAGATCGAGAACCTCTACCGGCGCTACGACGTGCGCTTCTTCATCCTCGCCGACGAGGAACCGACGATCAACCGCAAGAAGTTCGTCGCCTTCTGCAACGAAATGATCGATCGCGGCCTGTCGGACAAGGTCTCCTGGGGCATCAACACGCGCGTGACCGACATCCTGCGCGACGCCGAGATCCTGCCGCTTTATCGAAAGGCCGGCCTGCTGCACGTCTCGCTCGGCACCGAGGCCGCCGCCCAGATGAAGCTCGACCGCTTCAACAAGGAGACCAAGGTCGCCGACAACAAGCGCGCCATCCAGCTGCTGCGCGAAGCCGGCATCGTCGTCGAGGCGCAGTTCATCGTCGGACTCGAGAACGAGACCGCCGAGACGCGGGAAGAGACGTATCAAATGGCCTGCGACTGGAAGCCCGATCTGGCCAACTGGTCGATGTACACGCCCTGGCCGTTCACCTCGCTGTTCCAGGAGCTGCGGGACAAGGTCGAGATCTTCGACTTCGACAAGTACAACTTCGGCACCCCGATCATCAAACCCGAGGCGATGGACCGCGCCGAGCTGCTCGACCGGGTGATGAACAACTACCGCCGCTTCTACATCAAGAAGGCGCTGTTCTCGTATCCGTGGTCGGGCACCGGCCAGCGCCGGCGCTATCTGCTCGGCTGCCTGAAGGCGTTCCTGATGGCCGGCTTCCAGCGCAAGTTCTACGACCTCGGCAAGGTCGGCTACTGGGGCCCGCAGTCGAAGAAGAACGTGGACTTCCATTTCGACACCACGCGCACCATCGCCGCCGAGCAGACGAACGACTGGGTCGCCGCCGCCGACCGCACCCGCAAGGCGAAGGCGGCGCCCGGGCCGATCACGGCCTGCGGCGGCGGCACGCAGCAGCTCGAAGACACCGACGAGGTCGCGCAGCACGTGACGGCCTGCGGCGGCGGCACCGAGCAGATGGCCGAAGCCGATGAGTCAGACGCTCGCGTCCACTGACGCCGACGCGCACGCCGACGCCGCGCTGATCGGTCCCAACGCGGTCACCCAGCTGCGTGCCGCGTTGGACGCCGCCGGCATCGACCCGGTGCCGCTGTTCCGCGCCGCCGGCGTCGTCGAGTGGCTCGACCACCCGCCGGACGCGATGATCGACGAGGCGCGTGTCGCCCGACTGCACAGGGCGGTGCGCGACGCGCTGCCGTTCGCGCGATCGAGCGCGCTGCTGGCCGACGCCGTAAGGCGAACCGCCGACTACCTGCTCGCCCATCGCATCCCCCGCCCCGCCCGCGCGGTGCTGAAATCCACCCCGCCGCGCCTCGCCGCCGCGCTGTTCGTGCCCGCCATTCGCGCGCATGCCTGGACGTTCTGCGGCTCCGGCGATTTCGCCGGCCAAGCCGGCAAGCCCACCGTCTTCACCATGACCGGCAACCCGATGATCCACGGCGAGGTCTCGACCGCGCCGCTCTGCGTCTGGCACGCCGCCGTCTTCCAGCGCCTGTTCCAGGTCCTCGTCGCCCGCTCCGCCCGCGCCGTCGAGACGGAGTGCGAAGCGAGCGGCGGCGCTTGCTGCCGCTTCGTCGTCGACTGGTAGGCGGGCTTTGGCGGGCGACTACCGGGCGCGGTAGGCTCCCGTCCACGCAAGCGGGAGGTCAACACGTGTCCGAGTCACCGGCGCCCAGCCGCGTCCTGCATCGCGCCGGCGCGACCCCCGTCGCCGCGGTCGGCGGCCAGGGCATCCACCTCCGCCTCGCCGACGGCCGCACCATCATCGACGGCTCGGGCGGCGCCGCCGTCGCCTGCATCGGCCACGGCGACCCGCGCGTGGTCGAAGCCATCGCCGCGCAGGCGTCGAAAGTCGCCTACACGCACTCCGCCTTCTTCACCACCGAACCCGCCGAGGAACTCGCGTCGATCCTGCTCGACGGCGAGCCCGGTGGCCTGAGCCACGCCTTCTTCTGCTCGTCGGGCTCCGAGGGCGCGGAAGCGGCGATCAAGCTCGCCCGCCAGTACCACGTCGAGCGCGGCGAACCGCAGCGCACGCATTTCATCGCCCGCCGCCAGAGCTACCACGGCACCACGCTCGGCGCGCTGTCGGCCGGCGGCAACATGATGCGCCGGCGGCTGTACGAGCCGATCCTCTCGACCGCCTTCAGCCACGTCTCGCCCTGCTTCGCCTATCGTTTCAAACGCGACGACGAGACCGACGACGAGTACGTCGACCGCCTGATCGCCGAGCTCGAGGCCGAGTTCCTCCGCCTCGGCCCGGACACCGTCGCCGCCTTCATGGCCGAGCCGGTGGTCGGCGCCACGTCGGGCTGCGTCGCCGCGCTCCCCGGCTACTTCCGCCGTGTGCGCGCGTTGTGCGACCGCTACGGCGCTCTGCTCATCCTCGACGAGGTGATGTGCGGCATGGGCCGCACCGGCACGCTGCACGCCTGGGAGCAGGAGGGCGCCACGCCCGACATCCAGATCGTCGCCAAGGGCCTTGGCGGCGGCTACCAGCCGATCGGCGGCATCCTGATCGCCCGCCGCATCGTCGATGCGATTCGCGGCGGCTCGGGCTCGTTCCTGCATGGCCAGACCTACCAGGCGCACCCGGTGGCCTGCGCCGGCGCGCTCGCCGTGCAGCGGGTCATCCGCGACGACAACCTGCTGGCCAACGTGCGCGACATGGCCCCGGTGCTGGAGCACGCCCTCACCGAGCGTTTCGGCAACCACGCGCATGTCGGCGACGTGCGCGGCCGCGGCCTGTTCTGGGCGCTCGAGTTCGTCTCCGACCGCAGCTCGAAACGCGCGTACGACCCCGCGCTGCACATGGCCGACCGCGTGAAGGATGCGGCGCTGTCGCGCGGCCTCGCCGTCTATCCGATGAACGGCACGATCGACGGCACGCTCGGCGAGCACGTCATCGTCGCCCCGCCCTACATCGCAACGGCGTCCGACATCGCGGCCATCGTCGAGCGCCTCGGCGAAGCGGTCGACGCCGTCGTGCGCCTCGGTCAGTAGCCGCCGCCGCCGCCGCCTCCGCCCCCGCCGCCAGTCGGGTCGCTGCCGGCCGTGGACCCCTGATGCGTGGTCGACGCGTTGTCCTGCATGTGCATGCAGCCGCTCACCGCGAGAACAACGCCGGTCAGCATCATCAGGGCGATCGCCAAAGTCCGCATGGTCACTCCTTGGGCGCAAAAGGCGCGGCCGCACCGACGCGGCCCAAGGCGAGTGACGCCCGGGACGGGCCTTCTATTCCCGCGCGCACGAACGGAACGCGTGCGTCTCCGACAGCCGGTGCCTGTCTCACCTCCGTTGATCCACCTCAATGACGTCGCATCCCGCCCGCGATAGCGCTCACATCGGCGTAAAGGCACCGGGCAACACGGTGCCGCGCCGATGGCGCCTGCGCGTCTCCCGCCGCCGCGCGCGGTTCGCCGAGCACGGAGGGAATGATGTCGCAGCAAACCATCGAAACCCGCTCCTCCAGCGGTCCCGACGCCGTCCGCGCGTTCAGCACCGAGCAGCTGCGGCGCGAGTTCCTGATCCAGGACCTGTTCACCCCCAGTCACGTCAAGCTCGTCTACTCGCATGTCGAGCGCATGATCATCGGCGGCGCGATGCCGGTCGGGTGGCCGTTGCAACTGCAAACGCCGCGCGAGGTCGGCCAGAAGACGTTCCTCGCCCGCCGCGAGCTCGCGGCAATCAACATCGGCGGCGCCGGCACCATCGCCGTCGACGGCACGGTCTACGAGATCGCCCCTCGCGAAGCGCTGTATGTCGGCATGGGCGCCGAAAGCGTCGCCTTCCGCAGCACCGACAACGCGAAGCCCGCACGCTTCTACCTGCTGTCCGCGCCCGCCCATCGTCCTTGCCCCACCCGCAAGCTCGACGAGGGCACCGGCAAGACCCTGCAGCTGGGCGACAAGTCGACGGCGAACGAGCGCTCGATCCACCAGATGCTCATCCCCGGCGCCGTCGAATCCTGCCAGCTGGTGTTCGGCATGACGACGCTCGCGCCGGGCTCGGTGTGGAACACCATGCCCTGCCACACCCACAGCCGCCGCAACGAGGTCTATCTCTACTTCGACCTCGCCCCCGATGCGCGCGTGTTCCACTTCATGGGCGAGCCGCAGGAGACGCGCCACCTCGTCATGGCCGAAGGCGAGGCCGTGATCTCGCCGCCGTGGTCGATCCATTGCGGCGCCGGCACCGGCTCCTACACGTTCATCTGGGCGATGGCGGGCGACAACCAGGACTACGGCGACATGGACATGGTCGCCACACCCGACCTGCGGTGACGCCATGCCGTCCCACTTCGACCTGACCGGCAAGGCGGCCATCGTCACCGGCTCGCGCACCGGCCTCGGCCAGGGCATCGCGCTGGCGCTCGCCCAGGCCGGCGCGCGCATCGTCGGCGTCGACCGCGGCGAGGCCCACGAAACCGCGCGGCTGATCGGCGAGGCGGGCGGCGACTTCCGCCACATCCAGGCCGACCTGCGCACCACGGCGCCGATCGCCGACATCGTCGGCGACACCCTCGACGCCTACGGCGCGCTCGACATCCTGGTCAACAACGCCGGCATCATCCGCCGCGCCGATGCGCTCGACTTCACCGAAGCCGACTGGGACGACGTGCTGAACGTCAACCTCAAGGCCGCCTTCTTCCTGGCACAGGCGAGCGCGCGCGCGATGCTCGCGTGCGGGCGCGGCGGCAAGATCATCAACATCACGTCGATGCTGTCGTTCCAGGGCGGCATACGCGTGGCGTCGTACACCTCGGCGAAAAGCGGCGTCATGGGGCTGACGCGCCTGCTTGCCTGCGAATGGGCGGCCCGCGGCATCAACGTCAACGCCATCGCGCCCGGCTACATGGCGACCGACAACACCGCCGCCCTGCGCGCC
>DATEQV010000188.1:0-5282 GCA_035272265.1 Acidisphaera sp. | reverse complement strand
GGGTCGAGGACCGGCCGGGCGGCGGCGCACGTTTCGTGCTGTCCTTCGCCCCGCATACGTGAGCGGCGGCAATCAGAACTTCCAGCCGAGCATGATCTGCGGTCCGCCGGTCCAGGAGACGTAGCGGGCGCTGCTGTAGGTCGACAGGTTGCGGTCGAAGGTGACGACGAAATCGAGCTCCGCATCCGGGTTGACTTTCGTCAGCCAGGATGGCGTCCAGGCGACGGTTCCCTCCAGCTCCAGGAACAGGTCCTGCCGCGGCGATCCGTAATACAGGTCGTAGTGCCGTCCGCGCACCGTCGGCGCCAAGGTCAGCTGCACCGTCGGCGAGACGGTGTACTGCACCTCGCCTTTGATCTGCGCATAGACGAGGTCCAGGTCGGCCGGATTGGCGAACCGCCGCCCCGCCTGCGCTTCGAGCCAGATCGCCGTCTGTCCCGGCTTGTCCGCATCGCGCCGCCCGATCATGGCGCCGGCGGCCGTCAGGCCGAAGCCCGTCCGGACGCCGGCGGCGAGGTATTGCAGCGTGTCCTGACGCGTGGCGAGCAGCGGCGTGAAGTCCATGCCCGCGCGGTACAGGACGAACGGCACGAACCGCTCGGACACGCCATCCGTCAGCGCCAGCCGGATGGACCCGAAGATGCTGTCGCTGCTTTCGCTCGGGTGGCGGGGGAAGCGTTCGGCCGTCGTATCGAGGATGGTGGTCAGCCTGACCGGGCCGAATTGTCGCGCCCAGTCGACCTGAAGATCGGGCGCCAGATCGGCGTCAGGACCGGCGCCCATGTTCGTCACGTTGGCCGAATCGCTGACGGCGTTGCTGGTGCCGAAAAATGGCAGGGTGAGCGTCACCCGCACCGGCGTTTCGGACACGGCGGATGCGGTGCCGTCCGTCGTGGCGGCGCGCGCAGCGGGCAGAACGACTGCCATCAGTACGAACAGCGGGCCGGCAAGGATGCCGGCCCGCCAACTATTCCGGATCGCGGGGCGGCGCCGGCCGGATCGTCCGGCCCGGCGCCGCGTGCGTTCGATCAGTGACCCGACTTGTCGCCGTGGTCCTTCTTGTCCTTGCTGTGGTCGCCCTTGGCCATCGCGGTCTGCGGGAACATGAACTGCGTCGTCGCGGTGACGGCGGTGATGATGGCCAGAGCGGTCAGGCCGGAGCGGATCAGGCTTGTGGTCTTCGACATCAGGGTTCTCCCGGTTGGTTTCGTCTGCAGGCGGCGCCGTGCTGCCTGGGGCCAACCTAGCGACGGTCGCTGACGCGACACTGACGGGATGGGAGGAGTTCGACATGCGTCCATCGGGGTCAGGGGGTCAGTCGTCGTCCGTCTGTCGTACGGCCGTCCGATCGCCGGCATGATGGCCGGCCTGCACGCCTTCAGCGGCGGCGTGCGGCATGAACGTCTGCACATCGAAGCGCGTCGCGCCATAGGCGGCCGTGCCGATGACGATTGCCGCCACCGGAACCGCGAGCCGCGCCGGCGGTTCCGCGTCCTGCGCGCCGGGATGCAGACGCGCGTCCTTCGTGCCGGTCACCATCGCCCGGACCAGATTGTCCTTGGTGAGACGCGTCATCAGCACGACGCCGGCGACATGCGCCGCGACAAGGCCGAGGAGCAGATACGCGATCAGACCATGCCAGTCTTCGCCGCCGGCCGCGCCCGTGATGACGGTCGCTGCCGTCATCGCCAGCAGCAGCAGAATACTGACCGCGCCAAGCGGGTTGTGGCCCACCGACGGATCGACACGGACGTCGATCAGGTCGCGGACGTGGTCGCCGATCTGCGACGGACGCACGAAGTTGCGGAACCGTGCGTGCTCCCCGCCGATGAACCCCCACACGAGCCGAAAGGCGATCAAGACGCCGACAGCCCATCCGATGCGGATGTGCCAGGCCGACAACGGGCCTTCGTCCGCGGACGAGACCAGGCACAGCGCGATTCCGGCGACCAGGAGCCAGTGGAAGGCCCGCACGCCCAGGTCCCAGACCCGGATGCGGCGCGGCGGCGCAGCAGATATCGTGACCATTGCAACCTCCTTGTCTTGCGTCCTTGGACGCGCGGACCGATCACAGCCTGGCGGCGCGTCGCTCGTTGGCATCGTGTACGCGTGGGCCGAAGACCGGCGCCGGAAAGACATGCGGCGGGCCGGCAAGGATGCCGGCCCGCCCGAACGTTTCGTATCGGGATCGCGGCCGGATCGTCCGGCCGGCTCGCCGGCGCGATCAGCCGCGCGAGTTGTGCTCCGTCTCGTGGGTGGTGCTGTCCTTGGTGGTGTCGCGGCTGCTGCTCTCGTGTCCCTTGTGATCCCGGTGCCGCCGCCCGGAAAGACCATCAGATGCTGGCCGGCAAGCATGAGCGCCCGGCAGTTCTCACGCGTGCCCTTCACGCAGCCGACCGTGGTCAGAAGATCACGCCACAGCGGGAGCGCGAAGTGCCCGCGATCCGCAAGGGTCCTCGGGAAAATCCCGTGTACGCGCTGCAGCTCATACAGGATGTGAGGCACATCCTGTATCCCGTACAGCGTATGGTTGCCGACGAACATCGTCGGATGAGAGGGATCGACGTGCTCCAGGCCCATGAAGAACGGGCGGTGCCAGGCGCGCGCGGGCGCCAGCCATAGGCGCGACCAAGCCAACGACGGCGGCTTGAACGCGAGCACTGCCTCGTTCTCGCGTTCGGTCATGGGTCAACCCAATCTGACTGGTTCGGTCCACATCGAACCGGGCGCCCGCCAAACCGGTTTCTGCAGGCGCGTTCCGGCCCGCCACCCAGCCTTCCAGCCGGGCTTGATCCCAAGGGAGATAGCTCGGTGCCCGATTTGCTTTCCATCGTCCACGACTCGCACGATCGCCAGCACACGCAGGGCGGAAAGGCGCAGCGCACTCTGCCATCCTTCCGAGGACGGGCTATCCCATCCCCCGGGAAATGGCGCGAAACACGTGGCGCGGATAGCGGCGGGATGCGCTCCGCGTCCCCGCCCCACTCGCTGGCGGCTGCCGGCAAGCCGAGCCCTCGCAAGCCTGCTCTCAGAAGGTCATCACCATGCGGCCGTCGATCTTGCCGGCTTTCAGTTTGGCGAACACGTCGTTGATGTCCTCGAGCTTCATCGTGTGGATGTGCGCATGGACCTTTCCTTCGGCCGCGAAGGCAATCGCTTCGGCAAGGTCCTGACGGCCGCCCACGATCGATCCGCGTATGGTGATCCGCCCCAGCACGACGTCGAAGATCGGCGTCGCGAAGTCTCCCGGCGGCAGGCCGACAAGGGCGACCGTGCCCTTGCGCCGCACCATGTGTATCGCCTGGGTGAACGCCGGGGGCGATACCGCCGTCACCAGCACGCCGTGCACGCCGCCGCCCGTTTGCCTGACGATCTGTGCGGCCGCGTCGGGCAGCTTTGCGTTCACCGTCACATCGGCGCCCGACTCGCGCGCCAACGCCAGCTTGTCCTCGGTGACATCGAGCGCGGCGACGTGCATGCCCATGGCCTTGGCGTACTGGATTCCCAGCTGGCCCAGCCCGCCCACGCCGGAGATCGCGATCCACTCGCCCGGCCGCACCTCCGTCTCCTTGATGCCCTTGTAGGTCGTCACCCCGGCGCACAGGATCGGCGCCATGGCCACGAAGTCCGGATCGGGCGGCAGCCGCCCGACATAGGCTGCGGACCCGATCGCATACTCGGCGAAGCTGCCGTTCACGCTGTAGCCGCTGTTGTGCTGGGCAAGGCACAGGGCATCCCATCCGGTTCTGCAATATTCGCATTGGCCGCAGGAGTCGTGCAGCCACGCCAGGCCGACCGGATCGCCCTCCTTCAGTCCGCTGACGCCCGGACCGAGTGCCGCCACGACGCCGGCGCCTTCGTGCCCGGGGATGAAGGGTGGCGTCGGCTTCGCCGGCCAGTCGCCCTCGGCCGCATGGAGGTCCGTATGGCAGACGCCGTTCGCGACCACCTTGATCAGAACTTCGCCCGGCCCCGGCGTCGGGATGGGGACTTCTTCGATCGTCAATGGCTTGCCGAACGCGTGCACGACGGCCGCCTTCATCGTCTGCGCCATGGCCTGCCCTCCATGTGTTCCAAGATCGGCTGTCCCAGGTGAGACGATATGTTCACGGGACGCTCGCGCCTTGACGCAGGTCAACGCGGTCGCAGGAGATCAGCACCCGTCTGGCGGAAAAGCGCAGCGCCCGCGATCGGAGAACTGACGCCGCGCACGAAACATTTGATGACGAGATCACCGCACTGCTGGGATGATGCCTCCGCCCGGCGAGGGCCGCGCGGCAGCGGAGGTCGCGTCGTCCAAAATAGACCTCCGCCTTCCTCGATCTGAGATGCAGAAGCGCTGTCGATGAGCGGGACCGCCAACAATCTGACGA
This sequence comes from Acidisphaera sp., assembly GCA_035272265.1. GTDB lineage: Bacteria > Pseudomonadota > Alphaproteobacteria > Acetobacterales > Acetobacteraceae > Acidisphaera. The sequence continues at coordinate 909 of DATEQV010000188.1, read as the reverse complement.
CGCTGAACCAGCAGATCGCCGACGCCGAGGCACTGACCTCCGGCACGTACACGATCACCCTAGACGCCGACATTCCGTATTCCTCGTCGATCACGCCGATCATTCTCAACCCCGGTGCGTCGCTGATCATCAACGGCGCGGGCGACACAATGAGCGCCAGCGGGGCTCCCGGGCTGCAGGTCCTGAGCGGGACCGTATCGATCGACAACCTGACGATCTCCGGTGCCACCACCGATGGTGACAACGGATCGATCGGCGGAGGCGGCGGTGCCGGTTTGGGCGGCGGTTTGTTCGTGGGCGCCAGCGCCGACGTCACCATCGGCGGCGTCACGTTTTCGAACGACGCGGCCATCGGCGGCACCGGTGGCGACGGAGCCCCCGAGGGCGATCTGGGCAAGCCCGGCGCCGAAGGCGCGGCGGGCGCGTTAGGGCACCCCGGCACCGGTCCCTTCGGAGGGGTCGGGGATGCACCGGTTGGCGGACTCGGTGGCGGTGGGGGCACCGGAGGTCTCGGCGGATATGGCGGGGTGGGCGGCAAAGGCGTCACCGGCGGCTCCGGCGGCGTTGGGTTGGACGGAGTCGGAACCGGTGGCGACGGAGGGGTGGGCGGGGCCGGCGGAGAACACGGACTCATCTTGACGTCGAGCATCGGTCTCGGCGGCTCCGAAGGCGCGGGCGGCACGCCGCCCGATGATTTGGATGGAGGCCGCGGCGGCGACGGAAAAGCCGGTGGCGACGGCAGCGTCGGTCACGCCGGTGCGGACGGCGGAGACGGCTTCGATGCGCCCGCCTTTGGCGGCGGCGGTGGCGGCGGTGGCGGCGGCGGCGGCGGCGGCAATGGCGGGAACGGCGGCGGGGGCGGCGGCGGCGGGGGCGGCGGCGGCAATGGCGGGAACGGCGGCGGGGGCG
>DATEQV010000187.1:0-15171 GCA_035272265.1 Acidisphaera sp. | reverse complement strand
ACCAGCCCGAACATCAACGGGCCGTGGGGCAACATGGCAGTGGTCGACCAGGGTGGCACCGCGACGCTGTTCGTCAGCAACACCGGCTTCGATGTCGGGCCGCCCGGCCAGGACGTGGTGCACAAGGCGAACGTGGTGCGCATCGAACTGGCGGTGCCGGAAGCCGGTCCTCCCACCGTGACTCGCGAAACCGTCATCGCCGGCGGCTTCGGCGAGCAGGCCGACAAGGACGTGTTCGTCATCGGGCCGACCGGGCTGGCGCTCGGCCGCGACGGCACGCTGTACGTGTCGGACGCGATCGACAACCGCGTCGCCGCGATCCAAGACGCGCTGACCCGCACCACCAGCGCGGGCACCGGGCGCGAGGTGACCAGGGACGGGCTGCTGAAGCGGCCGCTGGCGATGGTGATGGCGCCGAACGGACACCTGCTGGTGACCAACGCGCAGAACGGCCAGTGCGTCGAGATCGATCCGGCGACCGGCAAGCAGATCACGGCGCTGTGGATCGACGCCAACAAGGCGCAGACCCCGCCCGGCAGCGGCGACCTGTTCGGCATCGCGATGACCCCGGCCGGCGACGGCTTCTATTACGTGAAGGACGAGATGAACACGCTCGTGCTGGCACATTGAGCACCTGTCCCTTCGCCTCGCGCCGCGGTTTCCTCGCGGGCGTGGGCGGGCTTGCGGGGGCCGGGATGCTCCGGCCTGCGCGGGCCGACACCGCGGCGCCGCCGTCCGTCGAGCCGTTCTACGGCGCGCGCCAGGGCGGCATCCTGACGCCGTCGCAGTCGCACACGTATCTGGCCGTGTTCGACCTCAATGCGACGCAGGCGACCCAGGTCGCGGCGTTGCTGAAGCTCTGGACGGCGGCGGCCGCGAGGATGGCGGCGGGCCAGCCGGCGGGGCCGCCGAGTGCGGATCCGAACGCGCCCGACGGCGATTCGGGCGATGCGCTCGGGCTGCCGCCGTCACGGCTGACGCTGACCTTTGGTTTCGGCCCCGGTCTGTTCGTCAAGGACGGCAAGGACCGCTACGGCCTGGCGTCGCGCCGGCCGGAGGCGCTGGCCGACCTGCCGCGCTTCAACGGCGACCAGTTGCTGGAGGCGCGCACCGGCGGCGACATCTCGGTGCAGGCCTGCGCCGACGATCCGCAGGTCGCGTTCCACGCGGTGCGCCAGTTGTCGCGGCTGTCGTACGGGATGGCGGCGTTGCGCTGGGCGCAGGCGGGGTTCTCGTCGTCGCCGCCCGACGAGAGCACCGGGCGCAACCTGATGGGGTTCAAGGACGGCACGGCGAACCCGGTGGCGCGGCCCACCGCCGGCGTGAAGCCGGACGAGGTGGTGTGGATCGGCGGCGAGGGACCGGACTGGCTGCGCGGCGGCAGCTACGTCGTCGTCCGCCGCATCCGCATCTCGCTGGAACACTGGGACCGCACGGACACCGAGTTCCAGGAGCAGGTGATCGGACGGCGCAAGCGCTCGGGCGCGCCGCTGGGATCGGCGGCCGAGTTCGATCCGCCGGACTTCGCCGCGACCGACAAGGACGGCAACCCGCTGATCCCGGATGACGCGCATGTGCGGCTGGCCAATCCGGCGAATGTCGGCGGCGCGTCGATCCTGCGGCGCGGGTATTCGTACAACGACGGCCTGAGCTTCACCGCGGAGCGCTGGCCGCCGTGGCGGCAGGGCATGATGTACGACGCAGGCCTGCTGTTCGTGGCCTACCAGCGCGACCCCCGCACCGGGTTCATCCGCATCTTCGAGCCGATGGCCAAGCTCGATGCGCTGAACCAGTTCTCCACGCATGTCGGCAGCGGGCTGTTCGCCGTACCGCCGGGCGTCGCACAAGGCGAGTCCATCGGACAGACGCTGTTCGACGCGGCCTGACGCTCCTACGCTCCTTCCATGCGCGATGACGAAGGAGGGGCGACGTGAAGAAGGTCACCGTCGGCATCATCGGCACCGGCTTCGTTGCCGAGCTGCACATGCATGCCTTCCGGCGCGTGTTTGGCGTCGAGGTGGACGTGCGCGCGGCGGTGTCGCGCGGGGACGGGGCGGAGCGGTTCGCGCAGCGCTTCGGCATTCCGCACGCCTTGCACGACTGGCGTGCGCTGCTCCACGACGACGCGATCGACGTCATCGACATCTGCACGCCGCCGTCGGTGCATTCGGAGATGATCGTCGGCTGCATGCGCGCGGGCAAGCACCTGATCTGCGAGAAGCCGTTCACCGGCTATTTCGGCCAGCCGGGTGACGGCGAGCCGATCGGCACGCAGGTGCCGAAGTCGGTGATGCGCGAGCGCGTGCTGACGGAGATGGACGCCACATGCGCCGCCATCCGTGCGAGCGGCAAGCTGTTCTGCTACGCCGAGGACTGGGTCTATGCGCCGGCCGTGACCAAGACGGCGGAGATCCTGCGCGCCACCGGCGACAAGGTGCTGTTCATCAAGGCCGAGGAGAGCCACAGCGGCTCGCACGCCGCGCACGCGGCGCAGTGGGCGATGAGCGGCGGCGGCGCGCTGAACCGCCAGGGCTGCCACCCGCTCGCCGCCGCGCTGTATCTCAAGCAGGTCGAAGCCGCCGCGAGAGGCGAACGCATCGGTGTCGCCGAGGTCGTCTGCGATGTCGGTCGGTTGACGCCCGGCCTGAAGCCGGACGAGCGCGCCTACATCCAGGCGAACCCCGTCGATGTCGAGGACTGGGGCGTGATGAGCCTGACGTTCACCGACAACACCAAGGCCACCATCTTCGCCGGCGACATGGTGCTCGGCGGCGTGCGCAACCTGGTGGAGACCTACACCACCGGCGGCGCGCTGTTCGCCAACATCACGCCGAACACCACCGTGGTCGGCTACCAGACCGACGAAGCCAAGCTGCGCGACGTGTACATCACCGAGAAGATCGACCGGAAGACCGGCTGGCAATTCATCAGCGCCGACGAGGAATACGCGCGTGGCTACGTCGCCGAGATGCAGGACTTCATCGAGTGCGTCGCCTTCGGACGCGAGCCGCTTGCGGGGCTCGACCTGGCCTACGACGCCATCCGCGTGCACTACGCCGCGTATCAGGCGGCGGAGGAGGGGCGGCGGGTGCGGCTGTGACCGGTCATACCAAGTCCTGATGACCGGAGCCCATTCACTCGTCATCGCGAGCGAAGCGTGGCGATCCAGGGCCGCGTGACAAACGCCTGCCGCGCGGCCCTGGATCGCCACGCCGCCAAGCGGCGGCTCGCGATGACGAGGTGAGTCGTACTCTCTCAGACTTGGTTTCAGTTGTCCGGATAGAGCACGCGCGTCGTCGCGCTGCGGCCGGCGCTCTCGCGGTCCTTCCAGGTGCCGGCGATCAGGTCGGTCAGCGGATTGCTGACGCCGTACCACAGGCGCTCGTTCTGGAAATGGTGGCGCAGATGATACTTCTTCTGCCAGCGCCCGAACGCCGTGTGCGGCCGGTACGGGATGTGGGCGATGTAGTGCACCCATTCGTAGTGCAGCGTCGCCAGCATCGCACCCAGCAGCAGCGACGTGGTGCTGCCCGCATCGCCCAGCACCGCATACGCGATGCCGCCGGTGATGACGAGATTCGGCACCACGTACCAGGCCGGCAGGAACAGCAGATCGAGACGGTTCGGCTCGACGTGGTGGTCGTAGTGCATGCGGTGCTGCAGCGCGCGCAGCCACGCCCAGCGCGACGGCCGCGCATGAAACAGGAACCGGTGCGTGCCGTACTCGGTCAGGTAGAACAGCAGCCCGCCGGCCAGCACGAACCACAGGTGCACCGGCAGGACGAAGCACGCCGCGCAGAGCACCACCAGCATGGCGTTGCTGCCATGGGCGAAGAAGCTGCGCAGCATCAGGTCTGCCCTGTCGACAGCGTCGTGCGGGTCGTCCAGTGCGTCATACGGTATGTTACCAAATCGACAGTGCTTCTGTCCATCTCGCGTGTGGGCCCGACCGTTGTCGGCCTCAACGCGCTCCCCTTATACCAAGTTCTGATGACCCGAACCCATTCACTCGTCATCGCGAGCGAAGCGTGGCGATCCAGGGCCGCGTGACAAACGCCTGCCGCGCGGCCCTGGATCGCCACGCCGCCAAGCGGCGGCTCGCGATGACGAGGTGAGTCGTAATCTCGCGGACTTGGTATTAGGCCGTCATGGTCCGCCTGCGCGGACCATGACGAGGAAGAAAAATGCGATCGCGGCGAGGCTAATTGCGCCGGCTAGGCCCCCGCCATCGTCAGCCCCTCGATCCGCACCGTCGGGCTGTCGGTGCCGCGGCGGAAGATCAGGTCGTTGGCCGGCGTCAGCGTCAGGAACATGTCCTTGAGGTTGCCGGCAATCGTGATCTCGGCCACCGCCTCGGCGAGCGCGCCGTCGCGGATCAGGAAGCCCGCCGCACCGCGGCTGTAGTCGCCCGTGACGCTGTTGATGCCCATGCCGATCAACTCGGTCACGTACAGCCCGTACTTGATGTCGGCCATCAGCTCGGCCGGCGTCAGCTTGCCCGCCGACAGATAGAGGTTGCTCGGCGAGGGCGAGGGCGGCGAGCCGGTGCCGCGCACCGCGTGCCCCGTGGTCTTCATGCCGAGCTGCTTGGCCGAGCGCGTGTCCAGGAACCACATCGTCAGCACGCCGTCGTCGATCACCGCGTGCGGCGCGGTGGCGACACCCTCGGCGTCGTACAGGCGGCTGCGCAGGCCACGTTTGCGATGCGGATCGTCGTGCACGGACACGCCCTCCGCCAGCACGCGCTGGCCGAGCTTGTCCTTCAGGAACGTCGTGCCGCGCGTGACCGCGGCACCGTTTACCGCGCCGACCAGATGGCCGAGCAGCGTCGTCGCCACGCGCGGGTCGAACACCACCGGCACCTTCGCCGTCTTCGGCCGCGCCGGGTTGAGCCGCGCCAGCGCGCGCTCGGCGGCGCTGTGGCCGATCTTCGCCGCATCGTCGAGGTCCGACAGGTGCGCCGCCGTATGGTAGTCGTAGTCGCGCTGCATGCCCGTGCCGGTGCCGGCGAGCGCGGTGGCGGACACCGAATGCGTCGTGCGCTGCTGGGTGGCGGCGAAGCCGGCCGAGGTCGCGAGCGTCGCCTGTATGCGCGAGAAGCCGGACTCCGAGCCCTCGGTGTTGGTGATGCCGGCCACCGCCAGCGCCGCCTCTTCGGCCGTCGCGGCGCGTGCCATCAGCGTCTCGGTCGTCGGCTCGTCGGGATCGGCGAGGTCGAGCACGGATGTATCCGCCGCCTGCGTCTCCTCGGCCAGCCCGGCGTACGGGTCCTCGGGCACCACCTTGGCCATCGCCACCGCGCGCTCGGCGAACCTGCCGAACGACGAGGGGTCGACCGTTGTCGATGAAACGATCGCGCTGCGGTTGCCGACGAACACGCGCAGGCCGAGGTCGCGGCCTTCGGAGCGGTCCACCTGCTCGGTCTTGCCGAGCCGCTGCTGCACCGACATCGAGGTGCCGGAGATCAGCACCGCATCGGCGGCGTCCGCGCCGGCGCGGCGCGCGGTCGCGATCAGGTCGTGCAGCATCTCGATCGGGTTCATTCGGGTGTCCTGAAAATTGAGGCGCAGTTATCCGAACCACGTCATCGTGAGCGAAGCGTGGCGATCCAGGGCCGCGTGACAAACGCCTGCCGTGCTGCCCTGGATCGCCACGGCGCTGCGCGCCTCGCGATGACGGAGCCGGCCGATGATGACGCGCAGCCGAGCCGTCACGCCGCCAGCCGCTCGGCGATGTCCGACAGCGGCAGCACGCGCGAGCCCGGGCCGATCGCCGCCATCGTCGGGCGGCCGCGGAAGGTGCGCGCGGCGGCGCGCTGCACGTCGGCGATGGTCACGGCGTTGATCCTGCCCACCGTCTCGGCGGTCGGGATGATGCGGCCGAACACCTGCAACTGCCGCGCGAGCTGCTCGCAGCGGCTGCCGGTGCTTTCCAGCGACATCAGCAGCGAGGACTTCACCTGCGCCTTGGCCCGCGCCATCTCCTCGGGGCTGACGTCGCGCTGCACCTTGCGCAGCTCCTCGATCGTCACCGGCACCAGCTCCGCCACCTCGTCCTCGCCGGTGCCGGCGTAGATGCCGAACAGGCCGCCGTCCACGTACGGCGCGGTGAACGAATACACCGAATAGACCAGCCCGCGCTTCTCCCGCACTTCCTGGAACAGCCGCGACGACATCCCGCCGCCCAGCAGCGTGGAGAGCAGCAGGCTGGGGTAGTAGTCCTCGTCGGAATAGCCGACCGACGGGAAGCCGAGCACGACGTGCACCTGGTCGAGGTCGCGGTCCTCGCGGAAGTCGCCGCCGCCGTAGCTGCCGGGCAGCGCCGAGGGAACCTCGGCCGCCGGCAGGTCGGCGAAGTGGCGCTGCACCAGGTCCACCACCTGCTCGTGCTGCAGATTGCCCGCCGCCGCGACCACGATGTTGGGCGCGGCATAGTGCGCGTGCATGTAGCCGGTCAGCGTCTCGCGCGGCATTGCGCGGATGCGGTCCTCGGTGCCCAGCACCGGCCGGCCCATCGGCTGGTCCGGGTACGCGGTCTCCTGGAAATGGTCGAAGATGATGTCGTCGGGCGTGTCGTTGGCCTGGCCGATCTCCTGCAGGATCACGCCGCGCTCGCGCTCGACCTCGTCGGGCGCGAAGGCCGAATGGGTCAGGATGTCGCCGATGATGTCGGCGCCGAGCGCCAGGTCTTCCTTCAGCAGCTTGACGTAGTAGGCGGTCTGCTCGCGCGCGGTGTAGGCGTTCATGTGGCCGCCGACCGCCTCGATCTCCTCGGCGATCTGCGCGGCCGAGCGGCGCGCGGTGCCCTTGAACGCCATGTGTTCGAGGAAGTGCGAGACCCCGTTCTCCGCCCCGCTCTCGTTGCGGGTGCCCGCTGCGACGTAGGCGCCCAGCGAGACCGTCTCGACGCGGTCCATCCGCTCCGTCACCACGGTCAGGCCGGATTGCAACCGCGTAACCTGCACGGCCTGCGCCGTGTTCTCTGGTTCTGTCATTGCCTCAAGATATGGACGCCGCGGCAGCCTGACCAGTGTGCCCCGTGGTTCGTCCTGGCTCAGCCGGGGCTGTGCCGGGTGCTCAGCCCCCTGGTTTCCGGGAGTCGGGACTGTGGGTGGTCTGCCCCGCCCCCTGCTCGGTGACAAAGACGCCGGCCTTGATCACGCCGACGGTCGGATCGGTCGAGCCGCAGGGCGCCGGCGTGACGGCGGACGAGTCGATCGGAACCGGCCCGGCGGGACCTGTCGGCTGCCCCGGGCCGCTGGCCTGCGCATGTGCGCCGCTGGCCAGCGCCAGGAGCATGGCGGTGAGGACAATACCCTGTCGAGCGTACGGCATGTCGGTCTTCTTCCGAGTGAGCGCACGCGGGACGTGCGAGGTGGTGCCGGGATCGGCGTCGCGCCGTTATTCCCTCATCGCACCGGCCGTGTCGTCTCATCGCGTGCAAGCCGGTTTCCCATTCCGCGCAGGGGCGGGCAGGCGAAGCCGGAACGTCAGCGGAACGACACCGTCTCCGACGTCGCCCTCAGCGCGTGCCACCGGCCAGCGATGCGACCGCCGTCTGCACTTCGCGGAGATCGTTCGGCATCTCCAGGTAGTGCTCCTCGCGCCCGAACAGGTCGCCCAGTTGCGGCGGCAGCGCGGGCCGCACGCCGGTCGCCCTCTCGACCGTGTCGGGGAACTTCGCCGGATGCGCCGTGCCGGCGACCACTGCGGGCGTGTGGCCGCACGGCAGCGCGCGCGCGGCCGCGAGCCCGATCGCGGTATGCGGATCGGCGAGGTATCCGGCCGCCTGGTAGGTCGCCCGCATCTCCTGCGCGGTGCCCGCATCGTCGAGCCGGAAGCCGCGGAACGTCTCGCGCGCGCGGTGCCACGCCGCTTCGCTCACCGGCATCCGGCCGGTCGCGCGGAAGTCGCGCACCGCCGCCGCCGTCGCCACGGGGTCGCGGTTGAGCAGCTCGAACAGCAGCCGCTCGAAATTGGAGCTGACCTGGATGTCCATGCTCGGCGAGTACGACGGCTCGACCGCGCGCACGGTCATGTCGTTCGCCTCGAGAAAGCGGAACAGGATGTCGTTGCGGTTGGAAGCGACGGTCAGGCGCGCGAGCGGCAGGCCGATCCGCCGCGCCACCCAGGCGGCGAGCACGTTGCCGAAATTGCCGGTCGGCACCGCGAACGACACCTCGCGGTCCGGCGCGCCCAGCGTCAGCGCCGCCGCGCAGTAGTACGGGATCTGTGCGGCGATGCGCGCCCAGTTGATCGAGTTGACCGCCGAGAGGTGCAGCTCGTCGCGGAACGCCGCGTCGGCGAACATCGCCTTCACGAGGTCCTGGCAGTCGTCGAACGTGCCGTCGATCGCGATGTTCAGCACGTTCGGCGCCTTCACCGTCGTCATCTGCCGGCGCTGTACCTCGCTGGTCCGTCCCCGCGGGTGCAGGATGGCGATGTCGATGCGCTCGCTGCCGGCGAAGGCGGCGATCGCGGCCGAGCCGGTGTCGCCGGATGTCGCGCCGACGATCGTCACCCGTCCGCCTTGCGCGGCCAGCACGTGGTCGAACATCCGGCCGAGCAGCTGCATCGCCATGTCCTTGAACGCCAGCGTCGGGCCGTGGAACAGCTCCTGGACGAACAGGTTGGTGTCGAGCTGGATCAGCGGTGCGATGGCCGGATGGCGGAAGCCGGCATAGGCGTCGCGGCACAGGCGCAGGATCGTTTCGTGATCGAGCGACGGCGCGACGAACGGCGCCAGGACGCGGGCCGCCAGCTCGGGGTAGGGGAGGCCGCGCATCGCCCGCCAGTCCGCCGCCACGAAGCGCGGCCAGGCGTCCGGCACATACAGGCCGCCGTCCTCGGCGAGGCCCGCGAGCAGCACGCCGGCGAAGTCGCGGACCGGCGCTTGGCCGCGGGTCGAGATGTAGCGCATGCAGTCAGGCTCCGCCGTTCCGCGCGCGGCGGAACGGCGGAGCCCTCGCCGGTCAGTGCCGTGCCAGCTCAGTGCTTGACGAGGTTGATCGTGTAGCCGCAGTTCGTGCCGTCGGACGTGCCGGTCACCTTGCCGTCGGCGATCTGGCCCTTGATCGTCGTGTCGCCCGTCGTGCCGCTGAAGTCGCCGCCCGGCTGCACGGTCGCGTGGATCAGGATGTGCCGCCCGGCAACATAGGTGAACACGCCGTTGGCGACATGCACCGTCTCGTGGTGCGACGGCACGCAGGCATGCGGGTTCGGCGTGCGTACGCGCACGACGGTGCCGGCATAGGTGCCGTCGAACGACGCGACGGGCGCGGGCGGCGGCGGCGGCGGCGGAGCCTCCGGCGCAGCGGCGGGGGCGGGCGGCGGCGAGCTGGAGCAGGCGGCGAGCAGGGCGCAGGCGGCCAGCGCCATGCCGAAGCGGGTCTTCGTCATCCGTGTCAATCCTTTTCTGACTGTGCGGCGGCGCTGCGCCGCGTAGAAGCTCGCGCTCTGTGCAACAGTCGTCCCGCTGCCGCAAGCACCGAGGTTACGCAGCAGAGCCATTTCCGCCTGCGGAAGGGTCTAGTGTCCCGCTTCCGCAGTTCGTCGAACTTCGGAATCAGGGTGGGACGCTAGAAAATCAAAGTCTTAGTGGCCTGCTTATCCCCTAAGTTGGCTGGCGAACTTCCGGGGCAGGACACTATGACGTCTTGGTCGCGGTGAAGTGCAGCCCGCAGGTCGCGCTCTTGGCGTCGCCTTCCATCCGCGAGCCTGTCACCTGGCCCTTGATGGTCACGTCGCCGTCCGAGCCGGACAGCGTGCCGTCGGGCGCGATCGAGACCGGCACGCGGATGCCGGCCATCCAGCGGTAGTCGAAGCTGTTGTTGAGCACCGGGAAGTCCAGCAGGCTCGGCGACGGGCAGTGCCGCGAGTCGGCCTGGAACCGCGTGGACGTGCCGTGCCAGGTGCCGTCCGGCACGACCGGCGGCGGCGGTGCGTCGGTCTGGGCTTGTTGCTGGGGCACGCAGCCGGTCGCGGCGAGCAGGCAGGCAAGCAAGACAGCGTTTCTCATCGGCCGCGGTATGCAAGCAACGCGGCCTTCCGCGCAAGCGCGCCTCAGTTGAGATAGCGGCTTGTCAGGTGCGCCTCGAAATCGGCCGGGTCGAGCGGCTTGCCGGTCGCCGCGCGCAGCAGGTCGTTGAACCCCAGCAGGCTGCCGTTTGCATGCACGTTGGCGTGCAGCCAGCCGGTCAGCGGCGACAGGTCGCCGACCGCCAGCGCGTCGTCCAGGCCGGGTTCGGCGTTGCGCGCGGCCTCCATCAGCTGTGCCGCCGCCATCGCGCCGAGCGTGTAGCTGGGGAAGTAGCCGAAGCTGCCGTCGTACCAGTGGATGTCCTGCAGGCAGCCGCGGGCGTCGTCCGGCGCCGCGATGCCGAGCAGCGCCTGCATCCCCTCGGCCCAGGCGCCGGGCAGGTCGGCGACCGGCAGCTCGCCCCCGATCAGCGCCTGCTCCAGCCGGAACCGCAGGATGACGTGCGCCGGATAGGTCATCTCGTCGGCCTCGACGCGGATCAGGCTGCGCTCGACGTGGCGCCACAGCCGGGCGAGGTTGGCCGGCCCGTAGGCGGCCGTGGCGCCGCCGAACGCGGCGTGCAGCTCGGGGCCGAGGAAGCGAAGGAAGGCGTCCGAGCGGCAGGCCTGCATCTCGACGATCAGCGACTGGCTCTCGTGCGCCGCCATGCCCGCGGCGTGGCCGACCGGCTGACGCAGCCACGCCGCCGGCAGGTGCGCCTCGTACAGTGCGTGGCCGGTCTCGTGCAGCACGCCGAGCAGGGAGCCGGTGAAGTCGGTCTCGTCGTAGCGCGTGGTGATGCGGATGTCGGTCGGCGTGCCGCCACAGAACGGGTGCGCCGAGCGGTCCAGGCGCGCGTGGGCGAAGTCCAGGCCCGCCCGGGCCGCCATCATGCGGCAGATCGCCTCCTGCGCGGCGGCGGGAAAGGGGCCTTCAGGCCGCACCGGGGCCGGCCGCTGGCGCTGGCGTGCCTCGGCGCGCGGCAGGGCGTCGGCCAGGAAGCGCTCGTAGTCGGCGAACACGGGCGCCACGTCGGCCGTGCCGATGCCGCGCTGGTAGCCGTCCATCAGTGCGTCGTACGGCGACAGGCCCAGCGCGGGACCGAGCGCCTGCGCCTGGTCGCGCACCAGACGCAGCACCTCCTCCAGATGCGGGCGGACGCGGGCGAAGTCGCTGGCGGGGCGGGCGTCGCGCCAGACCTTCTCGCAGGCCGACGAGGCGCGCGTCAGCGCCTCGACGAGGTCGGCGGGAATCGCGGTGGCGCGCGTGTGCGCGTGGCGCATCAGCCCCAGGTTGGCCGCCCGCCACTGGTCACCATCGGTGCCGGCCGACTCGGCCTCGGCGAGGTCGTCGGCCACCGCCGGGTCGACCAGCAGCTCGTGCGCCATGCCGGCCAGCACGGCGAGTTGGTCGCCGCGGGCCGCCGCGCCGCCGGGCGGCATCATCGCCGCGGCGTCCCAGCCGAGCACCGCGCTCGCCTCGCCGATGGTGTCGATGCGCTCGAAGCGGCGGGCGAGGCGGTCGTACGCGGAGGCTGTCATGCGCGGAGAACCTTGCGGGCATAGAGCGTGAAGACGACCAGCAGAACGCCGGCCAGGCCGAACCAGGTCAGGGCGTAGGACAGATGGTCGTTGGGCGGGCGGGGCAGCGTCTGCGCCGGAGCGGGCGACCCGCCGGGTGGCCCGAGGACGACCAGCGTATAGGGCGCAGGACCGGCCACCCCGAGTGCGGCGCCGATGCCGGCCGGATCGAGCGTGTAGAACCGCCGCTTGGCGGGATCGTCGGGCGGCGACAGCCAGCCGGCATGCTCGGCCGGGTGCAGGTAGCCCTCGACGCTCGCCTCGCCCGGCGGGGGCGTGGGGGCGTCGTCGGGCAGCCAGCCGCGATCGACCAGCAGAGGCGGCCCATCGTCGCGCAGCAGCGGGGTGAGCAGGAAGGCGCCCATCTTGTCGCCCGCCGGGGTGTGGCGGACCTCCGCGCCGTAGCGCGCGGAGACCTCGGCCCAGCGTCCCTGGACGGCGACCTTGGCGAACGGCGGCGGGTTCGTGGGCAGCTTCACGGCCGGCGCCGACTCGGCGGCGGCGATCTGCGCCAGGAGGCCCTGCTTCCAGGCCAGCCGGTGCAGCTGCCAGACGCCGAGGCCGATCAGGATGGCGACCATCACGGCCGACATCGCGGCCGGACCGGCGAGGCGGCGCGCCCTCAGTCCGGGCCCGTCCCGCTCGCGTCCATCTCGGTTCGCCGATTGCGATATTGCGACCAAACCAGCCCCGCCTTCAGCGGCCGGATCATCAGGATCGCGGCCGGCACCGTCACCAGCGGCCAGATGACCGCGTGCACCCACAATGGCGGCTCGAACCGGATATCGACCCAGAACGCCAGCCCCACGATGATGAAGCCGAGCACCAGGATCACCAGGGCCGCCGCGCCGTCCCCGGTGTCCACCCCGCGCAGGTCGAGGCCGCAGACGTCGCAGCCCTCGCGGATGTTCAGCACGCCGGAGAACAGCTTGCCCTGCCCGCAGCGCGGGCAGCGGCCGAGCATGGCGGTGCCGAGCGGCGCGAGCTTCGCGCTGGGATCCAAGCGTCAGCCGCCGACCGTGGCTGTCGTCACCGGCGAGGCACCCCACCAGTAGATGCAGACGAACAGGAACAGCCACACGACGTCGACGAAGTGCCAGTACCAGGCCGCCGCCTCGAAGCCGAAATGGCGGTCCGGCGTGAACCCGCCGGCTTTGGCGCGCATCCAGCAGACGATCAGAAAGATCGTGCCGACGATGACGTGGAAGCCGTGAAAGCCGGTGGCGAGGAAGAACACCGACGGGTAGACGCCGCCGCGGAAGTGGAACGGCGCGTCGGAATACTCGATCGCCTGGCAGGTGGTGAACGAGATCCCCAGCAGGATCGTCAGACCGAGCCCCATCAGCAGGCCGCGGCGGTCGTTCTCGATCAGGGCGTGATGCGCCCAGGTGACCGTGCAGCCCGACAGCAGCAGGATCATCGTGTTGAGGAAGGGCAGGTGGAACGGGTCGAACGTCACCGTGCCGGCGGGCGGCCAGACGGCGTGCGCCGGGGCGTTGCCGACGTTGTCGGGGAACAGGGCGTAGTTGAAGAACGCCCAGAAGAAGCTGACGAAGAAGCAGACCTCGCTCATGATGAACAGCATCATCCCGAAGCGCAGGCCCAGCCGCACGACCGGCGTGTGCGCCGAGGTGTGGCTTTCGAGGACGACGTCGTGCCACCAGTTGGCCATCACGAACGCGGTCAGCACCACGCCGATGCTCACCACGATCCAGCTGTTGTAGTGCGCGACCAGGATGATGCCGAACACCACGCAGAACGCAGCCAGCGCGCCGATGATCGGCCACGGGCTGGGTTCGACGAGGTGGTAGGGCTGCTTGAGGCCGGAGCTGACGACGACCGGCGCGTCGTGTTCGTGACCGGCGAGGGCTGGCGCGGTGGTGTCCATCGTTCGTCCGCTGCTGATGCGAGCCTCTGTCCCGCAAAACGACGGGCGGTTCAAGGGCGCGCGTGCCCGGGGCGCGGCGCGATGCTACAGCAGCCGACATGAGCGGGCGACTGGACCTCGCGTCGGGCGCGCTGGGCGTGGTCGACGTGCAGCCGACCTTCATGCCGGGCGGCAGCCTGCCGGTGGCGGACGGCGATGCCGTGGTGGCGGCGGTCAACCGGCTGCTGGCGCGCTGCGGCGTCGCGTTCGCCACCCAGGACTGGCATCCGCCGGGGCATTCGTCCTTCGCCTCCAGCCATCCGGGGCGCGCGCCGTACGAGCGGATGCTCATGCCGTACGGCGAGCAGGTGCTGTGGCCCGACCACGCGATCCAGGGCTCGGCGGAGGCGGCGCTGCACCCGGGGCTGGACCTGCGGCGGCTGGCGATGATCCAGCGCAAGGGGATGGACCCCGCGGTCGACAGCTATTCGACGTTCTTCGAGAACGACCGGGTCACGCCGACGGGGCTGCACGGCTGGCTGACCGAGCGCGGGCTGCGGCGCGTCTTCCTGGCCGGGCTGGCGACGGATTTCTGCGTCGCGTGGTCGGCCGAGGATGCCGTCCGGCTCGGCTACGAGGTCGTGGTGATCGAGGACGCCTGCCGGGGCATCGGCCTGCCTCTGCCGGAGGGCGGCACCACGATCGACGCGGCAAGGCGGCGGCTCGGCGAGATGGGCGTGCGGTTCGCCGCGACCGACGCGCTGGCGTGAGGGCGCACCGCTTCTCGCGTGTCGTCTTCTGAGAGCCTTCTCTGAACGACAGCGAAACAGCCGCAGTCGACCCGAAGCCGACGTTCAGATTGATGCGCTGGCAGTCGGCCGTGCCCGAGCGGCATAACCCGCTCGTATTTGTAAGGTGTCGGTCTGCCCGTCGGAGCCCGGTAATGCGGATTGGACTAAGCCGCTATCGCGGCAGTACTTGGTGCCATCGTCCCCGGCCGGAGCGGGTTCATTACTGAGTAGACACCGCCCGCGTTGGTGACCGTTCCAAGAAAGCAAGGCCAGGGCTCCGCCCTGGACGCGCCAAAGGCCTTCGGCCTTTGGAAACCATTCCGAGATCCGGCCCGAACGTTGTGACCGTCGATGACGGGCGCCATGTGGATCGGGCAATTCGGTGCAGATCATTGGGTCCGTGGGGATCAGCATGGAATGGCTGCTTGCAGCACGTTCCATCTGACACGGGAGTCCCCAATGACCACGAACCTTCGCAAACGCATGACTGAGGACATGCAGGTCCGGAACCTGTCACCTCTGACGCAGAGTTCTTACGTTCAGCAAGTTTCCATGTTCGCCCGGCACTTCGACAGATCCCCAGCGGTCTTGGGGCCCGAAGACATCCGCGACTACCAGCTTTATCTGACAAACCAGAAGAAGCTGGACCCCAGCTCGATCAAAGTTGCTGTCTCGGCAATTCGATTTCTGTACCGCGTTACCCTCCAACGGCGGTGGGATTTCGACGAGGTCGTGCCGAGCCCCAAGAAGCCTCGGACCTTGCCTATCATTCTCAGTCCTGAAGAGGTGGTGCATTTTCTCGGCTGTGTGGCGAACGTCAAGCAGCGGACCATCCTGACCACCTGCTACGCAGCCGGCCTGCGCATCAGCGAGGCCGTTCACCTGATGCCGAGCGCCATCGACAGAAGGCGCATGG
>DATEQV010000186.1:0-14051 GCA_035272265.1 Acidisphaera sp. | reverse complement strand
ATGTGGCCGTGCGCATGATCAACATCTACCGCGTCGTGGCGACCACGCCGGGCCCGGAGCGCGAGGACGCGCTGAAGGACGTCACGCTGCCACCGGGCTACACCGCCGCGGTCTCGACCACCGCGCCCAACGACGACATGGACATCACGCCTGTCCCGCTGCAGCGGCTGCTGCGGGCGAGTATGGCGACGACGCCGATTCCTGGCGCGATCCGGCCGCGCGAATTCATCTTCCTGGGCAACTGGGCGTGGCGCAAATTGACGGTGGGAATGCGACTGTCCGACGGATTCTGGGTGAACGTAAGTGCGCCGCTCGAGCCGCCACGGCCCTGGCATTCGATCACGTTCCTGATCGCCTTCCTGCTGATGACGATCACGGCGGCGCTGCTGATCACCTGGGCGGTGCGGCGGATGGTGCGCCCGGTGCAGGTGCTCGCCTCGGCCGCCGAGGCGCTGGGCCGTGACGTGTTCTCCCCGCCGCTGCCGGAGACCGGGCCGCTGGAGACCGCAACAGCGGCGCGGGCGTTCAACACAATGGCCGCACGCATCCGCCGCTTCGTGCAGGACCGCACGGAGATGCTGACGGCGATCGGCCATGACCTGCGCACGCCGATCACTCGGCTGAAGCTGCGCGCCGAGTTCGTCGACGACGACGAGTTGCGGCGCAAGATGCTGAACGATCTCGAGGAACTGGAGGCGATGGTCTCGGCCACGCTCGCGTTCGGCCGCGACTCGAAGAGCTCCGAACCGGTCTCGCCGATCGACCTCGCGGAGCTGTTGCAGACGGTGCTCGACGAGGCGGGCGATGCGGAGCCGACAGCGGCCGATAAGCTGAAGTATGACGGGCCGCAACACCTGACGGTGCGCGCGCGGCCGCTGGCGCTGAAGCGGGCGCTGGCGAACCTGATCTCCAACGCTGTGAAGTACGGCGGCAGCGCGTATGTGCGCCTCGCCCACCCGGCCGAGGCGGGCGCGGCGCGGGGCTTCGTGCGCATCGAGGTCGAGGACGAGGGGCCGGGCATTCCGCCTCAGGAACTCGATCGCGTGTTCGAGCCATTCCACCGCGTCGAGAGCAGCCGCAACCGGGAGACCGGCGGGGTGGGGCTGGGGCTGCCGATTTCGCGCAATATCCTGCGCGCCCATGGCGGAGACGTGACACTCAGCAATCGCGCCGGCGGTGGTGCGCGGGCGACGGTGCTGATCCCGGCGTAGCCGCGGCGGCCGCTTGCGCCATGTCAACGCGCGCGGGCGAATAACCGGCAGCATCCCGGCTGACGGTTGAGCAGGACCGGGCTCGGATTGGCAGCGCCACAAGACTCCGCGGCGTCCTGCTGGGATCAGTGCTTCTCGCTCTCGGCGTCGGTTTCCTCGCGTCCTGTCGGGCGAGGAGGAGATGCTGTCGCAGGTCGAGGACCTGGGTATGGCGGCCTGACACGGCGGCGCGACCGGAGGACGACGCTAGGCGCCGACGTAGACCATCCACAGCACCCCGAACCGGTCGGTGACCATCCCGAAACAGGGCGAGAAGAACGTTTCGTCGAGCGGCATGCGGACCGCGCCGCCTTCGGCCAGGGCGGCGAACTTGCGCTTGGCGTCGTCGATGTCCGATGTGGTCAGCGACAGCGCGAAGCCCTCGAAGCTCGGCGCCCCGCCGCACCTTCCATCGGAGAGCAGGACGACGGCATCGCCGATGCGCAGTCTGGCGTGCATGACGCGGTCGGCGGGCGGGGACATCGCCATGGTGCCCGGCGCCGGGTGGTCTCCAAACCGCATGAGCATGTCCACTTCGGCGCCGAGTGCCGCCTGGTAGAAGGCAATCGCTTCCTCGGATCGTCCCTCAAGAAACAGATACGGCTGGATGTTCATGGGTTGGCTCCATCCTGTCGCCAAGTGGCGGTCCATGGCACGGTCAGATCTGCGGTCAATCATACTGCGGGGCGCTGCCACGGAAACCCCACCGGGCACGCCGCTGGCACGCCGCGTGCTCCCCCCTGGATCGTAGCCCTCGAAGCGTTCCGACCCACCCCGTCAGCGTGGCGGCGGGCCGCTTTTTGGGCATCCTGCGCCGTCGAAGCGGGCAGCGATCAACCTCGGGACAGGGGAGAGCGGCATGACCGTCGGCCCACACAGTATGTCGCCTGCCACATCGTCGCCTATCTACACGTCGCTGTTCGCGCAGGTAGTCGCCGGGCTGATCCTCGGGATCGTGCTCGGCATGGGGGCGCCCGGCTTCGCCACCGGGCTCAAATTCTTCAGCGACGCGTTCCTCAAGCTGATCTCGATGATCGTCGCGCCGATCGTCTTCTGCGTCGTCGTGCATGGCATCGCAGGCGCGGGCGACCTGAAGAAGGTCGGCCGCGTTGGCGGCAAGGCGCTGATCTACTTCGAGGTGATGACCACGGTCGCGCTGATTGTCGGCATCATCCTCGCCTTCGTCGTCGCCCCGGGCGAGGGGATGAACATCAACCCCGCCACCCTCGACCAGCACGCGCTCTCGACCTACGCCGACAACGCCCACAAGCTGCGCGGCAGCGGCCTCGGGGGCTTCGTGCTGAACATCATCCCGACCACCTCGTTCGACGCGCTCGCCCGTAATGACGTGCTTCAGGTGCTGTTCTTCGCCATCATCTTCGGCGTCAGCCTCTCGCTCGTCGGCGAACCCGCAGCACCGGTCGCGGCGATGGTCGAGGCGGTGTCGAAAGTGCTGTTCCGCGCCATGGGCCTGATCGTGCGCCTCGCCCCGCTCGGCGTGCTCGGCGCGGTCGCCTATACCGTCGGCGAGTACGGCGTCGGCTCATTGCGTCAGCTGATCTCGCTGGTGGTGCTCTTCTGGGTCGCCGTGGCCTTCTTCGTGCTGGTCGTGCTCGGCACCGTGATGCGCCTCGTCGCTGGGCTGAACATCCTGCGTTTCCTGAACTACTTCCGCGAGGAACTGACCATCGTTCTCGCCACCGCCTCGTCGGACGCGGTGCTGCCGCAGATCATGCGCAAGCTGGAGCGTATGGGCGTCAGGCCCTCCGTTGTCGGGCTGGTCGTGCCGACCGGATACTCGTTCAACCTCGACGCATTCTCGATCTATCTGACGCTCGCCACCGTGTTCATCGCGCAGGCGACCAACACGCCGCTATCGATCGGCGACCTGCTACTGGTGCTCGGCATTTCGCTGGTCACGTCGAAGGGGGCGCACGGCGTGCCGGGTTCGGCGATCGTTATCCTCGCCGCGACCTTGAACGCGGTGCCGGCGATCCCGGCGATCGGGCTGGTGTTGGTGCTGTCAGTCGACTGGTTCATTGGCATGGCACGCGCGCTCGGCAACCTGATCGGCAATTGCGTCGCGACCGTCGTGATCGGCGCGTGGGAAGGCGACCTGGACCAGCCGCTCGCTCGTCGCGTACTCGCCGGCGACGTGACGGTGAACATCGTCGAGGATACCGGCCCCGCCGTCGTTGCGGCGGAGTGAGGCCGCAGTGCCGGCGCCAGCGGCGAGGAAGACGGCGGCCCGGCGCTACACGGTCGCGACAGGCGTCGCTGGTGAGCCGACCGCGCCGGGCAGGCGGAGCGGTGGCGCGGTGAGCAGGAAGCGCGAGCGGTTGTTGACGCGCAGCCAGTCGGCCAGCTCGGTGAGGTACCACAGCTCGCCCAGGTAGCAGCCCAGGCGAAACAGGCAATGCGCATGCAGCGGCAGGTGCGCGCAATAGTTGTCCGTGCAGGGACGGGCTGGCACCGCTTCAACACCGTAGTTGTCGGCGATCAGCGCCACCGCGCCGCTCTCGGTCACCCATTGCTGCAGTTTCGTGTCGCGCCCATCCAATGCGCACGTGGTGGCGAACAGGTGCTGCGGGTCCGGCTGCTTTTTCATCTCGAGCAGCGCCTGCGCGAACCCGGTGCGGAACAGCACGAAGTCGCCGGGTTCCACCTCGACGCGGTCGGCCTCGATCACCCGCATCAGCTCGTCGTACCCGACAATGGTGCCGCTGCGGCCGTAATGCGCGAGCAGGTCGATCATCACGCCCCTGCCCTGCATGCACGCGGTCGCCATGTTCTCGACGCCTAGGTGCTTCGCACCCTGATGCCCACTCGTCGGCGTTGTGCCGCCGTCGGGCGTGTGGATCACCGGGCCGATCACGTCGTGGTTGGCGCGGAAGCCGTTGTAATAGACGTCCTCCGGCCGCCCATCGCCATCGACGTCGAACATCTGGCCGACATGCGCCAGCGTGTCCCATTGCGTCGAGTATTGCAGCGTCAGCAGCACGCGGTCGTCGCACACGACGTCGGTCGCGGTCGGGTCCTCGCAGCGCAATGGGTAGTTCATCAGCGGCTTGCCGCGCCGCTGCGTGGGCATCAGCTCCGGCGGGCTGCGACGCGGGTTCAGCACCGCGCCGCCCGGATAGTCGAGCGGCAGGCTGAGGCAGAAGGTGCGGCCCTCGCGCACCTCGCGGATGCCGCGCAACACGACCTCGGGCGTGAGCAGATTCAGGCGGCCGCGTTCGTCGTCCGCCCCCCAGTCACCCCAGGTGGACCCCTCCGGCCGGCGCTGCCACCGCATCAGGCGGCGGCCTGCGCGGCTTCCGGCTCGGGCACCTGCTCGGCGGTCATCGACTCGCCGGCCACCGTCGTGCGGCGCATGTCGCGCACCTCGCGGTCCTCGGCGTAACGCCGCGCGCGGTGCATCGTCTGCCGATTGTCCCACATCACCAGATCATATTGCCGCCACTGGTGTGCGTAGACGAACTCGCGCTGTGTGGCGTGTTCGGTCAGATCGCGAATGAAGGCGCGCGCCTCCGGCACCGGCCAGCCCACTATCGTGCCGATGTGCGAGGCGAGGAACAACGACTTGCGGCCGGTCACCGGATGCGTGCGCACCAGGCGCTGACGCACCGGACGGAACATCCGCTTCTCCTCGTCGGTGAACTGGTCGAAGCCGAGCGCGCCGCGCGAATACAGCAGCGAGTGCTCGCAGACCAGGTCCTCGATCTCGGCCTTGGTTGCGTCGTCCAGTGCGTCGTAGGCGGCGCGCATGTCGGCGAATTCGGTGTTGCCGCCGCTGCCGGGGATCACTCGGGCGGAGAGCAGCGAGTATTTGGCCGGGACCGCGCGGAAGCTGCTGTCGGAGTGCCAGAGCCGGTTGCCGAGGTTGAACATCCGCCGCTTGTCGTCGCGGCCGAGCAGGTTGTTGTTCGGGTCGAGGTTGGAGATGTCGGCAAGCTGCTGCGAGATGCGCCGGTGCTCGTGCTGAGTCTTGAGCTGGTTGCCGGCGGCGATCTCGATCTCGCCGAAGTTGCGGGTGAAGGCGACCTGCTGCTCGTCGTCGATGTTCTGGTCGTGGAACACCAGCACGGCGTAGCGGTCCATGCCGGCTCCGATCTGCACCACTTGATCGGGGGTAAGCGGGACGCCCAGGTCGATACCCGACACCTCGCCGACGAACAGCGGATGCAACTGGCGGATTTCCATCATGTCCTCCCGCGGGTTTTGCCCGCGAGATTAGGTCCTCGGCGGCGCGCTGCCCAGGGGTCATGTCCGTTCATACCAGCTGTGGGAATGGCGGAGCTGTCTTGTCGTTGCCGGGCCGCACGGTCGCTGGTAGCTTTCGTGCGCGTTACGATATCAGCCGCTCAACCGGGAGAACCGGATGTCTTTCCTTCGTTCCGCCAAGGTGCCGGCGTACACGTTCGCGTGGCTGATCGCGGCCTCCCCGGCGGCGGTCGCCCAGATCGGCTTGGGCAACCCCGCGCTCGAGTTTCCGGGGCTGTCGCAGGCCACGCTCGACAGCATGCATGCTGCCGCCGCCAAACTTTATGAAGGGCGCCCGGTCGGCACGGTCGAGGCATGGACCAGTCCCGACGGGACGGCCGGCGAGGTGAAGCTGTTGCACAGCTTCGATGCGTTCAACATGCCCTGCCGCACGATCGATTACACCATCGGTGCGCAAAGCACCGTGAGCGGCCCGAATCCGAACCACTATGTCCTGACGTGGTGCCGTGTGCCGGCCGGCGCCTGGAAAATCGTCCAGGTGCCCTCTCCCGGCTGAGACGCGACGGCGAACCGAGGCGGGCCTGCCGGGCTTCCGCCCGGCACGGCAAGCAGTCGGCAGCTAGGCGATCACGCGCCGGTACAGGTGCCAAGTGGCATGGCCCAGCACCGGCATCGCCACGGCAAGACCCACCAGCAGCGGCAGCGAACCCGCCAGCAGAAGCCCCGCCACGATCGCGCCCCATGCGAACATCGGCACCGGGTTGGCCAGCACCGCCTGGATCGACGTCTGCATCGCCGTCGAGACCTGCGCGCCAGCCGTCGCACCCAGGTCGTCGCGATCCAGCAGCATCGGGAACGAGATCACGCCGACGAACAGCACCACGACCGCGAAGACGAATCCGACGACGGTGCCGCCGATCAGCATCGTCCAGCCCGCGCCGGTGGTGAAGACGGTGTGCAGGAACAAGCCCGCCGAGACCGGCACAGGCTGGCCGGTGGGGGTGGCGGCCGCCGCCTGGATCATCGGCCCGATGGTCAACTGATAGATGCCGTGTGCGGCGCCGAGCCAGAGCAGGTAGACCGCGCACAACAGCGCACCGAAGAAGATGATGGCGGCCAAGCGCGGCGAGCCCAGCACCGCGAACGCATCGAGCCAGCGCACCGTCATGCCCTGCTCGCGGCGGCGGCTGATCTCCTCCAGCCCGACCGCGGCGAAGGGGCCCAGCAGCGTGAAGCCGGCCGCCAGCGGATAGATCAGGTGATAGGCATTCCCGGCATCCCCCATCGAAAGCCGCGCGAGCAGAAGGCCGACCACCGGATAAATCAGGCCCAGCACGACGTAGTGGACGCGGCTCTCGAGGAAGTCGTCCCAGCCATCGGCCAGGCACTCCCGCAGATCGCTCATGGCGATGCGCCGGACTTTTGGCGGGGCTTGGGCAACGGCGGTGGTGAGGTCAGCCTGTGACGCGGCGCTTGCGGCCGCGGCACTCGTCCTTCCCAGCAGGACTGAGACCCAAAGCAGCGGGTTCGCTGCCGCTTTTTCAGCCATGGTGTTGTTCCCTCCGGATTGTCACCCGGGCGGTTTGCCGTGGCGCGGCGGGACGGCTGCCGCACTGCGACCCGCCCAACTGGCACAAGGATACGCGGGGACGGGCACACGCGAGAAGCGCATTCTGCGCGGCGGGTTCGATCACCGCTGTCGGATCACTCGGCCCGAGCAAGGTCGGCGGTAAAGCGATCGCGCCAGCGGGCCAGCGTATTTTCCCGCAACACGGCCAGCATCCCCGCGTGGCGCTCCCGACGTTCTTCCAGTGACATCGACAGGCCCTGCTCCAGCGCTCCGGCGACGCCGTCGGGGTCGTAGGGGTTGATCAGCAGCGCCGAGGTCAGCTCGCAGGCCGCGCCCGCGAACTGGCTGAGCACCAGGACGCCCGGATCGTCCGGGTCCTGCGCCGCGGCGTATTCCTTGGCGACGAGGTTCATCCCGTCGCGCATGGGCGTCACCAGCCCGATCCGGGCGGCGCGATACATCGGCATCAGCGAGGGGCGCGCGAAGCCGCGGTTGAGGTAGCGCAGCGGCACCCAGTCCAGCTCGGCGAAGCGGCCGTTGATGCGGCCGGCCTCGCCTTCCAGCTCACGGCGGATCTCGCGGTAGGTCTCGATGTCTTCGCGCGTCGGCGGCGCGATCTGCATCATCACCACGCCGCCGCGCCGGGACGGGTGGCGCTCCAGGAAGCGTTCGAAGCCGAGAAAGCGCTGGCGCAGACCTTTCGAATAGTCCAGCCGGTCGACGCTGAGGATCAGGCTGCTGCCGCGCAGGCTCGATCGCAGGGCGGCCGCGTCGCGTTGGTATTCCGGTGCGACCACCTGGGCCGCGATCTCCTCGACATCGATGCCGATCGGATAGACCTCGGTGCGGACGAGGCGATTGTACGCGCGGGTGAGGCCATGCGCGACGATGTCGCCCTCGGCGATGCGCACCAGATAGTCGTCGAAGGCGACACGATCGCCTTCGGTCTGGAATCCGATCACGTCGAACTGCGCCAGCGCCCGGACCACCGCGGCGTGCGGCGGCACGGTCATCAGCACCGGCGGCGGGGGGAACGGCGTGTGGACGAACAGGCCGAGCCGCTGGTTGCAGCCGATCTCGCGCAGCGCCTCGGCCAAGCCGAACAGGTGATAGTCCTGCGCCCAGATCAGGTCGTCGTCACTCAGCAGCGGGGCGAGGCACAGGGCGAAGACGCGGTTGACCCGCCGCCAGGCCTCGTAGTCCTCCCAGGTGAAGCGGGCGAGCGACAGCTGGTAATGCAGCGTCGGCCAGAGCGTCCCGTTGGCGAAGCCGCGGTAGTAGCCGTCGTAGTCAGCCCGGCCGAGCGGGATCGTGTACAGCGAGATCGGCCCGACCTGCTGGGGACTGCCGACGAAGGACGGGCTGCTCTCCGTCACCTCGCCGCTCCAGCCGAACCAGATGCCCCCGGCCTCGCGCAGCGCATCGAGGAGACCGGCCGCGAGGCCGCCCGACGGAGGCTCGCCCTCCTTGATCGGTGCGACCCGGTTGGAGACGACGACGAGGCGTGCCACGTCCCAGCGTTAGGCGGCTTGCTGCACCTCGTCCAGACCGAGCGGGACGGCGCTTTCCTGCATCCGCAACAGGTCCCGGTACGGCCCTGGGCGGCTGGACAACAGCAGCGGCGGTCCGTCGTCGACGATGCGGCCGTGGTCCATGACGACGATGCGGTCGAAGTTCTGCAACGTCGACAGCCGGTGCGCCACGGCGATGACCGTGCGGCCCTGCATCAGGGTATCGAGCGCGGTCTGGATCGCGCGCTCGCTTTCGGTGTCCAGCGCGCTGGTCGCCTCGTCGAGCAACAGGATCGGCGCGTCCTTCAGCAGCGCGCGCGCGATCGCTAGGCGCTGGCGCTGGCCGCCCGACAGCTTCACGCCGCGGTCGCCGACCATCGTGTCGTAGCCTTCCGGCAGCGCCGCAAGGAAGTCGCACTGCGCCATCGCCGCGGCATCCAACACGTCGGCCTCGCTCGCGTCGGGACGCGCGTAGCGGATGTTCTCCAGCACCGTGCGGTGGAACAGGCTGACGTCCTGCGGCACGACCGCGATCAGGCGGCGCAGGCTCTCCTGCCGCACCCTCGCGATGTCCTGCCCGTCGAGCAGGATGTGGCCGCCCTGGATGTCGTGGAACCGCTGCAGCAGCGAGACCACGGTGGATTTGCCAGCGCCCGAGGCGCCGACAAGGCCGACGCGACTGCCGGGCTGGATGGTCAGGTTGAAGTTGCGCAGCACCGGCGCGCGGCCGGCATAGGCGAACGTCACGTCGGCGAACCGCACCTCGCCCTGCCCGTCGCGCAGCACAGGTGCCGCGGCCGGTTCGGGCATCGCGTGCGGCTCGAGCACCGCCTCGGTGGCTTCCTGAAGGCGTGCGATGTGCTGCGTGAGGTCGACCAACGCGACCGCGAGGTCGCGCGTGGCATGTAGGATCATCACGCCGAGCGAGGCGATCAGCACGACGTCGCCCGGTGTCGCCTGGCCCTTCTCCCACAGATGCAGGCCCCAGCCGATCAGTCCGGCCGCGAGCAGCGCGGTTACGACCGCGTGGATGAGGCGCAGGCGCTCCAGATAGAACAGGCTGCGGCGACGGGCACGCATTTCCGTATCGATGCAGCCGGCGAGGCGGTCACGCTCGCGGAAGGTGGCGCCGAACGCGCGTACGACATGAAAGTTGCTGATCACGTCGACGAGTTCGCCGTCCACCGCCGCCGCGCTTTGCGCGAAGGTCCGGTGCAGCGGCACGCCATTGCGGGCGAGCAAGAAGATCACGAACCCGATCATCGAGCCCGCAACGGCCAAGGCACCCGCCATCGTGGGATTGACGACGCTGATCAAGCTGATCGCGACAACCACCCCGATGCAGGGCGGCAACACATTGCACGCTCCGGTGTTGAGCGCTGTGAACATTGCGGTCGCGGTCGCGCTGATGCGGCTGGCGAGCCCGCCGGGAAGCCGTTCGGCGAAGTAGCTCGGGGAATGACCAGTCAGATGCGCGAACAGATCGCGGCGGACATCGCCCGTCACGGCAGTGAAACCGCGTGCCGCCGCCACTCCCGCGACGCGCCACAGCAGGTTGTCGGCGGTGATCAGCAGGCACACGGCAGCAAACGCCGTCCAGACGCCGGTGCCGCCAGGACCGTGCGAGACCGCGTCGACCAGCGACTTGAGGCCGTATTGAGTGCCGACGGCGCACAACACGGCGCCGAGCACGGTTGCCAGCACGATGCCGTGCGCGACCGGGTGGCGCGCCACGTAGTGGAGCACGATGCCGAGAGGGCGCGAACGCATCGCCGACAGCCGGCGCAAGCGCGCCGTCTCCGCCGCCGGGTTCGTGTTCTGCTGTCCCATGCCGAGAGCCTTCCGTGTCTTTTCGTCTTGCCGAATTTCTGCCGCAATTCCGCGAAGTTCGGCCACAGTCGATGCCTATTACTCACCGTAAGCGAGAACATAGCCGGCTTCAAGTCGGTTTCAAGTAAAAGATACAGTTTTAACGTCATCCCGCAAAGAAGGGGGAAGTAGCCGTGCGCATAGCCCAAATCGCGCCTCTGTTCGAGGCCGTCCCTCCCAAGTTGTACGGTGGTACAGAGCGCGTCGTTTCGTGGTTGACCGAAGAGCTGGTCCGGCAGGGACACGACGTGACGTTGTTCGCATCCGGCGACAGCGTGACGAAGGCGAAGCTCGAGCCGGTCTGGCCGATGGCGATCCGCCTCGATCCGACCTGCAAGGACTGGGTCGCCGCCTACCACGTGATGATGGAGTACGTGGCGCAGCGGGCGCGCGAGTTCGACGTGCTGCACTTCCACACCGACTACTTCCCGTTCTCGCTGTTCAGCCGGCTCGGCGTGCCGTTCCTGACCACGCTGCACGGCCGGCTCGACCTGCCCGAGTTCAAGAAGATCTACGGGATGTTCCCGAACGTGCCGCTGGTGTCGATCTCCGACGCCCAGCGCCTGCCGCTCGAGGGCCAGAACTGGATCGGCACCGTGCTGCACGGCCTGCCCGCCGACCTACTGACCCCGCGGCCGGTCGAGCAGCGCTACCTGGCGTTCCTCGGCCGCATCTCGCCGGAAAAGGGCCCGGACCGCGCGATCAAGATCGCCAAGCGGATGGGCATGAAGCTGAAGATCGCAGCGAAAGTGGACAGCGCCGACCGCAAGTATTTTGACGAGGAGATCAAGCATCTGCTTGAAGATGCAGATGTCGAATTCGTCGGCGAGATCAATGACAAGCAGAAGCCCGACTTCCTGTCGGGCGCACATGCCTTGCTGTTCCCGATCGAATGGCCGGAGCCGTTCGGTCTGGTCATGATCGAGTCCATGGCCTGCGGCACGCCGGTCGTGGCGTATCGCCACGGTTCGGTGCCGGAGGTGAAGGAAGACGGCGTGACCGGCTTCATCGTCGACAACGAGGACGAGGCGGTCGAGGCCCTCCGCCGCCTGCCCCAACTCGACCGCGCAGGGGTGCGTGCCGCGTTCGAGGACCGCTTCACCTCCGCACGCATGGCGCGGGACTATGTCGGTCTCTACACCCGCGTCGCCCGCAAGCTGGAGCTGGTGCAGGCCGAAGCGGCCGACTGACGACGTCCGCCGTTGCCCTATGATCCTCGGTTCGTAGGGCGACGGCTGGTCCGACGCCGTGGCCGGCGCCACATGGTGCCGGTGCTCGCAGAGCGAAACGGCGAGGGACCATGACCGATCAGCCGTCCCCCATCACGCGAGACGCGATCGCGGCAACAGAGCGTGCGATCCGCCCCGCCGCACGCCGGTGATCGAGGCCGACGCGACCGAGTTCGGTCTCGTGCCGGGGCGGCTGGCGTTCAAGCTGGAGCTTCTGCAGCACACCGGCTCATTCAAGGCGCGCGGCGCGTTCGCCAACCTGTTGCTGCGCGACGTGCCACGGGCGGGCGTGATCGCCGCATCGGGCGGCAACCACGGCGCGGCGGTCGCCTACGCGGCGCGGCGTCTTGGCGTTCCGGCCACGATCTTTGTTCCGTCGATCACCTCTCCGGCGAAGGTCAATCGCATCCGGGAGTACGGCGCCGCGCTGGTGGTGACGGGCGACCGCTATGCCGACGCGCTGGCGGCCAGCGAGGCCCACGCCGTGCGCACCGGCGCCATGAAGGTCCATGCCTACGACCAGCCGGAGACGTTGCTGGGGCAAGGGTCGGTTGGCTTGGAACTCGAGGTGGATGCGTCCGGTGTGGACACCGTCCTCGTCGCGGTCGGCGGCGGCGGGCTGATCGGCGGCATCGCCGCCTGGTATGCCGGCCGTTCGAAGGTGGTTGCCGTTGAGCCGGAGGGCGCGCCGACGCTGCATGCGGCGTTCGCTGCCGGCGAACCGGTCGACGCTCCGGCAGGCGGTATCGCCGCCGACAGCCTCGCGCCACGCCGGATCGGCACCCTGGCCTTCCGCATCGCCCGCACGCATGTCGCGCCGGAGGTCGTGCTTGTTTCCGACGCCGATATCCGCGCAGCGCAGGCAGCGCTGTGGTCGATGCTGCGCATCGTGGCGGAGCCCGGCGGAGCGGCGGCGTTCGCTGCCCTGCTCTCCGGCCGGTAGCGTCCATCGGCTGACGAGCGTGTCGCCGTGCTGGTCTGCGGCGGCAACACGACCGCGGTGAATTTCGCGGGTTAGGCGGTGCCTCGCCGCTGCTCATAGGCGAACGCGAGGCCGAGCAGCGACGCCTCCGACCACGCCGGACCGATGAAGGATAGCCCGACCGGCAGCGGGCCGACGCGGCCCATCGGAACCGTGATGTGCGGATAGCCCGCGACGGCGGGAAGGCACGCGGTATTGAGAGGACCGCCAGAGGCCGGGGCAATCGGGCCGGCGGAATCGCGGGTCGGTGCGATCAGCGCGTCGAGGCCGGAGGCGAACAGGCGGCCGAGGCCGGCCGGCCCGGCGAGACGCTGCCCCGTAGCGCGCGCGTCGAGATAAGCGGGGTCGTCCGCACTGGTCTGCTCTGCCGCCTCGAACACGTCCTGGCCGAACAGGTTCATCTCCACGCTGGCGTGTGCCTCGTTGAAGGCGATCAGGTCGGAGAGGCTCCGAGGCATACCCTCGCCTGGAAGGCTGCCGAGGTAGGCCGCCAGGCCGGTCTTCAGTTCCGTTCGCAGCACGATCCTCTCGGCCGCCCGGATCGCGTCGATGCCGTCGAACGTCGGCACGTCGATCAACTCGGCGCCGGCTCTGCGCAGCGTTGCAAGCGCCGCATCGAAGAGTGCGTCCGTATCGGCATTTCGGCCCGTGAGAAACCAAAGCACGCCAAGCCGGCGGCCGCCCAAGGCGGCGGAATCGAGTGCTGCTGCATAGTCCGTCCGCCGGGAGTCTGCCTTGGCGGTCGCGGGATCGAGCGGATCCGTGCCAGCCATCACGGTCATCAGCAGCGCGGCGTCGGCGACCGTCCGCGTGATTGCTCCGACCGTGTCCTGGCTCTCGGAGATCGGCACGACGTGCCGCCGCGACAGCAGGCCAACCGTCGGTTTCAGCCCGACGAGGCCGGTGAACGAGGCGGGGTGGGTGACCGAGCCGTCGGTTTCGGTCCCCAGCGCCACCGGCGCGAGCGACGCCGCGACACCGGCGGCGCTGCCGGAACTCGATCCGCCGGGCGTCCGGTCGAGCGCCAGCGGATTGCGCGTCTGCCCGCCAACCGCACTCCAGCCGCTGATCGCGCGACTGTCGCGCATGTTCGACCACTCGGTCAGGTTGGCCTTGCCGAGTACGATCGCACCCGCGGCCCGCAGCCGCGCCACGACCGGCGCGTCCCGTCCCGTGACGTTGCGTGCGAGTGCGAGCGACCCGGCGGTGGTCGGCAGCGGATCGGCGGTTTCCGTGTTGTCCTTCACCAGGATCGGGATCCCGTGCAGCGCGCCCCCTGCCCGGCCAGCGGCGCGCTCGGCGTCCTTCACGCGCGCCTCAGCGAGTGCTCCTGGATTGACGGCCAGCACGGCACGAGGACCGTCGGCGTCGATGCGCGCGATGCGATCGAGATAGGCGGCGACCAGCGCCTCGGAC
>DATEQV010000185.1:0-5160 GCA_035272265.1 Acidisphaera sp. | reverse complement strand
ACCGCATGGCGACGTCGAAGGTCGCACCGCCCCAGCATTCCAGCGAGAACAGGCCGGGCAGGCCGCGCGCGTAGGCGTCCGCGGCGCCGACCACGTCGTAGGTGCGCATGCGCGTGGCCAGCAGCGACTGGTGCGCGTCGCGCATCGTCGTGTCGGTCACCAGCACGCGGGTCTGCTCGCGCATCCAGGCGGCGAAGCCGGCGGGGCCGAGCGCGTCCAGCTTCTGCTTGGTGCCCTCGGCCGGTTCATGCGCGGCCGGCACGATCTGCGGGGTTCGCGCGCTGGCCGGCGGCATCGCGCGGCCTCGCGTCTCCGGATGGCCGTTGATCGTCACGTCGGCGATGTAGCTGAGCAGCTTGGTCGCCCGGTCGCGCCGGCGGAAGACCTGCAGCAGCTCGGGCGTCTCGTCGATGAATCGTGTCGTATAGTCGCCGGCCTGGAAGCGCGGATGCGTCAGCAGCGCTTCGAGGAACAGCAGGTTGGTCGCGACGCCGCGAATGCGGTACTCGCGCAGCGCGCGCTCCATGCGCGCGAGCGCCTCCTCGGGCGTCGGCGCCCAGGCCGTCACCTTCTCCAGCAGCGCGTCGTAGAAGCGCGTCACCACCGCGCCCGAATACGCCGTGCCACCGTCGACCCGGATGCCGAAACCGAACGCGCCGCGATAGGCGCTGATGCGACCGTAGTCGGGGATGAAGTTGTTCTCCGGATTCTCGGTGGTGACGCGGCATTGCAGCGCGTGGCCGTTGGGGCGGATCGCGTCCTGCGGCGGGATGCCGGTCTCGGCGAGGCTGCCGAGATGGCCGCCCTCGGCGACGCGGATCTGCGCCTTGACGATGTCGAGGCCGGTGACGACCTCGGTGACGGTGTGCTCGACCTGAATCCGCGGATTGACTTCGATGAAGTAGAACGCGCCGGTGTCGGCATCCATCAGGAACTCGACCGTGCCGGCGCCCTGGTACGACGTCGCGCGGCCGATCTTCAGCGCCGCCGCGCACATCGCCTGACGGGTTGCCTCGTCGAGGAAGGGCGCGGGCGCGCGCTCGACGACCTTCTGATGGCGGCGCTGGATCGTGCAGTCGCGCTCGAACAGATGCACGAGCCCGCCATGCGCGTCGCCCAGCAGCTGCACTTCGATGTGCAGCGCGCGGCGCACCAGCTTCTCCAGATAGACCTCGTCCTTGCCGAAGGCCGCCGCCGCCTCGCGCCGCGCCGCGCGGACCGCGTCGAGCAGCGCCGCCTCGCTGTCGATCGGCCGCATGCCGCGCCCGCCGCCGCCCCAGGACGCCTTGAGCATCACCGGATAGCCGATCTTGGCGGCGAGCCGCTTGATCTCGTCGGGATCGGCGGGCAGCGGATCGGTCGCCGGCATCACCGGGACGCCCACGGAGATGGCGAGGTTGCGGGCGTCGACCTTGTTGCCGAGCGTGCGCATCGTCTCGGGCTTGGGTCCGATGAAAATGATCCCGTTGGCGGCGCAGGCCTCGGCCAGTTCCGGGCTTTCGGACAGGAACCCGTAGCCCGGGTGGATCGCGTCGGCGCCGGACTCGCGGGCGACGCGGATGACCTCCTCGACCGAGAGGTAGGCCTCCAGCGGGCTGCGTCCCTTGCCGACCTGATAGGCTTCGTCGGCCTTGAAACGATGCAGCGAGAGCTTGTCTTCCTCGGCGTAGATCGCGACGGTCGCGATGCCGAGTTCCGCCGCCGCGCGGAAGACGCGGATGGCGATCTCGGAGCGGTTGGCGACGAGGATCCTGGTGATCGGGTGAAAGCCCGAGGCGGTCTCGCTGTTTGCAATCATCTGTTCAACTCCGTAACGGCGACCGGCGCCCTGGATCGCGAAACGAAACCGATCCGGCGCCCAGGCACAGATGACCGGATCTCTGCCCGGCCAAGACCCTGGCGGCCTAGCAAGACCCGAGCCGTCGCGGCGGTGTGGCCGTGGGCGGACGCGGTCAACGGGCCCGCGACGGCACATTTCCCTGTAGTGCCGTCATCGCGAGGAGCGCAGCGGCGTGGCGATCCAGGGCCACGCGGCAGGCGTTTGTCACACGGCCCTGGATCGCCACGCTTCGCTCGCGATGACGACTATTCCTGCGGCAGTACACCGCATGGTGCCGTCGTCGATGCGCGCCTGCGGGTGGCCTTAAGGCCTTCAGGCGGTCAACGACGCGGCTTCACCAGCTTGAACGGCGGCAGAGGTGCGTCAGGGTCCTCACCGTCTTCGATCTGCTGGCGCCGGATGTCTTCCTCGGTCGTCGCGTCGAGCTTTGCGTGGTCCACCTGCGGCTTGCTCGCCTTGATCTCGTCCAGTGTCATCGACTTGATTTTCATCGCACTACTCCGGGTTCAAGCCGCCCCGTCCATGATCAGCGTCCCCGGACCGGCCTCGGTGAACAGTTCCAGCAGGCAGGCGTGCGGCACGCGGCCGTCCAGGATCACCGCACCCTTCACCCCGTCGCGCACCGCCTCGACGCAGTTCTCCACCTTCGGGATCATGCCGTCGGTGATGGTGCCGTCGTCGATGCGCGCCTGCACGTCGGCGAGCGTCATGTCCGCGATCAGCCGCTTGTTCTTGTCCAGCACCCCCGGCACGTCGGTCAGCACCAGCAGGCGCGTCGCCCCCAAAGCGCCGGCGATCGCCGCCGCCGCGGTGTCGGCGTTGATGTTGTAGGTCTGGCCGTCCTCGCCCACGCCCACCGGCGCGATCACCGGGATCAGCCCCGCGCCGGTCAGCGCGTGGATCACCCGGACGTCCACATGCTCCGGCTCGCCGACGAAACCCAGGTCGAGCACCTCCTCGATGTGGCTGCCGGGATCGCGCCGCGTGCGCCGCAGCTTGCGCGCGCGCAGCAGGCCGCCGTCCTTGCCGCAGATGCCGACAGCCAGCGCCCCGGCGCGGTTGATCAGGTCGGCCACACGTTTGTTGACGGTGCCGGCGAGCACCATCTCGACCACCTCGACCATCGCCGCGTCGGTCACGCGCAGGCCGTCGACGAACGTGCTCTTGATCGCCAGCCGCTTGAGCATGTCGTTGATCTGCGGCCCCCCGCCGTGCACCACCACAGGGTTGATGCCGACCTGCTTGAGCAGCGCGATGTCGCGGCCGAACTCCTCGGCGAGCGTCTCCTCGCCCATCGCATGGCCGCCGTACTTCACCACGATGGTCGCCCCGGCGTAGCGGCGCAGGAACGGCAGCGCGTGCGCCAGGATGCGGGCCTGCTCGGTGGCGGCGGCGATGTCGATCGGAGACGGGGACGTCATGCGGTCCTCCTCGGCACTATGGCCTCCTAACGCCCG
The DNA here is from genome assembly GCA_035272265.1 of Acidisphaera sp. Lineage (GTDB taxonomy): Bacteria > Pseudomonadota > Alphaproteobacteria > Acetobacterales > Acetobacteraceae > Acidisphaera. Next base: position 1,863 of record DATEQV010000185.1, on the reverse strand, counting down.
GCGGCGGGGGCGGGAAGCCCGCGGGCATCCGCCAGCATGTCGGCGACCGCCGCGCGCAGCTCCGGGATGCCGGCGCCGGTCTCCGCGCTGGAAGCGAGCACGACCGGATGGGCGGCGGGATGCGCGCGGGCCAGGTCCGCGGCTTCGGCCAGCTTGGCCGCCAGCGCCGGCGGCTTGACGCCGTCGGCCTTGGTCAGGACGAGCTGATAGGTCACCGCCGCGCGGTCAAGCAGCTCCATCACCGCGATGTCCGACGCCTTGATCTCGATGCGCGCGTCGAGCAGCAGGAACACCCGCCGCAGGTTGGGCCGGCCGCGCAGGTAGTCGAACATCAGCCCCTGCCAGTCGGCCTTCACGGCTTTCGACGCCTGGGCGTAGCCGTAGCCCGGCATGTCGACCAGGGTCAGCGCGCCGTCGAGGTCGAAGAAATTCAGCTGCTGCGTCCGCCCCGGCTGTCCCGACGCACGCGCGAGCGCGTGGTGGCCGGTCAGCGCATTGAGCAGCGAACTCTTGCCGACATTCGAACGGCCGGCCAGCGCGATCTCGATTCCCTCGGCCGGCGGAAGCTGGTCGATCCGCTGCGCGCCGTGGAAGAACCGGCAGGGCCGGGCGAACAGTTTTCGCCCGGCTTCGATGAGATCGGCGTCATCCACCGCGCGGGCTAATGATGCACCAGCGGGCAGCGCGACTGGGACAGCGGCAGGTAGGCCTGATCGGCCGGAATCGTGCGCACGAGCGTGTACAGGTCCCACTCGCCGTGCGATTCCTCCGGCGCTTTCACCTGGAACAGATACATGTCGTGCACCATCATGCCGTCGGCGCGGATCGTGCCGTTGTGGGTGAAGAAGTCATTCACCGGCATCGCACGCATCTGCGCCATCACCGCCTTCGACTCCAGCGTCCCGGCCGCCTCGACCGCCTTGAGATAGTGCAGCGTCGCCGAATACAGGCCCGCCTGCGACATGTTCGGCATCTTGCGCATCTTGTCGTAGAAGCGCTTGGCGAAGGCGCGCGTGGCGTCGTTCATGTCCCAGTAGAAGGCGGAACTCAGCAGCACCCCGTGCGTCGCCGCGAGCCCCAGGCTGTGGATGTCGTTGATGTACACCAGCAGTCCCGCCAGACGCTGCCCGCTGCGCGCCAGGCCGAAATCCGCCGCCTGCTTGATCGCATTGTCGAGGTCCGCGCCCGCATTGGCGAAGCCCACGACCTGCGCGCCCGATTGCTGCGCCGACAGCAGATAGGACGAGAAGTCGGACGTACCGATCGGCGCCTTGGTGTCGCCCAGCACCTGACCGCCCGCCGCCTTCACCACCGCGGCCGTATCCGCCTCCAGCTGCGCGCCGAACGTGTAGTCGGCGGCGATGAAGTACCACGTCTTGCCGCCCTCGGCGACGATCGCACTGCCGGTGCTGTGCGCCAGCGCATACGTGTTGTAGGCCCAGTGCACCGCGTTCGGGATGCACTGCTCGCCGGTGATGCTGGACGCGCCCGGACCGCTCAGCAGCACGATCGCGTCGCGCGTCTTGGCGACGTTCATCACCGCCAGCGCCGGTCCCGACGCAGCGACGTCGAGGATCGCCGAGACATGCTCGGCATCCAGCCAGCGCGCGGCGACCCCGGCGGCGATGTCCGGCTTGTTCTGATGGTCGGCCACCATCAGCTGGATCCGACGGCCGAGAACCTTGCCGCCGAAATCGTCAATCGCCATCTGGGCCGCGGCCTGGCTCCCCGCCCCGGTGACGTCGGCATAGACGCTCGACATGTCGAGGATCGCGCCGAGCTTGACCGGCTCGGGCGTATCCGCGGCCCGCGCCACAACCGCCAGCAACACACAGCACACCGCGAACGCCCACGCGCGCATGG
>DATEQV010000184.1:0-9316 GCA_035272265.1 Acidisphaera sp. | reverse complement strand
CGCGCGCGGGGGCAGGTGCGCGCGCTGCTGGGCGCGGCATCGGATCAGGAGATCGTGTTCACCTCCGGCGGCACCGAGGCCGACAACACGGCAATCGCCTCGGCGCTGGAAACCCAGCCAATGCGCCGCAAGGTCGTCGTCTCGGCCGTCGAGCATCCCGCAGTGCTGGCGTTCTGCGACCACCTGCAGCGTCGCCAGGGCGTGATCGTCAGCCGCATCCCGGTCGATCGGCGCGGGCGGCTGGATCGCGACGCGTATCGCGAGGCTCTCGGCCCCGGCACGGCGATCGCCTCGATCATGTGGGCGAACAATGAGACCGGAACGATCAACGACGTCGAGGCGCTGGCCGAGGAAGCCCATGCCTGCGGCGCGCTGTTCCACACCGATGCGGTGCAGGCCGTGGGACGTCTTCCGATCGACCTGCGCGGCTCGTGCATCGACATGCTGTCGCTGTCCGGCCACAAGCTGCACGGCCCGAAAGGAATCGGCGCATTGTTCGTCCGCAAGGGCGTGCGCCTGTCACCGCTGCTGCACGGCGGCAAGCAGGAGCGCGGCCGTCGCGCCGGCACCGTGGACGTGCCGGGGATCGTCGGGCTCGGCGAGGCCGCCGCGCTCGCCGCCGAGCGGGTCGGCGAGGACTCGGTTCGGCTGCGCGCCCTGCGCGATGCGCTGGAACGCGGCGTGACCCGCTCGATCGAAGGCGCGATGATCCTCGGCGATCCGATCGCGCGCCTGCCCAACACGTCGTGCATCGCCTTCGAAAACGCCGAGGCCGAGCCGATCCTGTTGGGTCTGAGCCATTTCGGCATCGCCGCGTCGTCGGGTTCCGCCTGCGGCTCGGGATCGATGGAGCCGTCGCACGTGCTGCGGGCGATGGCCGTGCCGTACCGGTCCGTGCACGGCGCCATCCGCTTCTCGTTCGCACGCGACAATCGCATCGAGGATGTCGAGCGCGTGCTGGACCGCCTGCCGTCGATCGTGGCACGGGCGCGCCAGGTTTCGCCATTCGCGCCGATGCCGATGGCGGCGGAATAGCGGCGATGCTGGCCGCCGCAGTCATGCACGCGCCGCTGCCGCGGCCCGCGTCGCTCTGGCGGCAGATCCGTAGCGATGTGGCCTGCGTGCGCCAGCGCGACCCTGCCGCGCGCAACGTGGCGGAGATCCTGCTCACCTACCCCGGCGTGCACGCGGTGCTGATCCATCGTGTGGCGCATCGTCTGTGGAAGGTCGAGCTGCGCTTCTGTGCCCGTGTGCTGTCGTGGTTCGCGCGCCTGGTGACCAACGTGGACATCCATCCGGCCGCGACGATCGGCAGCGGCTTCTTCATCGATCATGGCGCGGGCGTGGTGATCGGGGAGACCGCGACGATCGGCAACGATGTGACGATGTACCACGGCGTCACGCTGGGCGGCACCAGCTGGGCGCCCGGCAAACGGCATCCAACGGTGGAAGACGGGGTGCTGATCGGCGCGGGCGCGACCCTCCTGGGGCCGATCACGATCGGTCGCGGCGTGCGCGTCGGCGCCAACACCACGGTGACGGGCGATGTGCCGCCGGGCATGACCGTGGTCGGGATGCCGGGCAAGGTCGTGCGCGAATTCCGCCGGCGCCACGCGCTCGACGGCCGCATCGACCTCGAACACCACCTGATGCCGGATCCGGTCGGCGACGCGTTCGCCGCGCTGATCGACCGCATCGCCTTTCTGGAAGCAAGGGTGACGGAGATGCAGCGGCGGCGCGACGGGGCCGACAAGAACGACGGGAGCGGCCGATGAGCGTGCTCGACGATCTCAAGCGGCTGTCCGCGGCCGAAGAATTCTTCGCAGCTCTGGACGTCGCCTACGACCCGGCGATCGTCAACGTCGCCCGCCTGCACATCCTGCGGCGCATGGGTCAGTACCTGCGCGAGACGGAACTCGACGGCCAGCCGGACGAAGTCGTGCGCACCGCCTGCCGCGACACGCTGCAGCGCGCCTACGACGATTTCCGGCGTTCGTCGCCGATCGCCGAGCGCGTCTTCAAGGTCCACCAGGATGCGGTGAAGCCCGCGGCACCGGCGCCGATGCCGTTCGTGCCGCTGGCGACACTGACCGGGCAGCCCGATTAGGAGGCACGCATGGACACGCAAACCCAACCGCAACCGCAGGACCGCGGCATCCACATCCTCGTGTGCATCAAGCAGGTGCCGGACAGCGCGCAGATCCGCGTCCATCCCGTCACCAACACGATCATGCGGCAGGGCGTGCCGACCATCATCAATCCCTATGACCTCTTTGCGCTGGAAGAAGCGTTGTCCGTGCGCGACCGCTTCCGGCGCGACGGGTTGAGCAGCCACGTGACCGTGCTGACGATGGGGCCGCCGATGGCCGAGGACAGCCTGCGCAAGGCGCTGACCTTCGGCGCCGACCGCGCGGTGCTGCTGACCGATCGCACCTTCGCCGGATCGGACACCCTCGCGACCACCTTCGCGCTGTCGCAGGCCATTGCCAAGGCCGGCGAGACCTTGGGCAAGCCCGCCATCGTCTTCTGCGGCAAGCAGACGATCGACGGCGACACCGCGCAGGTGGGGCCCGGCATCGCCAGCCGCCTCAACCTCAATCAGCTTACTTATGTCGCCCGTATCGTCTCCCTCGATCCTGCCGCCGCGACGATCGAAGTCGAGCGGCGCGCCGAAGGCGGGGTGCAGCTTCTCTCCACGCGCTTGCCGGTGCTGGTGACGATGCTGGAAGGCAGCAACGAGATGCGGCGCGGCTCGCTCGACTCGGCGTTGTCGGCGGCCGCAGCGAAGATCGAGGTGTGGAACGCGGCAGCCGCTGGCATCACCGAGCCGGCGAAGTGCGGCCTGAAGGGCTCGCCCACCATCGTCAAGAAAGTGTTCGCGCCGCGGCCGCGCGACGATCGCGCCGAGCTGCTGGAGACGAGCGGACGCTCCTACGACGAGATCGCCCACGAGTTGATGGCCGGCATTTTCGCCAAGCAGCCGCAGATCGAGGCCGACCTCATGCGCTTTGCGTCGGGACAATAAGGACAGCGTGCCATGAGCGACGCGCCCAAGCCGGCTGCCAGCCGGGCCAGTACCAAGAAGGAGCTGCCGGAGCACTTCAAGGCCTACCGGCACGTCTGGGTTTATGTCGAGTTCGAGCACGGGCGCATCCATCCCGTCTCGCTGGAGTTGCTCGGCGAGGGTCGCAAACTCGCCGACAAGCTGAACGTGGAACTGGCCGGCGTGCTGGCCGGCGGCAATCGTGACGAGCTGCATGCAGCCGCGTCGGAATGCCACGAATACGGTGCCGATCTGGTCTACCTCGTCGCCGATCCTGTCCTGATCCACTACCGCAACGCGCCGTACACCAAGGCGCTGACCGATCTCGTGCTGACCTACAAGCCGGAGATCCTGCTGCTGGGTGCCACGACGCTGGGCCGCGATCTCGCCGGCTCGGTCGCGACCACGTTGCAGACTGGCCTGACGGCCGACTGCACCGAACTCGCGATCGACGACGAGCGCTCACTGGCGGCGACGCGGCCGACCTTCGGCGGCTCGCTGCTCTGCACGATCCACACGCTGAACTACCGCCCGCAGATGGCCACCGTGCGGCCGCGCGTGATGTCCATGCCGCAGCCGGAGGCGGGCCGCACCGGCCGCGTCGTGCTCCATTCGCTCGGGCTGGCGGAGGAAGACATTGTCACGAAGGTGCTGCGCTTCCTGCCCGATCGCGATTCGAACACGGCACAGCTCGCCTATGCCGATATCGTCGTGGCGGGTGGGCTCGGTCTGCGGTCGGCGGAGAACTTCCGCCTCGTGCGCGACCTCGCCGCTGTGCTGGGTGCCGAGTACGGCGGATCGCGTCCGCTGGTGCAGAAGGGCTGGATCACGGCCGATCGGCAGATCGGCCAGACCGGCAAGACGATCCGGCCGAAGCTTTATGTCGCGGCCGGCATTTCCGGCGCGATCCAGCACCGCGTCGGCGTCGAGGGCGCGGACCTGATCGTCGCGATCAACATCGATCCGCAGGCGCCGATCTTCGACTTCGCGCATCTGGGCGTGGTCGGCGACGCCCTGGAGATCCTGCCGGCGCTGACCCATGCCTTCGCGGCGCGGCTGTCGGTCAACCGGTTGGCCGGTTAGGAGAGACGTGCGATGAACACCGGAAAATTCGACGCCATCGTCATCGGCGCGGGCCCCTCGGGCAACGCGGCGGCCTACACGATGGCGAAGGAGGGCCTGAAGGTCCTGCAGCTGGAACGCGGCGAGTATCCCGGGTCCAAGAATGTCCAAGGCGCGATCCTGTACGCGAACGCGCTGGAGCAGATCATTCCCGACTTCCGCGATGACGCGCCGCTGGAACGCCATATCATCGAGCAGCGGATGTGGATGCTCGACGACACGTCCTATGTTGGGATGAGCTATCGGTCGGACGACTTCAACGAGGAGAAGCCGAACCGCTATACGATCATCCGCGCGCCGTTCGACCGCTGGTTCAGCAGCAAGGTGCGGGAAGCCGGCGCGACGTTGCTGTGCGAGACCACCGTGACCGAGTTGATCCGCACGGAGTCAGGGCGGGTGATCGGCGTGCGCACCGACCGTGACGGCGGCGTGGTGCTGGCCGACGTCGTCGTGCTGGCCGAAGGCGTCAATGGCTTGGTGGCGCAGCGCTCCGGTCTGCGGCCCGAGCTGAAGCCGGACACGGTTGCGCTGGCGGTGAAGGAGATGCACTTCCTGCCGCGCGAGACGATCGAAAGCCGCTTCAACCTCCGCGGCAACGAGGGCGTGGTGATCGAGGCGATGGGAACGGTCACCGGCGGCATGAGCGGCACGGCGTTCCTCTACACCAACCAGGAATCCCTCTCGGTCGGCATCGGCTGCCTGGTGTCGGATTTCAAGACCGGCAACGCGGCACCTTACGAGCCGCTGGAGCGGTTCAAGACGCATTCGTCGATCGCACCCCTGCTGCAGGGCGCGGAGGTGAAGGAATACTCGGCGCACCTGATCCCGGAAGGCGGCTACCGGGCGATTCCGCATCTGTATGGCGACGGCTGGGTCATCGTCGGCGATGCCGGGCAGTTCGTGAACGCCGTGCATCGCGAAGGCTCGAACATGGCGATGACCACTGGCCGCGTGGCGGGTGAGCTGATCGTGCAGCTTTGCCGCACGCGGTCGGACTTCTCGGCCGATGCCTTGGGCGCCTATCACGATCGCCTGCAGAAGACGTTCGTGATGAAGGACCTGAAAAAATACAAGGACATCCCGAATTTCCTGCACGGCACGAAGCACCTGTTCGGCACCTATCCGCGGATGATGAGCCAGGCGATGCAGACCTGGCTGCGGGTCGACGGTGCGGACAAGCGGGAGAAGGAGCGGCAGATCGTCGGCATGGTCCGCAGCAGCCGCAAGCTGACGGGCCTGCTGGGCGACGCGTTCAGGCTGGCGAGGGCGTGGCGCTAGGCGCGCGTGTGAGTTCAAGGGAGGGCTGTGTCATGACGGTGCGGGTCGAGGATCGACTGTTCAACAACCGCTACGTGGTCGACGCCGGTCGACCGCACATCAAGGTCAAGCCGCACACGACGCCGTCGCAGGCGTTGCTGATGCTGATGCGCATCTGCCCGGCGCATTGCTACGATCTGAACGACCGCGGGCAGGTGGAGGTGACCGCGGACGGCTGTCTGGAATGCGGCACCTGCCGGATCCTGTGCGCGGAGACGGGCGACATCGAATGGAGCTATCCGCGCGGCGGCTTCGGCGTCCTGTTCAAGTTCGGCTGAAGCCCCGGCCCGGGGTCACTCGGTCACGAAGCCGCGCGCCTCCGGCGTGTCCTGCCCGCGCACGAGTGCAAACGGATACGCGATCGGATCGTGGCTGGATGACGGAAAGATGCCGGCGATCGCGACGCCGGGCGAGACCGCCGCGTCGGTGCTGTAGACGATCCCGGCGGGCGCCTCCCCGCGCTCGACCAGCAGCAGCGCCGCGCGGACCGAGTCCGCCGGCGCGAGGCGCCCGGAAACCGCGTCCCACAGCCCGAGCTTGCGCAGCGACTGTTCGGCGTAGATGCCGACCGGCACGTGCGCGGGATCGCCGGTCGTCAGCCGCCCGTCCTTGTCCAGCAGTCCGGCGAGGTCGAAGCCCGGTTCGATGGTCACCGGCGCAGCGCCTTTCGGTCGTGCTGAAGCCGGCACGACGAGCACCAGGCTGTTCGACAGCAGATTGCGCCGCGACTCGTTCACGATCAGGTTGCGCGTCTGCAGATAGTCCATCCAGTTCTCGTCGGCCGAGGCGAAGATGTTGGCCGGTGCGCCCTGCTCGATCTGCCGGGCGAGCGTGGAACTGGAGGCGAAGGACATCGTCAACGCCGGATGGCCCTGCTTCTGCCACGCCGCGGAGACGTCCTTCATCGCGTCGGTCAGGCTCGCCGCGGCGAACACCGTCTGTGCCAGCGCGGGGGCAGGCAGCAGAAGCAGCGCGAGCGCCGCAATGCGTGCGAGCGACCCGCGCCGGGCGACGCGGCGCATCGGGTCGGAAACATGCGGATGTGTGCGGATCACGCTTGGTCCTTTCAACGGATGAGCCGGTCGAGTCAGGCCCGGCTGGCAGCGGGCGCCATCGTCACCTTAACGTCGAGCGGCGGCGCGAAGTAGGGCGCCGAGGTGACGAGCATGTCCACGCCCGTCGCGGCATAGGCCGCCGCATTGCTTTCGTTGATCCCGCCCGTCGCCGCGATGGCAGCGCGGGGGCTGATGCCGGCGACGACATCCACCGCGGCGGCAACCTGCTCCGGCGTCATGCGGTCGAGCTGAAGGCAGTCCGCCCCACTCTGCGCGAACAGCCGCGCTTCGTCGACCGTCTCGGCCTCGACGACGATACGCCGTTCTGGCTGTGCGGCGCGCAGTCGCGCCACCCAGTCACGCGGCGCCTCGTCGCCGAGGAAGGCGCGATGATGGGCGAAGACCAGGATGCTCTCAGACAATCCGAAGCGGTGCGGGGTGCAGCCGGTGGCCATGATCGCCTTCAGCATCGCGTCCTTGCTGCCCGGTAGGTGCTTGCGCGTGCAGGCGAGTGCAATGTCCGGCCGGCTCGACCGCGCGGCCTGGAGGATCCGTCGTGCACGCGTCGCGACGCCCGACGTCACCTCCATCAGCGCCTGCGCCGTGCGTGCCGCGACCTGTAACGCCGCCACCGGGCCTTCCGCCACTAGGATGTCGGAGCCGGCCGCGAGGTCATCGCCCGACGCGGCCAAACGGCGCACGCGATGACAGCCGGAATGCAGAAACAGAGCCTCCGCCTCCTCGGCGCAGCACAGCGTCATTGCCGCCCCCGCGCGCAGCGTCACCGCGCCCGGCTGAGCGCCGATGCCGAGTGCAAGCGTCGTCATGTCGCCGTAGGGCGCATCCTCCAGCAGCATGGTTTCGAGACGGGCGGCGGAAATACGGAAGGGCATGGCGATGTTCTTGCGACGCAGCCGGGTGCCGGCTGGCAGGTAGACCTAGGGGGCGACGACGTCCTGCCAGACGTTCAGTTGGCGACCATCACGTCGGACGCCTTGATCACGGCGAACGCATCGTCGCCGACGGCGAGCTTCAGATCGTCGATCGCATCGTTCGTGACGGAGGCGGTGATCACGACACCATGCCCGATGTTGATCTGCACGTGACCGGGGATCTGCCTCTGCTGCACGGCGACGAGCTTGCCGTTGATTTGATTGCGAGCGCTCAGCTTCATCCCGAGGGCCTCCTTTTGCGCGGTCAAACCGTTGCAACAGACTGGCCAGACAATCGTCGGCCAAATCCTGCTCCGCAACCACCGATGTCGCCGGTGCACCGGCACAACACATGGTGCGCCCTCGGCGTGCATCTAGGTACCCTGACCGAGGCGCTCTTCCGGCCGGCGTCAGGCGGCGGTTGGCGGCTCGACCGCGTCATCGAGCGCCGCCCAGGAGCAGTGAGCCACATGCCAGAAGGCGCGCCGCTCAGCCACCGCGTGGCCAATCTCGGCACGACTACTGCCATCTCAATCCATGTCTATGGGGTTGCGCTGGGTGCATATGGAACGGCAACGCCAAGAATGCCGGCACAGCATCGACCGGATCCGCAATGTCATATGTGTCTTCAAAGGCGAGAGCGGCTATCGCAGGCTGGGCGTACCGTCGCGCAAGGTGTGGCACCGCAATCTCCGTGACCAGAGCAACTGACTGGTGAACTACGCCAGGCGATATTGCGCCGACCTTCGCGTCGGTACTTCGATCATCGAAGGCACGGCGAACTTCCTTGTCGATCGGCGCATGAACAAGGCCCAACAGATGCGAGTCGGGACGAGGCAGGTTCGCTGCGCCGTCTACAATGGAACGCTCGGTTCTGGGCTCGCGCATCGTTTTGAACCGCTAGCCAACGCGGGCGTGCTCCGTGCCGCGGCAGCATGAACCCCCAATCTTTGGACAGTTCCCCACGCAGCCGTTCAGCTGACTTCTTCGGTCCAGACCTTGAAGTTGGCCAGCGTGTTGGGGCCGAAGGTGCTGGCGATCGCCACGTCCGCTGCATCGCGCCCGGTAGCCATCAGCACGCGTCCGATGCGCGGCTTGTTGTGCCGTGCGTCGAACACGTGCCAGCGATTGTCGAGGAACACCTCGAACCAGCCGGAGAAATCCATCGGCGCCGGGTCCGGGGGCACGCCGATATCGCCCAGGTAGCCGGTGCAGTAGCGCGCCGGGATGTTGACGCAGCGGCACAGTGTGAGCGCCAGATGGGCGAAGTCGCGGCAGACGCCGACGCGTTCGTTGAAGGTCTCCCATGCTGTGCGGGTCGGTCGCGCATACTGGTACCCGAAGATGACGTGCTGGTGGACGAAATCGCAGATCGCCTTCACTCGCGCCCAGCCGTCCAGCTGGCCGAACATCGACCACGCGACTGTCGCCAGGTGGTCGGTCTCGCAGTAGCGGCTGCCGAGCAGGTACAGCAGCGTCTCGGACGGCAGCGCCTGGACGGGATGCTGCCGCAGCTCGGGGAACACCGGGTCCGGAAGGCCAGAATCGAGCACCACGGCATCGGTGGTCAAGCGGATGCGGCCGGCCGGCGCGACCAGCCGTGTGACCCAGTTCCCGTACGAGTCGCGGTAGGAGCTGATCGGCACGGTCGGCACCGTCAGCAGGTAGTCCGGGCGGATGAAATCGGACGCCCGCGAGTAATGCACGTTCAGATGCACGATCATCGGCAACGGCTGCGGGCAGTCAAACGTCAGGTCGTAGCCGACGCGGATTTGCATGCGAGATCCTGACACCCCGGAGGGTAGAACCGCTAGAATGGTTCGGCGTGAGGCGCAATGGTACAGCGC